>JAGQPW010000008.1:2525-31337 GCA_020426515.1 Planctomycetaceae bacterium | reverse complement strand
GAAGATCCAGAATCCACTGTCGTTCATCCAGCTTCCCATCAGCGATCCGGCTCCGATGGCAGTCGCCAGATAGACGGGGTGGTAACCGAGCGATTCGGGACTGCCGACCATCGCGGCCAGCATTCCGGAAACCACAATCATGGCTGTGGTGCTGGACCCCTGGGCGACTTTCATCAAGGCGGCGATGCCATAGCCCAGGAACAGAAATACCATTCCCGAGCCACCCGATCCGGCGAAGGACTCCTTAATGGAGTCGCCGATTCCTGCCGCTTTCAACATCGCTCCAAAGGCTCCCCCGGCAGCGGTGATCAGGATGATTGTGCCCGCGCTCATCAGCGAGGCTTCCACCACCTGTGACAATTCGACGAGGGTCTTCTGCTTCTGGCGATACAGCAGGTACATCGCCGCAATCGTCGAAAGCAGCAAGGCAAAGTTGGCGTTGCCGAAGAACCCGGCGACACCCGCGGCATCGCGCAAGGCCGAATTCCATTCGTGCAATTGAATGACACCGGGGAAGGAGACTTCCAGCAGGATGCGGCTGGTGCGTTCAAGTTCGTGAGGCTGCAGGCCGTTCAGGTCCTTCTGCAGCAGATTGTTCAACAGCATTTCTCGCTGGAGGACCGGTGTCGATTTCTGTTGCAGATCGGCTTCGATCTTCCAGCGACTCCGCAGGACTCCCTCAAAGGAAGCATAGTCAAACAGTAATGGCGTCTTGGAGGTCATCGCCTTGTTGAGATCCACGATGACTTCCTTGCGTTGCTCATTGGTCCAAGGGCCATCTGACACGGGCAGCGTGATGTCTCGGGCCTGGAGCACCGTCTCAATTCGTTTACCAATTGCCGTGGGGGCTCCAATGAGATCGCGCTGCAGAGCGTCCCAGTCGAGAATGTGGGCCACTTGCAGACGCGCGCGATGTTCGCCGTTGGCCATGGTCGAGAGGGCCGTGTTGGCAGAGATCAGCAGGACCGGCAGTAGCACGGGCAACAAGGCCAGGCCCAATGAAGGGAGTTCCATGGGGTTCCCTTCGTCGGTTGTGGGGGCCGGTCTGGCCGCATCACCCAGACCGGCTTCGCGAAATGGGATGTCGTATTTGACATCGAACCAATTGGCGATGAGCAGTCCAGAGATGGCCGCCGGGATGGCGACCAGTCCGCCGACAAGAATCATCACGCCGACATCGATTCCCAATGTGGAGGCCATGATCAGTGGACCGGGCGTGGGGGGAACAAGCGTGTGGGTGATTGCTCCGCCAGCCGCGATGGCGAGGATATAAAGCAGATAGTTCTTGCCCGTCTTGCGGAACAGGGACCGGGCAAGCGGAACGAGCAGGTAGAAGACGGTGTCGAAAAAGACCGGGACGGCGAGCACAAAGCCACTTCCCATAAGTGCCCATGAAGCGCGCTTTTGACCGAGCACATTCAGAAAGGCCTGCACGATGCGGTCGGCGGCTCCGCTTTCCATCATGCATTCGCCGATAATCGCGGCGAGTGCGATGACGATGGCGATGTTGCCAGCCGAGGAGCCAAATGAATCGGCAACGCGGGACATTTTTTCGTCCCAGCCGCCGGGAGCCAGTACGCTGACCACGATGGCCGAAGTGAGCAGAGCAAGAAATGCATTCACTCGCAGGACGAGAATCAGTCCCAGAACGCAGGCAATGCCGATGGCCAGAATGAGCAGCGGATGCATGTGGAGACCCCGGGATATGATGTACAGCAGCGGGTTGTCTCCCGTGGATCAACCCGCTGCCCGAGCGACGGAACTACCGAGCAAGATCGCAGCCTAGTGATCGTGGCCGTGGTCATGCCCATGCCCATGATCGTGGGAAATGGCAGCAGACGAAACCTTCTCGCCAACCTTCAGCTCAACTTTGCCGTGAATTCCTTCAATGTCCTTAATGGACTCGGGAATCGCGTCGGCAGTAGAACTGAAGCGGGATGAGGCGCCTTCGGCTTCGCCTTCCAGCGGGGCGGGAGCCAGTGTCACATCAACATGGTTGTCGCCAACTTCCAGGTGCAGAGTGACTGTGCCGCCCGTCACGGGAACAGCAGATTTCGCATCTTCCCCCAGCACGTAGAGCGAGACGATACGGTCTTCGCCCATGGCCAGTTCGCCGTGGTACTCACCCAGTTCGAGAATGTGGCCGCCGTGGGGGCCTGCATCGTGGTGGTGTGCGTGTTCGTCGACATTGGCGACACCGGTGTCAGGGACCGCGTTATATTCGTTGGACGCGGGGCAGCCCAGCATCAGGCCGCATCCCAGCAGGGCGGTTGACAGCAGAATCCGTTCGAAGCTCATGGTTGAGATCCTTGTGGTTGTGGAGAAGCCTGCAATCAGGCTGAGGTATTGTCAGGTTGGAGAACTGTTGCGGTGACTACTGCTGGCCCTCTTCGCGTTTTGACCACCAAGGCAGACTGATCCCGCCATCCATCAGCAGCGTGCTGCCGGTCATGTAGTCGCAGTCGCTGCTCATCACGAAAGTGACCAGTTTGCCGATTTCTTCGGGCTTGCCCATGCGACCCCAGGGGATACCAGCGGCACCTTGTTCGAGTTGTTCTTCGGTAAAGAATTTGCGCTCGCCGGGGGTGTCAATCCAGCCGGGATGGACGATGTTCACACGAATGCGATGCTTGGCGAGTTCGATGGCTGCAGTCCGTGCCATGTGATCAATGGCCGCCTTGGCCATGTTATACGCCATGGCAGTGGGAATGGGGATAACCGCATGCGGCGAACTGACGACAACGATCGCTCCACCGCCTCCCTGCTGGATCATCTGCTTCGCACTGGCCCGCACACCGAAGAACGCCCCCCACATGGAGACGTCGACGGTCCGGCGGAACCCTGCCATGTCGGCATGGACCATCAGTTCGCGGTCGCTGTAGGCGGCATTGGAAACGAATCCATCCAATCGGCCAAAGCCTTCAGCAGTCTTGCGGACCAGTTCTTCCACTTGTTCCTGTTCAGCCACATCTCCATGCAGGACGAGAGCCTTACGTCCCAGTTGGCGGATTTCCTCGGCGACCTGTTCGGCGTCGTCGGGGCTGGAGCGGTAGTTGATGGCGATGTTGGCCCCGGCGCGGGCGAGTTCCAGGGCACAGCCCTTGCCAATTCCACGGGAGGAGCCAGTTACGAGAAAGTTCTTGTCGGTCACTTGCATGAGACGCTGTGCACTTGCTGTTGAATTCCAGTCCTTCGATCGTGAGCACGATAGCATAAGCCGTTACCATCTCTCCAGTAACACGCACCGGACAGCGACAGAGAGCCCGGCGGCCCGCAGGCAACGTGTTGCAGAATGCTGATGCGTTCCGGGAGATGTCGGCGATCGGGTGATTCGTGGCTTGAATTGCACAGTCACAGCGGATACGACTCGCACTCTTCTACCCCTTGCCGGATGCCGAACACTCGGGACCATTGGTGGTCCGAATTCACTTGGCATTCCCTCCGGCAGCAATCCAACGTGCGGTCGATTCATGTCTCAGCAGTACATCATGACCATCGAGGAACTGACGCGCATCTATGATGACAAGGCAGTTCTCGAAAACATCTGGCTGGCCTTCTTCCCGGGCGCGAAGATTGGCGTGATCGGAAGTAACGGCTCCGGTAAGAGTACGCTGCTGCGGATCATGGCTGGCGAAGACAAGGACTACATGGGGACCGTCCGTCCTGCCAAGGGGATCAAGATTGGCTACTTCCGGCAGGAGCCGCGGCTTGATCCCGAGAAGACCGTCGAAGAATGCATTCACGAAGCGGTCGCCGAATCCAAGGCGATTATGGACCGCTACAACGACATCAACATGAAGTTGTGCGAAGAAATCTCCGACGACGAGATGAATGCACTGCTGGAAGAACAGGCCGAAGTTCAGGAAAAGATTGACCACCTGAATCTATGGGACCTCGATCGCACACTCGAAATCGCTTGCGATGCGATGCGTCTGCCGCCGATGGATGCCAAAGTGGAAGTGCTCTCCGGCGGTGAAAAACGCCGGGTTGCCCTATGCCAGTTGCTGCTCCAGAATCCGGACATCCTGTTGCTGGACGAACCGACCAACCATCTTGATGCCGAATCGATTGAATGGCTGGAACGATTTCTGGACGACTTTCCGGGAACAGTGGTTGCCATTACCCACGACCGATACTTTCTCGACAACGTGGCGGGCTGGATTCTCGAACTCGACCGCGGACGCGGTATCCCTTACGAAGGAAACTACACCGCCTGGCTGGAGCAGAAGCAGGCCCGTCTGGCTGTGGAGCAGAAGCAGGAAGACAAGCGTCAGAAAACGCTCAAGCGAGAACTGGAATGGGTGCGGATGTCGCCCAAGGCCCGCTCATCCAAGAACAAGGCCCGTATGGCCCGCTACGACGAACTCGTGTCGCAGCAGTACGAAGATCGGGAAGATGGTCCGGAAATTGTCATTCCAGTCACTCGACCGCTGGGCGATCTCGTTGTGCGGGCGGAGAAGCTGACGATGGCCTTTGGCGATCGCCTGCTGTTCGAGAACCTGAACTTTAATCTGCCTCCCGGCGGTATTGTGGGAGTGATTGGAGCAAACGGGGCCGGTAAGACGACGCTGTTCAAAATCATCATGGGGCAACAGGAACCAATCAGCGGCTCGCTGCGGATTGGTGAGACGGTCGATCTTGCCTATGTCGATCAGTCACGCGATGCCCTCGATCCCAAGAAGTCGGTCTACGATGAGATTTCGGGTGGCCACGACATGATTGAAGTCGGCAAGGCCAAAATCCATGCGCGCGCCTATTGCGGTCGATTCATGTTCAAAGGAGGCGATCAGCAGAAGTTCGTGGGGGATCTGTCCGGCGGTGAACGCAATCGCGTGCACCTGGCGAAACTGCTGCGATCTGGTGGCAATCTGTTGCTGCTCGACGAACCGACAAACGATCTCGATGTTGAAACGTTGCGTTCGCTGGAGGAAGGGCTGTCCAGCTTCGGTGGCTGTGCGGTGGTGACGTCCCACGACCGCTGGTTCCTCGACCGCATTGCCACGCACATCCTGGCGTTCGAAGGGGACAGTCAGGTGACGTGGTTCGAAGGCAACTACCGGATGTACGAAGCCCAGCGCCGTGAACGGCTGGGTGCCGATGCCGATCGTCCACACCGCATCAAATACCGGCCTCTGGTACGGTAAACTCTACAGTGAACAGACAGGAATCGCAGGAAACTACGCCCCCCAGATCGAATGGGGGGGCGCCAGTCGCTATCGTACTGACGTTCCATTTCGACCTCTCTGCATGACGATTGAGCTGCATGTTTCAACACGCCCAGTTGCCCAATGGCCTCTCGATCATTGCGGAGTCCAGTCCGCTGGCTCAGAGCGTTGCCGTTGGTTTCTTCGTGCAGACGGGGTCGCGCGATGAGACACCGGAACTTGCGGGAGTGAGTCACTTCCTGGAGCACATGGCCTTTAAGGGAGATGCCCGCTACACCGCCGAAGATGTGAATCGCATCTTTGACGAAGTGGGGGCCAACTACAACGCCTCCACCGGCGAAGAGGTGACCAGCTACTATGCCGCCATTCTGCCGGAGTACCTGCCGCAAACATTTGAGCTGCTCGCCACGCTGATTCGGCCGAGTTTACGCGACGATGACTTCGATATGGAGAAGCAGGTCATTCTGGAAGAGATTGGCATGTATCAGGACATGCCGGCGTTTCACCTGTACGAACAGGCGATGTCCATTCATTTCGCTGGCCATCCACTGGGAAACAGCATTCTCGGTTCGACCGAATCCGTCTCGGCACTGACTTCGGCACAGATGCGGGCATATCACGCCGCTCACTATCGAGCGGGAAAAATTCTGCTGGTGGCGGCCGGACGTATTGATTGGTCGGAACTGCTGCAACTGGCCCAGAAGCACTGCGGGGATTGGCCCTCGGGTGGAGAGGCCTTGCGCGTGCCTGAAGCGAAACCATCGGCGCACAGCGACTGGCTGGTGAAGTCCGAACTGCGCCAGCAACACGTGATGCAGATGGCCCCGGCTCCATCAGCAGAGAGCGAGGATCGATTCGCGGCTGACCTGATTGGCGTGATGCTGGGGGACGATGCGAGCGGTCGGCTGTATTGGGAACTGGTCGACCCCGGATTCGCCGAGTCAGCCGACTTGAGCTACAACGACTACCACGGGACAGGGGCCTGGTCGACCTATCTCTGTTGTCCGCCCGATCTGGTTGCGGAAAACCTGCAACGAATTACGGCGATCTATCGCGACTTCAACACCAGTGGCCCGACGCCGGAAGAGCTTGAACGGGCACGGACGAAAGTCAGCTCGCGTGTCGTGCTTGGCAGTGAACGTCCAATGGGACGGCTGACTTCGCTGGGCGGCAACTGGCTGTATCGCAAAGAGTATCGCAGCGTGGAAGACGATCTGGCACTGCTCCAGAAAATCTCCATGCAGGATATTCGTACCGCTCTTGACCGTTATCCCGTGTTGCAGTCGACGACCGTCGGCCTGGGGCCACTCAGCGGATTGCCGTCCTAAGGCGCAGCTGGTGAACCGGCGTTCGTCGCAGGGAGTTCGGCAATTTTCAGATTGCGGAAGGAAATGTCGGTGGTCGGGTCGTGCCCCTGCAGGCTGATGTGACCGGCGGCAAGACGTTGACCGCGGCGGGGATTCTCATCGGGCTTGCGGGTGTCTTCCCAGTCAACAACCTGATACCCATTCACCCAGACGGCGATTTGCGGTCCGTTGGCGATGAGTGTCATTGTGCTCCATTCGTTGTCGTTGGCGACGACATAGCGGGCATCCACGCGACGGAAGATTGCTCCTGTTCCGGCGTTGTTCGGACGATGTCGGTCGCCGTCGGTCGTGCCGTTGTGGATCTGGGCTTCGTAACCGTTCGAAGGGGATTCTTCGGTCCCGGGCATCGCACGGAAGAAGTAGCCGCTGTTCAACTCGGCGGCGTGTGTCTGAGAATCACTCTGGAAAATGAAGTTGCCGTAGGTGTTTTCTGTTTCCAGAAAACCGGCCCCGTTGGTGGCATGAATCGTTCCCTCTTCGACAGTGAAGTGACTCAATGAACCGGGCACAATCCGCCAGCCGGATAGATCTTCACCGTTGAACAGATCGGTCATTCCCAGCGGCCTCAGACGCAGATTGCGGAAGGACACCGCTCCTGCATTTCGTTGCAGGCCAATCAGCCCGGACGGCTGGAAGTTCTCGGTCTCATCCATGAAGTCGAGAACCTGTTCGCCGTCCAGAAAGACCTGGAAGTGGCGTCCCTCGGCAATGACTCGGAAGGTTTTCCAGTCACCTGAGCCAGTCAGTGGTTGTTCCGTCTTCACCCGCCCCACGAGACTTCCGGTGAGGAATCCCGATGGATGTTCGTCAACGATATTCAGCTCGTAACAGTCCTTCGTAGGATCGGTCGGGTTCGCTGGAGTCCTCAGGAAGATTCCGCTGTTCCCTCCCGCCTCCATCTGGAATTCGGCGATCAACTCAAAGTCGGCATAGGGAACGCTCGTTAACAGCAAACCCTTCGGTCCTTCGTTGGAAGTGATGGCTCCCTCGACGACGTGCCAGTTCACTTCGTCATTGTTCGATTTCCAGCCGAACAGCGATTGCCCATCGAAGAGGTTGATCCAGCCAGCCGCCTGCTCTTCGGGCGTGAGCGGATTGACATATGGAACCTTGTCGGTGGCGGCATCGTCAATCGGGGCCGCTTCGGCTTTCGCAGCAGGCTCAGGTGGGTTACCAGCAGCGGGAGGAATCGTCTCCGAGGCTGGAGTGCCGCATCCGGCGAGCAGCAGACACAAAGCGGTCAATGTGAGACGGGAGTGTGACATCATGCGGAGCCTCTCAAGGTTGTCGCGAGGCCGGGGGCAATTCCCGCCTCACATTCGAAGCCCCTGATGTAGCAAGCCTCGCTTCGATTCGCAAACGGAGGGGGGCGGAAGATACACTCCCCGCGTATCCACGAGATGTTCACGACGAAGAGGGGAAGGCGATGTGGCGACGGAGTCCAGAACTGCTCGACCGGCAGCGGAGCCGGTTGCTGGTGATCGATATGCAGGAGCGTCTGCTGTCGGTAATTCCGGATGCCGAGTCGGTGACTGCGCGATGTGAACAGCTGTTGCGAGGCAGTCAGATTCTTGGGGTGCCCGTTTCAGCGACGGAACAATACCCGGAGAAGCTGGGATCAACCGTTTCTCCGCTTGTCGAATTGCTGGGCGATCGTCCCGCCAAGCTCCGATTCAGTTGTGCGGAAGCATTGGACTGGTCGCAGAGTTGCCCCGATCCTGCGGATCGTGATCAGGTCGTGCTCGCCGGGATTGAGACGCATGTGTGCGTGCTGCAAACGGCTTTCGATCTTCTCGCTGCCGGATTTCGCGTCTATCTCGCGACCGATGCCATTGCGAGTCGGTCGGAGCAGGATCGGCGGATCGCGCTTGATCGGCTCACTGCCGCCGGAGCGACGCTGACGACGACCGAGTCGGTGCTGTTCGAGTGGTGTGAGGTCGCCGGGACGCCAGAATTCAAGCAGATCAGTCGATTGATCAAATGATTCTGCTGGGAATTGGTTCCACCGGCGGATTACATTCGAGCCATGGATGAGGAAGAACTGGCTCTGGGACCGATTGACCTGGTGGAAGTCGTGCTTCGCTGGGAAGGAATGCGCGTGGTGTACAACGCGCTCTTGCTTGTCCTGGGGGTTGGGGCCGCTGATATTCTGCATCCAGAATGGCTGACGGACCAGCGATTCCTGTTTTCGATGCTGGAATTCGCCGTCCTGGCGAATCTGTGCTTCTGCGCCGCCCCGCTGTCAGAACTTGTGGTCCGTGGGCTGGGACTGGCGACACCGTGGCTGGCGGTGTCGCTGTTTCTGATGGGCCTGCTGTGCAGCGCCTTTCTGTTGCTGGCAAGCCTGTTTGCCCGGGAGTTTTCGATGCTGCTGCCGAATCAGTAGCGGCGAATCACACCGACAAGCACACCCAGAATTTCCACATTCGTGCTGTAGATCGGCAGCATTGAGGAATTCGCCGGTTCCAGGCGATAGCGGCCCGGTTCGCGATAGAAGCGTTTCAACGTGGCATCCTCACCATCAACAAGGGCGGCGACGATTTCCCCTTCCCGGCAGGTGCTTTGCTTGCGAATGATGGCATAGTCACCATCGGCAATGTGATCTTCGATCATCGAGTCGCCGCGAACGGTCAGGCAGAAATGGTCTTCGTTGTCGAACAGGCTGGTGAAATCCTGTTGTTCTGCTGTTTCGATCGCCAGGGTGGGGGAGCCGGCAGCAATCTGCCCGGCCAGCGGGAGGCGAGCCGACATCCGCTGTGGCGGATCGGTCAGCTGAATGGCCCGGGACATGTTCTGCTCACGCAGGATCAGGCCTTTTTTCTCAAGTGCTTTCAGGTGGCACATCACCCCATTGGGGGACTTGATTCCGAACTCGGTGCCGATTTCACGGACGGTCGGGCCGTATCCGCGATTGACAATTTTGTCCCGCAGGAATTCATAGATCGCTTCCTGGCGGCGGGTCAATTTCTGGCGATCAGACATGGTGGGACTCCTCCTGGTAAGACAATCGAGCGTCCCGCTCAGCAGATATAGACAGTTCTTGTCAAAGAGTAGGAATAATATACTCATGAACACGGTGCAAGTGTATTCGTGGAAATCCGAACAGTTACCGTGTTTTCCGGTGCATGTGGAGGAATCCCTGCGATTGTCAACCAGTTGGTGGGCAGGGGGCTGTCGATCCGTATACTTGCGCCCGATGTGAACACTGGCGAACCGGCACGGGGGAGGGTGCAAAGCAATGTTGGCATTGGCAGTCACATTTTGCAGTCTTGCGGCTGTCATTGTCGTCGCGGGTGTTCTGTTGGCTCGATGCTCCGACACTCTCGCGGAAACGACGGGCATGGGCCGCTCGATGGCCGGGCTCGTTTTGCTCGCCGGAGCCACCAGTCTGCCAGAGCTTTCGGTCGGATGGAGTGCCGTGCGTCTCGGAGCGTACGATCTCACTCTGGGGGGGCTGATTGGCAGTTCACTGCTGAATTTGCTCATCCTCGCCATTCTGGACCTCACGACACGAACCCGTGGAACAATGCTGTCCAAGCTGGCCGCAGCGCATGCGCTCTCGGCCATTGCAAGCATCATGCTGACGGCCATTGCGGTGTTTTTTATTCTGCTTGAGATCGAGGTCGTGTTTCTGAGACTGGGGATGGGAAGCTGGTGTCTCATTGCGGCCTACCTGTTGACGCTCCGTTTGATCTTCGTGGACCAGCACTACACTGCGGCTCTGACAGCAACGGAGCCGACAGTACCGCCAATGTCGATGAAAAAGGCGGCAGCGGGATACCTCGTTGCGGCATCGGCCATCTTTATGGCCGGGCCCGCACTGGCCAGCAGTGCTGAATCGCTGGCAGAACAAACCGGACTGGGCGCGACATTCTTTGGAACGGTGTTTGTGGCGCTGATCACGTCGCTGCCAGAAGCGGTCACGACATTTGCCGCCATTCGTCTGGGCACGGTCGATATGGCGGTTGGAAACATTCTGGGCAGCAACTCGTTCAATATTGCCATGCTGGGTGTGATCGACCTGGCCACTCCTGTTTCGCTACTTTCTTCAGTGTCTCCGACACATGCCATTACGGGGATTTCGGCGATTCTGGTGACGGCCGTCGTCGTGGCCGGGTTGCTGTATCGCGCAGAGAAACGATGGTGGTTGCTGGAACCCGATGCGCTGCTCGTGGTCCTGCTCGTGTTGGGAAGCCTGTTTGCGGTGTACGGACGATGACAGTATCGACCCCCTGGAGCTTGACCCCGGCAGAAGTCGCGGAACAGTTACAGACGAATTTGCGAGACGGACTGGATCAACGCGAGTCGGCAGCCCGGTTGGAACGCAATGGCCGCAACCAGCTTCGGGAGGCAGCCGCGAAGAACCGCTGGCAACTGTTTTTGATGCAGTTTCTGGATGTGATGGTCGGGTTGCTGGTGGTCGCCGCTTTGATCAGTGTGGTGATTGGAGAGTGGATCGATGCACTGCTGATTGCCATTATTGTCGTTGTGAATGCGGGGATTGGTTTCGTGCAGGAATGGCGGGCGGAGGAAGCCATTCAGGCGCTGCAGAAAATGTCTCAGCCACATACGCGCGTGCGCCGTAATGGCGAACTGTGCGACATCCCGGCTCAGGATGTCGTGGTCGGCGATGTCATTGAGCTTCGGAGTGGTGACATTGTTCCGGTCGATGCACGCGTGTTGAGTGCTGCCGATGTGGAAGTTGATGAGTCCGCGCTCACGGGAGAATCTCTGGCGGTGACCAAAGCCGTGGCCAGTGTGAACGCTTCGAGCGATCTGGGAGATCGGACCTCCATGCTGTTTTCGGGAACCGCAGTGATTCGCGGTCACGCCTCGGCCATTGTGACCGCGACGGGAATGCAGACGGAACTGGGGCATATCGCCGAACTGCTGGGGACAACCGAATCGCGGCAAACTCCACTGCAGCAGCAACTGGTGCGGCTGGGGCGTGTGCTGGCGGCGACCGTCATTTGTGTTGCGGTCGTGGTGTTCATTCTGGGCGTAGAGCGAGAGCCTCGGGAAAACTGGACACGGCACTTGTTCAGTGAAATGTTGCTGACGTCGGTCAGTCTGGCCGTCGCCGCGATTCCCGAAGGACTGCCAGCCATTATCAGCGTCACACTGGCGTTGGGGTCCGGGCGGATGGCGCAGCGTCATGCGATCATTCGGAAGTTGACGGCTGTTGAAACCCTGGGCGCCGTGAATGTGATCTGCAGTGACAAGACCGGCACCCTGACGCAGAACGTCATGACTGTGAATGAAGTGCATTCGGTCGATGCCTCCGATGAAGGACGGAAGAGGCTGCTGCAGGCGGGAGTCCTTTGCAACGACGCTGAGTTGACGGCTTCTGGAGACGTGTTGGGAGGGGCGACAGAAGCGGCCATTGTGAAGCGAGCACGTGATGAAGGGATGGACATCGCTCAATGGAAAGCGGACCACCCTCGGGTCGATGAGATTCCGTTCTCCTCAGAGCGCAAACGGATGGCGACGTTGAATCGCACCCCAGAGGGAGTTCATCGACTGCTCGTGAAAGGGGCGTCTGATCGCGTACTCCCGTTGTGTACGAATGACTCTCCCGAACAACGTGAAGCGTGGTCGCGGCGGGCCGATGAATTGGCCCGGTCTGGCAGTCGTGTGTTGGCGCTGGCCCAGCGAACGGGCATGGATGGGCAGTTGAATGGTGATGCGGAAGCCGCCGAAGTGGGTTTGACCTGTCTGGGGCTGGTGGGGATCGTGGACCCGATTCGCCCCGAAGCCAAAGAAGCTGTACGCCGCTGCCGGGAAGCGGGCATTCGACCGATCATGATTACCGGCGATCATCCGGGAACCGCGGAGTCAATCGCGCGGGAACTGGAATTGCTGCAAGAGGGCGATCGTGTCGTGCGAGGCAGCGAACTGGACCAAATGTCTGATGAGGAGTTGTTCGAACAGCTCGATCAGATCGCGGTGTTTGCCCGAGTGACGCCTCAGCACAAAATTCGCATCGTACGAGCTCATCAGCAGGCGGACCGCACGGTCGCGATGACAGGCGATGGAGTGAATGATGCCCCGGCGCTGAAACAGGCGGACATCGGTGTCGCGATGGGAATTAATGGGACAGACGTCTCCCGGCAGGCGGCGAGCATGATTCTTGCGGACGACAACTTCGCCACGATCGTTGCCGCTGTGGAAGAAGGGCGGGTGATCTATAACAACATTCGCAAGTTCGTGGTCTATCTGCTGACCGCCAACTTCAGCGAAGTGCTGGTGCTGATCGGTGCGTTGCTGCTGGGGATGCCGATTCCGCTGCTGCCGGTGCATATCCTGTGGATCAATCTCGTGACTGACGGGCTTCCCGCGTTGGCACTCGGATTCGAACCCGCCGAAGCGAATGTGATGCGGAAACCGCCTCGGCCACGAAACGAATCCATCCTGACAGGAGAACGGCTCCGTGGCATTATTGTCGTGGGATTGCTGATGGCGGCTGTCTGCCTGGTGCTGTTTGCAGTGGAGCTGAGATCGAATGTTGCGGGGAACGTGACATACGAGGAACGTCTGTCGCACGCTCGCACGCTTGTGTTTTGCGTTCTTTCACTGTCC
This sequence comes from Planctomycetaceae bacterium, assembly GCA_020426515.1. Classification (GTDB taxonomy): domain Bacteria; phylum Planctomycetota; class Planctomycetia; order Planctomycetales; family Planctomycetaceae; genus JACKHO01. The sequence goes on along the minus strand of JAGQPW010000008.1, from coordinate 18,226 downwards.
CAGTTGTTCTATGTGCTCGCGGTTCGCTCCTTTGAAACGTCAGTGTTTCGCATGGGGTTTTGGAGCAACTATCGCCTGTTTGGAGCGATTGTCGCAGGTAGCTGCCTGCAGATTCTGGTCGTCACTGTCCCCTGGTTCAGTCAGCTGTTCCGCGTGAGCAGCCTGGGAGTTGCGGACGTCTTGCTGCTTATGGGACTGTCGCTGATTCCGTTCGCCGCAGTGGAATTGGGAAAGCTGCGATACGCTGTTCGTGGCCATTGAGTCCCTTCGACGGAGCATCGGCTGTCAACCTCCGGGAGCATAATCCTCGAAGAAATGGCATGCGGTCAGATTCGTTCCCGCCAAAAGTGGCATTGGGCATGCCATTGCCGTACCATATCGGAAAGTTCTGATGCGTGGTTCGTTTCCGCAGACCGACTCCGACCTGCCGGATCACGTGTTGATGATCTGCACTCGAACCGGGAGGATGCCATGAGCACGCACCAGGTGGGAGATGTCCGCAACATTGTTCTCGTAGGTCACGGTGCGGTCGGCAAGACAACTCTTGCCGACCGCATTTTATTTACAGAGGGGGTGAATTCGCGTGCCGGCTCACCCGATGACGGGACCAGCTTTCTGGATACCGACGACGATGAGCGGGCTCGCAAGCACACCATTGCCTCAACAATCTGTCACGTCGAACACAACGGGAAATACATCAACCTCATCGACTGCCCGGGCATGCCGGACTTTGTGGGCCAGGTGCTGGGGTCGATGCATGCCGTGGAAACAGCGGTCATCACAGTGAGTGCACCATCCGGAGTTGAACTCAATTCCCGCAAGGCGTTTCGAGTTGCTGAACAGGCGGGACGCGCGCGGATGGTCGTGATCAATAAGTGCGATGGTGACAACGTTCGCTTTGAAGAACTCATGTACTCTCTGCGGGAACAGTTCGGCCCCGCGTGCGTGCTGATGAATATTCCTCTGGGACTGGGAAAAGATCTCCACGGTGTGGCCAGCGTGGTGGAACCTCCCGCAAATGTGCCTGCCGATGCAGCGTACGATCTGGATGAGGCCCAACAGCAATTGCTCGATGCCGCAGTTGAAGCGGATGAAGAACTGATGCTGCGCTATCTGGACGGGGAGCAGCTTACCACCGCAGAACTTACCGCTGCGATTCGCAAGGCAATCGTGGTTGGGACGCTGATTCCGGTGTTTTGCGTAAGTGCCCGCAACGATGTCGGGATTACCGAACTGCTCGACGGTCTGGCAGCCTTTGCTCCATCTCCACTGGATCTGCCGTTGCATGCAACGCGGGATCAGCAGCCTCTCGATCTGGTCGGCAAGGCGGATGGTCCGCTAGTGGCTCAGGTCTTCAAGACGCGCATCGATCCTTTCGTGGGGCGGATGAGTTATCTGCGGATCTTCTCCGGGTCGTTGCACAAAGATGAGACCGTGCATCTCGAACGAACCGGGAAAAACATCAAGCTGCATCAGCTCATGGAAATGCAGGGGGCCAATCACGACCACGTGGCTGATGCGGGGCCCGGTGATATTGTGGTCGCCGTGAAAGTCGACGATCTGCGAACGGGTGACACGATCACTTGGGGCGCGGATGGTGTGCAGTTGCCGAAGATTCACTTCCCCCGTCCCATGGTGGGACTGGCGGTTGAGCCCAAGAGTCAGGCCGACCAGGCGAAGATCTCTGGAGCGCTGCACAAGATTGAAGAGGAAGATCCCACGTTTGAAGTGCATCGCGAAGAGCAGACGCACGAAATGGTGATTCAGGGCATGAGCGAGCTGCATTTGCAGCTTGTGCAGCAGCGGCTGCATGCCCGTGAAAAGGTGGACGTTGTCACACACCTGCCGCACGTGCCTTATCGCGAAACCGTGATGGGCGTGGCTGAAGGGAGCTATCGGCACAAGAAGCAGTCGGGCGGCTCAGGACAGTTTGCCGAAGTGCATTTGCGAGTCTCTCCATGCCCTCCGGATGTGGTGCCTGAGGAATACTTCGTGAAGAGTAACTTCGAGAGTTTGCGCAGCTACCACTACGATCCGGAGCTCAATTTCTGCTTTGTTGACCGCGTCTCGGGCGGATCGGTCCCCAACCAGTTCATCCCCGCTGTTGAGAAGGGCGTTCGCGAACGCATGTCCAAAGGAGTGCTCGCGGGGAATCAGATTCAGGATGTGGTGGTGGAGCTGTACTACGGGAAAGATCATCCGGTCGACAGTAACGAGACCGCGTTTAAGATGGCGGGGTCGTTGTGCTTTCGTGACCTGTTTCGAAGTGCCAAACCGGTACTGCTGGAACCGATGGTGTCGCTGGAGATCACGATTCCCAACGACAAAATCGGCGACATTACCAGCGACCTGAACACCCGCCGAGGCCGTATGGAAGGGATGGACGAACAGCCGGGTGGTATGACTCTGGTGCATGCCAAAGCCCCATTGGCTGAGGTGATGACCTATGCCCGCGCCCTCTCCAGCCTGACTGGCGGCCAGGGCTCGTTCACGCTGGAGTTTTCCAACTACGAAATGGTGCCGGGTGCTGAGCAGGCCAAGATTATTGCTGCGGCCAAGCAGGAAGACGATTGACCGGTTTCCTGGTCAACATTCCGATGAAGGAATGAGTGTCCTGTTCACATCACACCAGCAGGGTGGGCAGGATAGAAATTAATCGGTCGCTCAACATGCTTCTCCTGCTGCCGCGATGAAGGCATCGCGGCCTGCGAAGGCGTCGCGCGTATGGCACCTGCAGTGGAACTACGGTCCGGGGAACTCCATCTGAAGATGGTAGGTGACATCCTGGCCGGCATTGTTGTAGTACAGGTTGTCCGGATCATTCATTCGCAACACCACGCGATCGAGGTCGCAAGGGGCGGTCCAGACGAATGGCGTCCTGGCCGTATCCGGTGGGATGAGTTCGAGCATTCTTGTAATTCCCGTGATGCGACTGGTCGCGGCGAGACAGACGGACCGGCGCTGCTCAGGCAAGACGGCGGGATCATCAGGACTGACTTCCTTTTCGAGAGGATCCTTTCTCCACACACCTTTGACATATTGCAGAGTGATCTTGGTTCCTAGTGGGATGGGCCCCAACTGGTATCCGTGCTCGCGCCGGAGAGCAATGTCTATCTGCACTCCGGCGGCCTGTGCCGCTCTGTGATTGAGGTCCTTGGAGAGGATCGCAGCGATCGGTAAGAATTCTGGTGGCAACTCCGTCGCGTCATCAGGGCCAATTTTTTCCTTGACCAGTCGAATACGAAAAGGACGGTGCGGACGATTGTCGTTGTAAAAACGCGCTGAAACGATCCGATCGCTCTGTTCTTCATATCGCAGCGGCACATTCTCGACCGGCTTTGGTCCTCCGTCGACCATCAGTTCTGCGATTCGCCAGGTCGCCGGCCCGAGTTGGAGTTGGAACGCCTCGGAGTACCCGCTGCGCTGAAAGTTCGTTCCCAGATCCCAGCGTTGCCCGTTCACTAATACAAATCTCCCTCGGTCGTCGAGGTTTCCGGGAACCGGTCCCTCTTCGTAGATCCAGCGCAGATGATCCGGGTAGATCAACATGCGAGATGCACCGGGGATGTTGCCTTCAATGACGAATTCATCCAAGGCAGGGGCAAACTCATCTGGAATACGTGCGAGCGTCTGTCGCAACTCTCCTCCCCCTGAAACTGGAATTTCTCCGAGGCGGCGAACTTCCTGGACCATCTCAAGTAAGGGGTTGGCTCCGCCTGCCATGAGTTCCAGTAGGAATTCATCATAAGGGAGGTGCTTTCCTTCGCGGCAATCTCGAATGTAGTTCAACCAGGGCTGAGGCATGAAGTCTGGCAGCAGCGGCGTTTGCGCTTTGGTGACACACAGGCGAAAGCGGGCGATTGCAAGATCCTGCTGCTGTGTGATGACCCACTTTAGCTGACGCACTTCTCCCAGCTCTTGCAGCGAATCCTTATCGAATTCCACAACAAGTGCTCGTGGAATATTTGTGCGAATCGTCCATCCCGAGTCAGGGTCGTCATCCGTCAGGTTGTATGCAGGAACACCTGTCATGTTCTGCGGATCAGGCATGAGGAACGCACTCGCCCGAATGCGGGAGAAACGCAGTGGCTTCTCCTGCGAGCCCGCTGCTTGCCCAAACACTTCCAGACGGCGAATGGAAATTGGACCAGAGGCTTCCTTGCGGCTGCCTGGGCTCAAGATCTGCAATGTGGCTCCAGAAAATGAGGAAAGCTTCTCCGGCAATTCCGTTGTCACCGTATAGACATCATCGTGTGGTTTTCCGCCGCTGATCTGGACACTCTGGTCATCCTGAACAGCGGCATCTCCCCCGCCACGAATGTCGATGCTGGTTGGCTTAAGTGGAATCCAGTTCGGTGAGTAATCCTTACGTTCCAGCATCGCCCGAGCTTCTGACTCCAACTGCGTCCGCGCAAGTTGCAACTGCCGACGTTTTTCAATGAGGACATCGTCTCCAGACGCCGAATTTTTCCCTGTGGGCAGCAGGTCCACTGCGAGCGAGGCTGGAAGACTTTCGTAATGCACCATTCGCTGCAATTCGAAGAGCGGTTTTCCTTGTCGAAGCCCTCGCACCCGGTATGTCGCAGCGTCGACAACAGGATCTCCCAGGAACAAGTCGAGTCGAAGCGCTGAAGCAGGATCGAAAGTTAATTGGTTCGCGTTAACCAGAACTTCCCATCCGGAAATCTTGCCCGCCAGCCGCTTTCCATTGGTCAGCGTGGCAATCCATGTGTTCTGGTGCTGTTCCAGAAAGCGTACATCCAGCCAGTTCAACTCCAGACGCCCCATGCGGAATGAACCAGGCTGAATTCTGGCGTATTCCGACCTCTCAGCCCACTGAGCCGCAAGATACAGCCGTTCCTCGGACCGAGATTCTTCGGGGGCAATGCGTGCGACAAATTGCGAGTCCTGTCGTTGCGCCTGAACTTTTCGGAACGGCTTCCCAGGGTGAACGAACTCAAGTTCCACGGCGTCGGGAGTGTTGTCGGCGTGAAATGGAATGATATCGATGCGAAACTCCAGGGGACGATCACGCTGGTCATACTGACAAACCGGGTGATCGATCACGACTCCCGGTCTGTCGAGAAACGCTCGCACTGAGGAGATTGGAGTCGCCAGACTGATTCCCGATCCAGGAATTCCTGCCACCACCACCGCCACGCATCGTCCTTGGGCGTCGACGATAGGCCCTCCGGAATTCCCGGGGTTAATCGCTCCATTCAGTTGAACCGACCTTAAGACTCCAGCCTGCTTGCGTAGCGAGCTAATCTGGCTGACGGTGACACTGACGCTGGGAGCTTCACCCTGTTCAAGCGAAAGCAGGCGGCCAAATGGATATCCCAAGACCGTGACAGATTGAGTCTCGTGCAGATCCTCCACATCACCCAGCGGTATGACATCGTGCTGAAGAGGTTCCAGTGTTTGCATCAGTGCCAGATCGTTGATTTCATCCACGCTGATGACGCGAACCTTCAGGCTCTGTTGATCAGGTTCGCCAGCATGAACAATCAACCGAATAAATTCCGCGGCATCAGCTGCGGCAACGACGTGATAGTTTGTTAGAAAGAGTCCATCTGCGCGAACACAAAACGCGCTCCCTGTGCCCAACCCGACGTCGACCATTGCGGTGGCCGATTTGCAATGTCGCAACGTCTCGAGGGGCAACCCGTCGCCGACAACCGTTGCGGCATGCGTGCCGATCAACAGCCCTGTCAGTAAGGACCATGCCATGCACTGAAGTCGATCCCAAGCCATTGAACATCCCTTTAATCATGTTGCTTAGAGTTCAATACGGGTATACTTCTAATTCAATTGATCGTGATCCATTCGAATATAGCGTTTGCAGCGGGAGATCGCATTCGTGTCTCTACGGATTTCATGTTTTGTGATACTGGCATTGATGGGGCTTGTCCTGGTCTCCGATTGCATCGCACAGTCGCCACAACTGCGAGCGGTCCTTCAGCCGGACAGTTACATTCAGCGACGTGATCAGGCCCTCAACGAGATTGGGGACTGGAGCGTATTGGAGAATTCCAAGGCTCCCGTGATCGGCGTTCGCATTACCAATCGAACTTCCGGCATGGTGGCAGACCAGCTGGGCATGAATGTTGGCGATGTACTGGTTGCGGTGGATCAGGAAGTGATCTGGGGAGGAAGTACTAAACTCAACGGAATTCGGTCACAGCAACTGCAGTTCTACTTGACCGCGGCAAATGAGATCCGAACCGTGTCCGTTCAAACAGAAAAGTTGGGCGTCAGCTACGAACTCTACTGGCGGCCAGAACTTGCCTTTCTTCGCGGACGTCAACGATCCGAGGCATTTGATCGCGACTTTCTCGTGGCTGCGATCATGCGAGGAAAGGATTCGGATCTTGCCGAGACCGCTCTGAAACGGTCCCTGGAGGCTGGTTATCGACCTGATGAACTCAGCCACCAGCTCGCACTGGAAATTGCATTGCTTCAGAACCGTCCGGAGGTTGCCCAGCATTTTGCGGATGTCCTGGCCGAGCAATTCGAGCGTGACTCAACGATTCATCCGATCCTGATTCTGCGAGCGGCACTCGCCAACGGGAATTTCGCTCTGGCTCGCCGGGTCCTGGAATTTCAGGGGCGTATGTACCGCAGACAAGTTGATCTCGCGGCATACTCAAAGGCTGAGGAATGGGCGACCCGAGTTCATCTGGACGAGAGTAGTCAGGAGGAGGTAATCGAACACAAGCTGCAGGCAATGTTGCCCATTGACCTCTCTTCCACGATGAAAGGCGCATCGTTCCATTCCATCAAGACCGGGCTGCCTCCTCTGCTGCGTGAAGGAATGTCGATACTAAGAGCAGAAGCCGGCGAGGTGAATTATCTGCTCTTTCAACCACCTGCGCCTGTTTTGAGTTTCGACACCTCAATCAGCATGCGAATGGCCGATTTCGCAGTCGATGAATCGGGGGCTACGAGTAGCTCGATCAAGTACAGCATCTGGTCTTCCCAAGTCCCCGAGGACCTGCGTCCGGCGGCGTTGCAGGCGCCGCAGCTCGTTCAGATTCACTTCAGCAACAGTTCGTCTTTCGAAGTGCAGTTTGCCAACATGCGAACTGATGTTCAGATCTTTGATTCGTCACTCACTTCAGATTCCAGTGAGAAACGGAACGTCCGCTTTCTGCGTCTGGGATCCAGGCTTGCGGTGTACTTGAATGGACATCGAATTCTGCTCGCGCCCGCTGCGGAAACGATCGTCCCCCTGGCTATCGAAGCACGTTTGTCAGGAATGCAGGTCGAACTTTCCGACATGAAGTTTCGAGAGTTGGTTGAACTTGCTCCGGAGTAGGCAAGTCAACTTGTCACGGTTCGGCGAGAGCCCACGTGCAGGCGATGCAAACCACTAAGTCGATTCGCGGTGAGATGGAGCGGCTTCGGGCTTTCTGGCGACGAGATGAACGGTGCCGCCATTGCGAGTGAAGGCTTCCAAGATGCTCATCGCGACTGCCGGGAGCAAAAAGATTGCAGCGCAGATGCGGAGCATCAGTCCCAGACTCCAGCTCACTCGCTGCCGTTCTCCCCGCTGCAGCAAGCAGTACAATGAGTTTCGTTCAACGGGCAACAACTGGTTCTGCCAACTTTGAATCCAGCCAAACGGATTCTGCCGCAATGAGAAATGGTGTTCGCTCAGTACCTTGAACTCGCATCTGCTCACCATCTGTTTCAATCCGTTGATCGGGAAGTGAAACAGGTGTCTCGGTAAATCGAGGTGAAACCAGTTCTCTCGCGACCAGCGCGACTGCCAGCTGGAGTAGTTGGGGACGGCCACCACGAGGTGGCCGCCGGGCTTGAGGAGGCGGTGGCATTCCCGGATGACTTCAAGCGGATTGGTCAGATGTTCGAGGACATGCCAGATAACGATCTCGTCAAAGAATTCGGCAGGGTATTTGGCTTCAATCAATCCGGGAGCGATCACGATGTTTGCTCTGGTGTCCGCCCCATGGGCTGCTGCTGCAGAGATCTCCATTCCATGAGCCTCAAATCCCTGGTCAGCAACGGCTGCCAGCAGTGTTCCGCGTCCACAGCCGACGTCCAGAATTCGCCCTCCCGAAGGAAGCCTCTTGCATAGGAATCTGGCTTGGCGCGCGGCGATCGCACGAACAAGAAGTTCGACTGCGCCTTCAAACTTCGAACCTTCGCGTCCGTAATAGTCGAGCGGGTAGAAGGAGGCAATTTCATGCGTCGTCGGGGCCGGGTCCAGGCGACCCGTTCCACACTTGATACAGTTCAAGACGGCCCATCTCTCGTTACACACCGTCAAATTCACGCGTCCTTGCGTCTCACTACATACGGGACAGGGGGAAGAATTCCGGTCATCACCAGATCCCGGTCGAACAGCAATCGCATACAGATTGGACGATTCCGGATCGTCTTGGCCACTTGTGGCTTTCATGGTGATAGACTTCGAATTTGCTTGCGCGATTCGGGCACAATGGACATTGCGGATGCCACCTCAGCGGTGCAGTTTAATGAGAGTAGCCGTTGGCCATGACTGCGTCTCGACGATGTCATACCCCATGCGGGCAGTTAAGACCTGAGCGCCTGCCAGTGAATTCCGGTTCAAATCGGTGTCCGTTGCTGCCGCGATCCAGATCGTTGAAGGGTGTCTGGCCTCAACGAGTGAACCGAACTCGGCGAGCGTTTGCTCATTCCAGAAGAACGGGAGGGCCACTCTTTCGAGTGGAGCATCAGCGTAGAATCGACTCATCCGACACGCCGTATATTCCAGGAACAAGGGGTCATCTAGCTTGAGTGGCACCAGTGATGATTCGACCAGCCCTCCCTGGACCAGAATGAGATCGTCCGCTGCTCCATGTTCCGCAATGACCGAGCCGAGTTCCTTCCAATGCTGTTCAGCTGGCGCTCCCAGGCGTACGAGTTGCCAGGGCCGATGTGGAACGTTGATCCATGCGGTCACGATCGTGACCAGCATCCCTATGACCGCAACACGCCAGGACCCTGAGCGAGCGAGAAGAAGTGCCCCCCAGACTGCTCCAGCGGGGGCGTATACGGTGAGGTAACGAGGGTTGGCAAGACTGGAATAGTCGCCCACAGCACCGATCGCCAGGGCGACCAGTGGTAGCAGAGAACTGGCCAGAAGGATCCAACCTGCAGGACTCCACAGCTTGTCGGGGGGAGGTTGATGTTCTGGACGGCGATTGGATTTCCAGGTCAGAAGAACTGTGGCGAGTCCTCCCAGTGGAAGAGAGCACCACCAGTAACTGGAAACGATCTCCCACACTGGCCTCTCTGACGCATTCATGTTGAGGAAGGGGCTCCAGCTTTGCAGCCGCTGCAAAGCGGGAAGTAGCGGAAGACAGCTAACAAACAGGATGGCTGAGATTCCCAGAATGAGGGCTCGCGGACGTGAAGAGTCGGGCGTCAGCAAGACCGAGATCACGATCACCCACCAGCTAATCAGGACCAGCGGGGCGGTCATGTAGTGAGTCCAGGGCAAGGCAAGAGCGAATAGCCCCCACAGCAGCCCGCGTGACACGCTGTTGATTCGGCTTCGCCATTTCAATGTGGCCAGGACCAGACCGCAGGCCAGGAATACTACCAGTCCATAGCATCGCGCAATGCGAACCTCGTCAAGGACTCCGGGGTTCCAGGCCAGAAGGCAGGCCGCGACTCCTCCAGTGAGCGAATTACCGACCTGCTTTCCAATCAGATAGACCGCGTACAAGGCTGCGAAGCAGCAGGCCAGCAGCGGAGCACGCAGAGCGAACTCAGTCTTCCCAAGGATTTTGAGCGACGTCCACTGCATCCAGCTGTTGAGTGGCGGGACTGCCCCATACTCCATGCAGCGTTCGTAGATGGTGGCTGGCCCAACGGAGTCGAGCATCCAGTAAGAGCCGTGTTCGTCGAGCGCCAGAGGTCCGGCTGAGAGCACTGGCGCAAACAGGCCAGCTAATGAAACGCAGGCTACGACCAGCAGCCACGCTCCAGGATCGTCCCAAACTCGCAGCCGGTGTGTCTCCGCAGAGGTGACATCGGGGCGCGTGGGGTCGGTCATCAGGCAACGCAGGGTGAAATGGCAATTGATGAGTTAGTGATTCTGCCAATTCAACTCGACGTGGGCAAGCCCGTGCCGGATTCACTCATCACTTCACCCGGGCGATTTCCTACAGAATTGCGGTGCCGATATTTGCCATAATCCAACGGTCGATGGCTTTTCCTGCGGCGGGTCGATCGGTGGTTGGGGCGTCGATGAGTTGCAGGTCGACGCCAGCTTCACCCAGACCATCGAGGGCGGCGATTGTATCGGAGTTGGCGAGATTCAGTCCGCCAAACAGCAGTCGACCGGACAGGTCTCCGGGAAGTGGAGGCAACTGCTCAGCCCAGTCGGCAGTCGGTTGCAGGCAGACCACACCGGCAAAGCGTTCGGGTCGGCGCATCCAAAGCTTGAGAGCGATACTGGCACCGGCGCCTTCGCCCAGCAGGTGGATGCGGTGCGGGTGTACGCTCCAGTCTTCAAGGATTTCTTCCAGGGCCGAATTCAACGATTCCTGAGCCTTCGCCCGTCGCTGTGGCCAGCAGAATCGGCCCGGCATGCAGGAGCGGTCGAGTTTGGGGCCGCGGAGTCCGAGTCCCACATAGTTCTGTGAACTGATGTGCGGCAACCAGCCATGAATGTGCTGCTCGCTGCCTCCGTTCGCATGCAGCGAAACGATGAGCGGGTAGGCGTACCCTGGTTCGTAGTTCTCGGGCAGAGCAAGAGCGAACGGGTGCTGCTGGAGCAGCTGTCGGGACAGTCCAGCATGTCCCGCGATATCAGCAACCGGCGTGGCGACCTGGACAGCCTCAGTCGCGAGGTGACTGAGGCGATTGGATTGGGACCACATGGGAACCTTCCTTGATGAACTTTGCCGAGACGGGCAACACACGATCCTTGTGGGGAGCCCCGGGTGTTTCGGCGACGCGCGGTTGAGTATGGGAATACGCCTGGACAAGTTCAGCGTATGGAAACAGTCTGCCCGGACAGGCCGTTGCTTTCAAGTCTCCATGTCGGAGAATCTGCTCTTCGGTCAACGCAAACTGGTGGCCCAGTTCCTGCATCAGCAAGTACGTGGCGCGGAGTTGTGCCGGTGTGGGGGGAGCATCTTCGAAATTGCCAACTAGGCAAATCCCAATTCCGTGTTGATTGTAAGCCAGCGATCCGGCGTGTGCACCATCGAGCTGATCGGTCCAGCGAAATGTCGCCTCCACCGCTCCATCGGGCATGCCCTGTCCATTTCCGATCACAAAGTGATAGCCAATGCCCCGCCAGGGACGACCTTTTGAATCGCGACGCTGCTTGTGGACATTGTCGATTGAGTCGACATCGCCGGTTGTTGTTGCCGTGTGATGCAATACCACGTACTTCCAGTTGCGAAGCGGCTCAGTGGTGTCGGAGATTGTTCGTCGGATGGAGGTTCGCTCGGCGTCGGCTCTGGGGCTGGTCGAAACGGAACCCGGATCGGCACAGCCTGCAATGGCCACAACGTGGAGCCATAAGGCCGAGAGTGCGATCAGGTGTCCTGAGGATTGAAACATCGCTGGTCGGGTTCGACGGGCTGGAAGGTAAGGCGTGGCAGGGTCCCACTTTTAAGGGGAGAGTCCTACCAGGGTCAACGTGATTCGGTGGCTGTGGCTGCAGGAAGGGCCAGTATCGGCAGGCTCTGCGATTTGCCGCCAGCAATCCCCCCTCGGATCAACTGCAGAGGGATTTAATGAACCTTTCATGAGCCGGGATTGTCTTTCCCCAAATCGACGACTACTATTTTCCCAGTCATCAGAGAGGACAGAACTGTGACGTTGCCACGTTGGCTTCGTGCGGATCCGGTAACTGATGATGCGACTTTTGTCAGAGTGCTGCGATGGTCTCTACAGTGCCATCATCAGATCTGCACGAGACGCCGCCCGATGAGGACTTGCCTTCGCAATCCTCGCACGGAGCGATGCAGTCGAACGTCTTGGCATTGAATCGCAACTTTCAGCCTGTGCATGTGATTTCTGTGCGTCGGGCCTTTTGCCTCCTGTACAAGGAACAGGCAGAAGTCATCAGCGTGGAGAACGGTCATTACGCGAACTACAGCTTTGAATCGTGGCTGGAACTCTGTGAATTGAAGACGGCGCTGGGCGAGCGAGGCGACGACGATGACTGGATTCGCGCGGTGAACTTTGAAATCCAGGTGCCACGTGTCATTCGCCTGCTGGACTATGACCGGATGCCTCGCAATACAGTCAAGTTTAACCGCCGCAACATCTTCCTGCGGGATGGTCATCGCTGTCAGTATTGTGGCAAGCGGTATTCATCCAGCCGACTCAGCCTGGACCACGTACTCCCGAAGAGTCGCGGTGGACCGGACACGTGGGAGAACATTGTCTGCGCCTGCCTGAAGTGCAATGTCACCAAGGGAGGGCGTACGCCGACTGAAGCGGGGATGAAATTGTTGCGTCCACCCGCTCGGCCGCATCGAAATCCCACGCTCAGCCGTCAACTCAGCTTCCGTAAGTACGCGGACTGGAAGAACTTCATCCACGGCGCGGACTAGGTCTGCGAACAGCGTGGCCAATGCAGGGTATTCGCCTTCGATGCGAATCCCAGTGACGTTTCGGGAGGCTATGTTATCGCCGGTGATGAGGGGCGTCCGGGTCGGCGCGGCGCTGGACAACAGTCTTGGGGGCAGATGTCCCAATTGGGGCCGAACTGACCGATGGCCTCACGCGGCTGTGCAGGATCGAGGCGTTCCTGGATGAGCTTGCGGATCATGGTCACGAACTGGGGATGTGTTCCGACTGTTCCCGCACGGGACATGGATATGCCCAGTTCCTTGCAGAGGAGTGCAGCTTCTTCATCGAGGTCGAACAACACTTCCATGTGGTCGGAGAGAAAGCCGATCGGCGCGACGATGAGTGCGGTGACTTCCCGTGATTTCAACACGCGAATGTGGTCCAAAATGTCGGGTTCCAGCCAAGGATCTTCGGGACGTCCACTGCGGCTCTGGTAAACGAGGTTCCAGCGTTCTGCTGGAATGCTGAGTTCCTCAGCCAGCAGCCGACAGGTCTCCGTCAATTGCTGTTCGTAGTCGCATCCACCGGCCATGGAGTTGGGAATGCTGTGTGCGGTGAAGGCAATCTGGAACGAAGAGCGGGCTTCTTCCGGAAGTTGCTGTACGGCGTCTCTCACGCGATCAGCATTGGCGGCGATGAAATCCGGATGGTTGTAGAACATGCGGAGTTTCTCGACGACAGGCGCGGAATCGCCGAGCTCCGCCTGGACGTCGAGAATGTTTTCCCGGTACTGACGGCAGCCTGAGTAGCTGCTGTATCCTGAGGTAAAGAAGGCGAGCGACCGCTGAACACCCGCCCGCTGCATTTCCTGCATTGTGTCCTTCAGGAAGGGTGTCCAGTTGCGGTTGCCCCAGTAGATGGGGAGATGGATGTCGTGATCTCGAAGTTCCGTGGTCACGGCGTCGATCAGTTCGCGCACCTGAGCATTGATCGGGCTGACGCCGCCGAAGTGATAATAGTGCTCAGCGACTTCCAGCATTCGCTCGCGGGGGACGTTCCGACCTCGGAGCACATTCTCCAGAAACGGGATCACATCTTCCCGCTTCTCTGGCCCACCAAAGGAAAGAAACAGCAGGGCATCGTAGGGAACTGTCACGTCGATGAATCTCTGTGTGCTGGGGAATACGTCGTAGTCTCGACGATTATTACCGCTTTGTCCGCTACGACCAGTGACCAGCCGTGAATGCTGCGGTCGATAGGAAAGAAACAATGCCCGGCCAGAGTGCCCGCTCAGGCGGAGTCACGGGTGCGGCGCAGCGGGAGTACGTGGGGGCTTGCGCTGTCGCCGGATTGGTCCATCGGGCCAGCTGTCGACGATGCCGCATCGGGTTCGGTACCGCCATGAGGTGCCCCGACCAGTGTCAGCAGGGCCGGGAGCGTGACCAGTGAAATGAACAGACAACTTCCCACGCCGACGACCAGCACAATTCCCAGGCTGACGAGTCCCTGATGAGCGGAGACCATCATGCTCCCGAATCCGACCATTGAGGTCAGCGAGGTCAGCGTAATGGCATTGATCGTGCTGGGCGATGTGCGGTACGTGCCGCGCTGCATGCGGTAATCGTGAATCACATGCACGCCGTCATCTACTCCAATGCCGAGAATCAGCGGCAGCACAATCAGATTCGCCGGGTTGAGGTCGATTCCCGTGAGTCCCAGGATGCCAAACATCAGGAACAAGCCCAGCACGGGCGGCATCAGTGCGAGGAATGTGTTGCGAACACTGACGAAGTCAAAGATGGCCGCCACGATGACAGCAACGACAACGTACACAATGACCAGATTGCGAATGGGCAGATCCTGTGCACCTTCCAGTGTTGTCCACATAAAGCCAAGGACGGCCAGCGGAGACCCGAGGGTAACGACCAGTGGCATGCCGTGCATCGCATCGATCAGGAGTGTCAGCAGGATGACGGCCAACGCGTAGATTGAGGCATTGAAGTAGCTGTGTCGAATCTGTCGGGCCGCCTCATAGTTTTGCAGTGGTGTGCCAGTGATTTCCGGATCGATGGTGCGGACTTCAGTTACAAACTCTTCCAGTGGAGCTTCTTCCCAGATCTGCTCTCGCGGATAAACGCGGATCAGCCAGTCGCCGTTGGAGCTCAGGAAACGCGAACGCAATGCGTGCGGGAGATCCGCTGGAGTCATTGGATTGGGATCAGAGATCTTGGCCAGCGCGGAAAACTGTGCGTGCAATGCGGTCAACATCGCTTGCTGGTATCGGCCCAGGAGTTCGATCTGTCCGGCAACGGCCACCGTTTCGGGAACTTCAGGGGCGTTGAGTCGATCGAGGAATTCATCCAGGTCGTGGGCAGCGGCAACGGCTTCGGGCTCTTTCCGCTCGCGTATCTGCAGATACAGGTTCTCCAGCGCAGCGCCGACTGTTTTCGGGTCCAGTTGCGGATACTCACTGGGGAGTCGCGACAGACGGCTGAGCCTCGCGTGGATCGCCTGGATCAGCAGCTTGGTTTCGGCGGGAGGATACTTGGGCAGGTAGGAGGCCAATTCCTCGACACGACCCACTGACGGGAGTTCCAGGAACTGGTCCTTGCGTTGCCGGACTTCATAGGGGGAGCCCGCAAGCGAGACGGCATACAAGAGCGAGCCGTTCGACTCCTCGAACAGGCGATGCTGCAATTCAACGGAATCAATCCCTCGCGCCTGCAGGTTCAACAGGTTGGAATCGTACTTGACCCGCGAATGGACTTCGCCAGACGACCATTCAAATCCCTGCAGGCCGGTTCCGATGATGGCTGCCAGCGTGATCAGGCAGACCATCGCCGGGAAACGACCGGTCAGATAACGGATGAGTCGCCCTTCGAACGGTGTGGGTAAGCGTCGAGGCTCGATGGAACGATCGGAGAGTGAAACGAGGGCAGGCAGCACGAGGAATGTGGTTGCAGCACAAATCAGGATGCCGCCGCCAGCGATGATCCCGAGTTCTGCGACTCCCAGGAACTGCGTGAACATGGCACACAGGAAGGCGAGTGACGTAGTCACGGCTGCTGTCACGATTCCCGTCCCGACGCTGCTGGACGTTGCCATCAGCGCGGGGGTCAATTCCAGGTCGTGGTGCCTGAATTCCAAATACTTGGCGAGGTAGTGAATCGCAAAGT
>JAGQPW010000008.1:0-2428 GCA_020426515.1 Planctomycetaceae bacterium | reverse complement strand
CGTTGCCATCAGCGCGGGGGTCAATTCCAGGTCGTGGTGCCTGAATTCCAAATACTTGGCGAGGTAGTGAATCGCAAAGTCGATTCCCAGACCAATCAGAATTGCCGCAAAAGAAACCGACAGGATGTTCAGGTGCCCAACTGCAATGGTCGTGTATCCCAGCGACCAGATGATGCCGATCGCGAGCGTCAACAACGACAACAGAGGGTGACGAAAACCACGAAATCCAATCAGCAGAATGAGTCCCACACCCACGAACGAAATGATCGAGGCCATGGCCATGTCCTGCTGAGACCGCAACATTTCGTCGCTTTCCAGCACCGGGATTCCGGTCAGCCCGATTGAGACTTCGGGATGTTTGTCATCGTATTCACGCACAATCTCGCGAAGCCGCGACAACGAATGGTTGCCTCCGGAAAAGTCTTGCGTGCCCGATGGAACTGCCAGCACGAAGCCCATTGTTCCCGCATCGTTGATCTGGTATCGCACCTGTAAGTGATCGGCCTGCGTTTCCATCGCGGGAGGCAGCGCACTGGGCCATGGCGATTCAAACGCCCGTGGATCGTGAGCGAACTGATTCAGGCTGCGGCAAAGCAGCCGCGACTGCTCAATGATCGCATGTACTTCAGCGGGGACAGCGGTGGCATCGGCAGGAAGCGGATCAGGTCCGGCCGACGCTGTAGCCAGCGGCGAGTTGGAAACCTGCGACAGGGCTCCTGCAAGCCGCTGAGCATACGATTCCAGACCGGCCCGGTCCCAGTGACCGTCGAGAATGGGACCATACATTTCCAACTGAGCGATCAGGTGTTCCAGATCGGCGGGTGGAAGATACTGGAGCGCCTTACTCTGCAGCAGACCGGGATCAAAGCGATACATGACGCGGTCGAACAACTCCGGCTGCGATTCGAGTGCGCTGCCGACGCTGTCCATGGCCGTTTCGATGCTTTGACGGTCCTGGCCTTCGATGACGATCAGAACTTCGCCCTGGTCACCAAACAGTTCCACGTACCGCAGCCATCGCTGGTGGAATGCGGTCTGGGGGTTGATGAGGTCTGAGCGGTTTGTTTTGAAGGTTAGAAACCGGCCAGTGATTCCCAGGCACACGATGCTCAGGATCGCCACGATTGCCAGTGTGGTGCGTGGATTGATGCAGGCCCACTGGGTGAGCTGGGCCAGCATGGACGGCATCCAGCCGGCATGCGCATCATCTGCGGACGTCTGGCTTGCGGACGTTGTCGGACCCTGACGACGGGAATCAGAGGTATTGCCATCCGGGAGATTCGACCCAGGCGGTTTCTGATGCATGCAACGAATTCCCTGACTCAACACCCGCCTGACAGGTCGGGCAACGCGTGGCATCCGTTATGCCTCTGGTGTCGCCTCTGGGTGAGTGAAGTTTGCGATTCCCGCCCAATGTGCGCAGGACTCGCTCGCCACAGAGTATCCGGGGTGAGGAAACAGACTCAAGCCGGGTCTGAATTTGTCACCGTTCGGGCCGGTCGGTCCGGCAGAGTCTGCTGACGGCCCGCCGGGAGACGATTCGGAACGTAATTTTCCGCGAATGGACTTATTCCATCAATCCGAGGCGTTCAGCAGCGGAGTAAAGTTCTGTCAGCATGCGTCGGACAGTTCGCCAGCGGGTGTTCGGCTCGCGTTCGACGGCCATCATGATGGCCTTGGCAATCTGTTCGTCGAGATCCGGAACCAGCTTCTGCAGCTCCTTCGGTTCCTTGTTCACGTGCTGGAGTACACTTTCCATTGTATCCGCAGCGGGCCACGGAAGTTGGCGGGCATACATTTCAAAACAGGTCACTCCATACGAAAAGATGTCGATCCGTTCGTCGGTTGCCTGGCGCATGATCAGTTCCGGGGCCATGTAGTTGGCCGTTCCGGTGCGGTTGCCCGGTTTGCGAAACTCCGGAGTGTTTGGCACCATCAGCCCGAAGTCGATCAGCTTGACGACATCATCATCGGTGACGATGGCATTGCGGGGGCACAGGTCGCGATGAATCCAGCTGTTCTGGTGCAGGTAGTCGAGCCCTTCGCCCAGCTGGATGCAGTAGTTCAGGCAGTTGAGCTTCATTCGCTCATTTTGGACGTCGACGAGAAAACCGAGGCTGACTCCCTCCAGAAACTCCATGACGAGGTATTGTTCCCCGTCGGTGGTGATTCCATGCTCCGTAGTGCGGACGATGTTTGGGTGGTCCAGAACGGTGGCGATGATGCCTTCGTCCGGTTTGTTCATCCCCACGAACCGAGCGTTCAGTCGGGCCAGTTTGGCAGGGTCGAGGACCTTGAGGGCGACCGGTTGTCCGGTTTTGTTGTCGATGGCCTTCCAGACCTTCGACATGCTCCCCTGTCCAACGCGGTTCTGGAGTGTGAAGCGTTCTTCAATATTGACGGGTTTGGGAGCAGAGCCGCCGCCAAA
>JAGQPW010000089.1:11437-21593 GCA_020426515.1 Planctomycetaceae bacterium | reverse complement strand
GGTCATGACAGACATTCAGACTCCCGAGAAGGCGGAGCCGGCAGCGCAGGTGTGCGGCATTCTTCAAATTCCTGCATTGCGAGCCCGGTAGAGCGATCTCGTCGTTTCTGCTGCTGAGGCCGCCGCGAAGTATGGAAGTACGGTCAACATCAAGAAGCCACAGTTTGTGGCTCCTGAAGATGTCATTCACGCCGTGCGAAAGTGTGAGCAAAGCGGGATGGAAAATGTCCTGCTGACCGAACGTGGAACCACGTTTGGCTACGGTCGCCTCGTGAACGACATGCAGTGCATCCCCATCATGCAGGCGATGGGGTGTCCCGTCATCTTCGACGCCACGCACAGCGTGCAGCGTCCTGGCGGCTCCACAACGGGAGGGGCTCGAGAGATGGTGCCCTATCTGGCTCGCGCGGCTGTCGGTTGTGGTTGTGACGGAGTGTTCATCGAAACACACCCCGATCCGGATAAAGCGTTGAGTGATGGACCCAATCAGGTGGTCTTGAGCGAAGCGCCAAGGCTGTTTGCTCAACTCGATCAGTTGCGGAAAACGGTGCTTGGTTTTCAGGCTGGATGAACCGAAACCGACTCAGCCCAAGGGAACGAGTTGGGCTGTCACCGTTCGTGGATGCTCTTGAGACGGTACCGCATCGGCCTGATCGAGAACGTGTTCGAGAACTTCGAGAACCAGTTCGTCGGCCTGCGGATCGTGCCGCATCACGTCCAGTGCGAATTCGGCGCCAGATTCCCCTGGTCCGGAGACGTTCTCAAGTTCCACGAATGTACGAACAACCTTGAGGACTCGGGCGGCCATGGGCAGTTCGCCAGTCTGAGTCTGCCCCAGAATAAGAGGCGAGGCTCCCGACAGAACGTTGCGCAATGACTGCACCAGTTCGGTTCCATGAATTGTCGCAGGCGAGATCTCTTCGGCATCCATGTGGCCCACCGCCTTACGAATCACGCGTGCCGTGATTTCGATGTTTTCGACGTCCATTAACATGGCGGCTACGCGCAGATCATCGACTTCTCGTCGTGGGAGCCGCATGCGCTGGGCGACCTGTTCGCACAACTGCACAATTCGCATGGCCTGATCATGCAGTCGTGAATCTGCTGATTGCAGGTAGCGGGCCAACACTTCCACGACACCGACGTGGGCTTCGTGCGCTTCCAGTGCGCGGGCATTGCGATCGTCGCACAATGTTCCCACCAGTAGAGCAGCCATCCCGAGCACAGCTCCCCAGATCATGATGGACAGAATGACCATCAGAGGGGTCTGGTTGAATGAGAAGCGAGAGACATCTTGCGCGATGACAATGGTGGCGGAAATGACGGACAGGAAGGCGAGCACGCCCGCGCGGTATCGACCGAGAAAAAATCCGGCCATGATGATCGGCAGGAAGAAGAGATTCAGGATGACCACCTGAGACGTTTCGATGCTGTACAGCACGCTGGCCATCGCCAGAGTGATGAGCACGAGCATGATTTCCAGCTGTCGTTCGCTGGATGAATTGCGTTTGAGCATGGGGGCACCTGTAACTAGCCAACAACGCATTCGGCAGCGGGCTGCTGCTCGGCGTCTTCGAGAATGTCAGTCAAGATCTCTTCTTCGGCGCGAGTCAGACGCCCACGATTCGCAGAGTTGGCGGCGAATCGTCGCGCAATCAGGCGGAAGTCCCCTTCGATCTGCATGAAGACTTGAACCAGGAATGGGTCAAAATGTGTTCCAGCTCCATCGCAGATGTATTCGACACATTCTTCGTGTGGGAACGCGTCCTTGTAAGGGCGGTGTGTCGACAGGGCATCGTAGACATCGGCAATGGCCACAATGCGGGCTGTTAGAGGGATTTCTTCCTGGCAAATGCCTTGTGGATAACCGGTGCCGTCCCACCATTCGTGATGCGACAGCGCGATTTCCTTGGCCATTTTGAGGAACTCAGAATCGCCCAGTTGCCCTTCGATCTCTCGAATGCAGTCCGCACCGAGTCGTGCGTGCGTCTGAATATGACTCCGTTCGGCGGCGGTCAGCTTTCCGGGTTTGAGCAAGACGGAGTCGGAGACGCCCACTTTGCCGATATCGTGCAGCACGGAACTCACTCCGATGGTGCGAATGAATTCGGGCGTGATGATCTGGCGGAATTGAGGATAGTTTCGAAGTGCGGAAGCCAGCTTGGTGGAATACAAGCTGATTCGCTCCAGATGCCGACCGGTTTCGGGATCGCGAGATTCGGAAAGTTTGGCAAGTCCAAAGATGACCGCATCACGTGTGCGGACAAGTTCGCGGGCTGCGGACAGGCTGACGGCGCGCTGGTCGCGAATGTGTTCGTGCTGAGCTTTGAGACTGCGCTGCAGGATGAACCAGCACACAGCGCTTTGCATGCCGCAAATCCAGACGAATGTCATCGCGTGCAGAAGTGGCGACATCGAGTCCATGGAGCCCATGGCCGATGCGGCAACGGCAGTGACAAAGCGATCGCGTATCCAGAGCCCCAGGAGCAGGCAGGCCGCCTGGGCAATACACAATCGGCCCACAATTTTCGTGTGGGGCGAAAGCAGATTCCAGAACGACTTGAAGAGCGACATGCGAATACGGGCTGTTGGAGTGAAAACGGCACTCAATCACCCCAACGCTAACTCCGCGTTTGCTTCGCGACGAGGAATTTGTCCGATCTTCCCGCAATTCCGCGCCGTCGCGTTCCCGCATCATCCGGCAGTAACGGTTTTGACACCTGTGCGCAACGCAGCGCATCGATTCGTTTGCACGAATTGTTGGACGGACCCGATGCAGTGGCGCTTCGAGTTCCGGCAGGACCGGGATTAGCTCATCCAGGTGCCAATCTGATACGTCGCCCCGGCAGCAACATAGGCGAGCAATGTCATGTAGACGAAGGTCACGATCGGCCAGCGCCAGGAATTGGTTTCCCGTTTGATGACCATCAGTGTGGCCGCACACTGCGAACAGAGCGCGAAGAACACCATAATCGAAAGGGCGACCGGAATCGTGAAAATGGGGCGGCCATCCGGCCACTTGGCGGACCGCATCGCATCCTGCAGTCCGGGCGTTTCTTCATCGACCTCGCCGCCGAGCGAATAAATCGTTCCCATCGCGGCAATCACCACTTCTCGGGCCGGGAACGAAGCGATCACGGCGACGCCAATCTTCCAGTCCCAACCCAGTGGACGGAGCGCTGGAGCAATGGCATGTCCCATTCGGCCGAGGAAACTTTGTTCAATCAGCTGACCACTGATCACACGTTGCTGTGCGAGCAGACCGGCGAGACGAGCGTCCTCAACCGGTTCACTCGCCTGTGCGGCCTCAATCTGGGCTTGGATTTCATGCTGAGCGGTATGGTCTTCAGGGAAGTAACCAGCAGCCCAAACGACCACGCTCGTGCAAAAAATCAGGGTGCCAGCCTGCATCAGGAACTCGCCCCCCTGTTCTTTGAGACGCCCCAGCACGACCTTGGGGGAAGGCCACTTGTAGGTTGGCATTTCCATGACAAACAGTGAGGTCTCTCCACGGAAGAACCACTTCCGCAACACCCACGCAATGGGAACTGCAAACACCAGACCGACAAGGTGCATTCCGAACAGCACCAGCGCACGCAGACTGAGCCAGCCTCCCAGGAATTCATCAGGAATGAATGCGGTGGTGAGCAACACATAGACCGGCAGGCGGGCGGAGCAACTCATCAGCGGAGCGATCAGAATCGTCACCATGCGGTCCCGCCAGTTTTCGATGGTGCGGGTCGCCATAATGCCGGGAACAGCGCACGCGAACGAGGACATCAGCGGCACAAAGGAGCGGCCGTTGAGCCCCAGCGGAGCCATCATGCGGTCCGCCAGAAACGCAGCCCGGGCCATGTAGCCGCAGTCTTCGAGAATGCTGATGAACAGGAACAGCAACAGAATCTGCGGCAGGAAGACGACAACGGAGCCCACTCCGGCAAGTGCGCCATCAACCAGCAACGAACGCAGGATGCCTGGTGGAACAAAGCTGCTGACCGTCTCGCCGAGGAACGCTTGTAAACCTTCGATCAACTCCACCAGTGGGCCGGCCCAGGTGTAGATGGCCTGAAACACCAGCAACATCGTCAGAGCGAATACCAGCACTCCTCCAACCTGGTGCGTCAGAATCTTATCGATGCGGTCGCTGGGGGTCCTCTGGCGTCGATCGGTATCGACGGCAACACCCGCCAGAAGTTGACGAATCCAGTCGTACCGCCAGCGAGTTTCGGCAGCGGGAACGCGAATGCCTGCGTTGGTCAGTTCTTCGCGTGCGGACCGCAATTGTTCAGAGAAGTTGCCGCCCGCAATTCGTCCCAAACGCTTCTCGGCTTCGCCATCAACATCCATCAACCCGCGATAGACGAGGAAGTCGGCTGTTCCGTCCGGTAACTGCTTCTGCAATGCCTGAACCGCTGCATCAACGGCTGCCGGTCGAGGAACTGAGGGAGCGGCAGCACGATCCGCAGCTCGGCAGATGGCGGCTTTGAGATCCTCGATGCCCACGCCTTTCGCGGCGATGGTCGTGACCACTTCAACCGACAATCGTTTGCGCAGCTCGTCGAGATCGACACTGGCTCCGCGATTTTGTGCGGTGTCCCACATATTGAGGACCAGAACAATCGGCAGGTGCAGGTCGAGCAGCTGAGTGAACAGGTACAGGTTCCGTTCGAGATTGCCAGCGTCGACTACGCACACGATCACCTGCGGATGCGGCACGTTGGCCTTCTGCCCCAGCAGCACATCGACCGCCACCATCTCGTCCAGTGACCGTGGAGCGAGGCTGTACGTCCCGGGCAGATCAATCAGCTGAATTGTGCGATTGTCGTGCTGAGTCTTGCCAAACTTGGCCTCGACGGTAACGCCCGGGAAGTTGCCCGTCCGGACGTTCAGACCGGAGAGCGCGTTGAACAGGGTGCTCTTGCCGGTATTGGGATTACCGATCAGGGCCGCGTGCAGCGGGGCAGCATTCGTCATGGTGTTGTTGTGTTCCGATGCCGGGCTGCTGTCGAGCTACTGGGCACGTTCAATACGGACCCGACCCGCTTCCTGCTTGCGCAGAGACAGCCGGTATCCTCGGAGCGAAAACTCGAGCGGATCTCCCAACGGAGCCTTCCCGATCAACTCCATTTCCTCACCCTCAATGATGCCCATCTCCATCAGCCGGATCGCTGCAGCATCGTGTCCTTCAATTTCGGAAACGATGCCCCGTTCTCCGATCGACAGCGAATTGAGCGTCATCACGGCGGCGGTGTTCACGGCGAAGTCTCTGGCCAGCGAGAGGCAATGCGGGGAGGGCGAATGACTAGACTGCAGGTTCAACCAGAACCATCGCCCGCTGATCGGGGCGAAATGACAGACGCTGTCCATCAATTGCAATCAAGAGCGGAGAGCCAGACCGCAACATCTGCACAGTGGCTCCCAATCGCAAACCGAGCTCCTGCAGGCGTTGCACGAGGTCCAGTTGACCGTCGACATCAACGACTCGACCGGTTTCACCAGAGCGAAGGCTTTCGAGTGGGAACATGGCGGGAACTCAGTGGGAAGGCGAACTTAGTTGAGACTCAGTCTCAATGTCGTGAATGTTAGGAGGTTTCTTGATGGAAATCAAGCACCTCCCATCAGATTCTCCCGATCTCGAGAGCCTTCCCGCAGCTGATTCCGGAATGTGCCAAACACTCGCGCGGAGTTGCTCCGGTGGTGAGTGGGAGGTGGGTTGCAACTGGAGTTGCCGTTGGTGGTTATGGCGATTTCTTGGTCTTGGAACCCGACTTGAGCGGGTTTTCCAGCCAGACGACATTCTTGCTCAGCTGACCGGCAATCAGCAGATCGAGGTCGGAGTCGCCATCCATATCGACAGCGCGAATGTCATAGGCACATTGGTCCGCATCGATGACATGCGTTGTGAACTTGCCGCTCCCGTCATTTTCGAACCACGCGGCGGCCCGACTGTCGTAAGCACAGGTTGCGGCATCCATGTCACCGTCGCCATCAAAGTCCGCCACTTGCAGGCAATGTGGGGAGAGCAGATCGGTGTTCACATCGTGGATTTTCCACGTCGGGTTCTCGAACCAGATCAGCCCCTGGCCATGACCACGCGAGGCGAGCAGGTCGATCTTCCCATCGCCGTTGATGTCAGCGGGGTGAATGTTGGTGGCCCCGGGATGCGGACCGGGCAGGGCATGTTTCTTAAAGACCTGTGTCGGATCGGCTGGGGCTTCCCACCAGGCGAACCATTCCCCCAGACCAGATTCATCTTGCGGGCCGCCCTTGGACCCCATGGCAATGTCCGGTCGACCATCGCCATTGATGTCCCCGAAGCCGAGATAGTGACTCAGTCCCGGCGAATCACTGCGTGAGAAAATGTGACGTTCCCAGCGTTCGGCAGAATGGGGATCGGCGGGCACCTTGAGCCATGCGGCGGAGTTGGCAAAGGGGCCGGTTGGCTGACCGCTGTTGGCCAGCAGATCCAGTTTGCCGTCCCCGTCGACATCGCCTTTCAGCACACCGTGAATGCCGTTGAGCTGATCATCGACGATTCGGGCCTTCCACGGGCCTGCCGTTGGTTGATCAGGGCATTCCAGCCACACGATCAGCCCCGGGCTGTAGCGAGCCCCGACGAAGTCGGCGTCACCATCGCCATCGATATCCCAGCTTTCCCCGTGAATGAAATTGTGCCCCGGCGTTTCATCAAGGAGGGTAATGTTCCAGTCGGGAGCGGCGAACAGGCGAGTCTTGCCGCCACTGTTGGCGATCACATCCACGAGTCCATCGCCCGTGAAGTCAGCCGCGACCGCGACATTCGCATGTTCTCCCTCGAACACCATATGCTTTCGCCAGCCCTCTTCGGCCTGGGCCGTGGCGGCTAACAGCAAGCAGGAGAACAAACATTCAGAGAGCGTCTTCATGGGATGGCTCGCAAAGTTCAGGTGCGTTGGGAGGCAAGTCTCGTGGCCCATGATCATAATGAATCGTGATACGAACGGCTCGCCCGATGGAATTGTGCCGACTTCGATTGCGGTGTACGGTGCCGCCAGTTGCTCGTGAAATTCGTGATCGCCACTCCAGGTTACTCCGCATGCAGAACATTGACATTGCCCGCGCGTTCGATGAAATCGGCGATCTGCTGGAAATTCAGGGGGCCAATTCCTTTCGGGTTCGCGCGTACCGCAACGGGGCGCGAGTGATTGAAGATCAGGCGGAATCGATTGCCGATCTCGCCGCCGAAGGCCCGGCCCGGCTGCAGCAGATCTCGGGCATCGGCAAGGATCTGTCGGAGAAGATTGTCGCGCTGGTGAGCACCGGCACCATTCCACAACTGGAGGAACTACGCTCGCAGGTGCCTCACGGTGTGCTCGACATGCTGCGGATTCCGGGACTGGGGCCGAAGAAAGTAGCGGCCTTGTTCCACGAACTGCACGTGTCCACGCTGGACGAACTCAAGCAGGCGGCAGAACAGGGACAAGTCGCGAAGCTCAAGGGTTTTGCGAAGAAAACCGAACAGATCATCCTTGAAGGCATTGCACAGGTCGCCAGCTTTGGCCAGCGATTCTCGATTGCCGATGCCAAGGCGGCAGCGGATGAACTCATCGAGGATCTGCAATCACTGAAGTCTGTTTCCCGAGCGAGCGTGGCCGGGAGTTGTCGCCGACGCAAGGAAACCTGCGGCGACCTCGACCTGCTGACGACGGCCACCGACTCCGCCGCCGTGATGGATCGACTCGCTGCTCATCCGCTGGTCGACAAGGTGCTGCAGCGTGGCGAGACGAAGCAGCGCGTTCGGCTCACCAATGGTCTCGAGGCCGATTTACGTGTCGTGCCCGATGAATCCTACGGAGCGGCCCTGCAGTACTTCACCGGGTCCAAGGAGCACGGCATCGTTCTGCGTCGTCGGGCTCAGGAACGTGGCCTGAAGCTCAACGAATACGGTCTGTTTCGCGGCGACGATTATGTCGCCGGGCGAACTGAGGAAGAGGTGTACGAAACGTTGGGGCTGCCGTGGATTCCCCCCGAACTGCGTGAGAATCGTGGCGAAGTTGAGCGGGCCGAGGCTCATGAACTCCCTGTGTTGCTGGAACTCAGCGACATTCAGGGCGACCTGCACATGCACACCACGGCGTCCGATGGGACAGCCTCGATTCGCGAGATGGCTGAAGCGGCGAAGCAGCGTGGATTGAAATACATCGCCATCACCGATCATTCTCAGCGCGTCTCAATGGCCAATGGTCTCGATGCCAAGAGGCTGCGAGCGCACTGGAAAGCGATCGAGAAAGTCCGCAACGAGATTTCAGGCATCGAGATACTCTGCGGGATCGAATGCGACATTCTGGAAGATGCCACGCTTGATCTGCCGGATGATGTGCTCGCCGAAGCCGACTGGGTGCTCGCGGTGCTGCATTACGGGCTCAAGCAGCCTCGCCAGCAAATCATGGAGCGGCTGCTCAACGCGGTGAAGCATCCGAGTGTGTGTGCGATTGGGCATCCCAGTGGCCGCATTGTCGGCAAGCGTCCGGGGGCGGACATCGATTATGCGGAACTCTTCAAAGCAGCGTCAGACTATGGGGTGTTCATGGAGATCAATGCGCATCCATCGCGGCTCGATCTGGATGACATTCAGGCAGCTGCTGCCCGCGATCAGGGAATTCCCATTGTCATCAACACCGATGCCCATTCCACCGGCGGTCTCGATGTGCTGCAGTACGGCGTGTTTCAGGCCCGGCGGGCCGGACTGACTGCCGCAGATGTTGCCAATACAAGCCGCTTCGAAGACTTCAAGAAGATGCTGCGGACGAATCGGTAGCGGCGAGCGATTTTTGACGAGGGCATGAATCGTTCGCATAACGCCTCTCCCCCACAATCAGCTTTGCCCATCGTGCGGGCAGATCGTGGGGGTGAGGGGGACAAGTCATACCCCACGGGAACGGATGAGCTACTCAGCCTTTCGCGAGAAAACGACTTTGCCACCGAGATAAGTTTGCCGCACCTGAATGTCGCGGACTTTGTCCACGGGGCAGGTCAGGATATCGCGGTCGAGGACAATCAGGTCGGCCAGCTTGCCGGGTTCGAGCGAGCCTTTGTGTTGCTCCTCGAAGGTCAGCCAGGCATTGTTGATGGTATACAGGCGAATGGCCTGCTCGCGGGTGATGCACTGTTCTGGATGCAGTGCTGATTCCGTCCAGCGAGGCTGCCGTGTAAGTGTGATCCACATGCCCAGAAACGGGTTATACGGATTCACCGACCGCAGACTGCCAATACGCTGCATATGGTCCGAACCGCCGCCGACCATGACCTGCTTTTCGAACAGGGTGCGATACGGCTGGAACCATTGCAGCCTGTCCTCGCCAAACTGCCGCGTGAGAGTGCGGCCATCGAGCCACAGCCAGGCGGGCTGCAGGTCGGCAACGATCCCCACGCGGGCCATGGTGTCGATTGCTTCGGCTGACATGAAGTTGCAATGCGTCACGCAGGGACGCAAATCTCGTACGGGAAAGTCATCCCGGTCGATGCGGGCGTAAGTGTCGACGAGAGTCTCAACCGCTCCATCACCCACCGCATGGGCCGTGACCTGGAATTCATTGGCCAGTGCCAGCTTGCAGATTTCGTACACCTTCTCGGGCTCGACATTCCGCACACCACGATAGGCCGGGTCAGAAATGCCGTAGATCTCACTGACGCCCCATGGCTTCTTCATGAAGGCACTGCCGGTGAGCATGCCGCCGTCGAGAAAGAACTTGGCCCCCCGCAGCCAGAGTCGATTGTTGTAGGCATGCCACTCGCTGTTGCGGGCTTTCAGAATGCGCTGCTCGGTCTCTTCGAGACTCGCACCGCCATTGATTCCGTAGTACAGGAACAATCGGCACGTCAGCTTGTCATCCTTGAGCAGCGCAGCATACAGGTCGAGGCTGCCATCGCTCGCGTTTCGATCGGAGATGCTTGTGATGCCGACGGAGTTGTAGTCGGCAAACAGCTCTTGCAGTTGGTTGAGTCGATCTTCGCGCGAGGGACTGCGTCCACTGGACTTGGTCTTGATGAACTGTCCTGCACTCCGAATGATGCCGGTTGGTTCGCCTGTTTCGGGATCACGTTCGACTTTGCCGGTCATTCCCTCCGGCTCGCGGAAGTCCTTGTCGATGCCATTGAGTTGAAGGGCCAGTGAATT
>JAGQPW010000089.1:8805-11427 GCA_020426515.1 Planctomycetaceae bacterium | reverse complement strand
CGTTCGACTTTGCCGGTCATTCCCTCCGGCTCGCGGAAGTCCTTGTCGATGCCATTGAGTTGAAGGGCCAGTGAATTCAATGCGGCATCGGGCCCGGTGCGGAAACAGACGGGATTGTTGGGGGCGACCAGATCCAGTTCTCGGCGATTGGGAAAACGCTGGTCACGCAGCCTGGTAATGAAAATCTGGCTCGTGAGAATCCACTCGCCGTCCTCCAGAACCTCGGCCCGAGCCTGCACGTAACTCAGCACATCGGCAATGGATTCCATGGCCGGAATCGGATGATCGAATTCATACGTGGCCGCTCCGGTGGGATGAACATGCGAGTCGATCAGGCCAGGCAGGACCGTTTGTCCCGCCAGATCGATCCGCTTTGTCTCCGGCCCCGCAAGCTTCAGGATCATGTCATTGGAGCCGACCGCAGTGATCTGCTCACCCTGTATTGCGATCGCTTCCTGAATGGAAAAGTTGCCATCGACCGTAACGATGTGGCCGTGATGGAGAATGAGATCCGGAGGTTCGGCCCCGCGTGTCGTGGCCGATAACGCCCAGAGTGACAGCCCGAGCAGGCTGCCCCACATCATTAGAAAGCGGCTCAATGCAGCACCTTTCACGTCAACCCTTGTTGATGGGATTGCGTGAGTATCAGTCGCCTCGCGCGAAACGTCAACTGGCGGACAGTGTATTGGCGTCGAGCAGCGGACTTAGGCGTTTCGTTGCTGCATGACCTGTTCAACTTCCGCCAGCTGTTCCTGCGTGTTCACACCCATCGCTTCGACGATGTCGAGCTTGCAGGCGGCCATGACTTTGTGGCCGTGGTTGCGGAGAATCTCAGCGCAGTCGGTGAGATAGAGCTCTCCCTGACTGTTGTTGGGGCGCACTTCTCGCAGGGCGGCCAGCAGGGGCTGGCAGTCGTAGGCAAAGCAGCCGGTGTTGATTTCCTGGATCTGCTGCTCGGCCGGTGTGGCATCTTTCTGCTCGACAATTCGCAGGAATTCGCCATCGGCATTGCGAACAATCCGTCCCAGCCCGAAGTTGTTTTCGGTCTTCGCAGTTCCCACCACACACGCGGCCTGTTGAGCCTGCAGTTCATTCAGCAGTCCACGCAGCGAGGAGCCTCTCAGCAGCGGGGTATCGCCAGTGAGGACCAGGACCGGGCCGCTGTGGCTGGTGAGCTGATCTTCACAGCACATCACCGCGTGGCCCGTTCCCAACTGCTCGGCCTGCAGTGCAAACGTGACATCCGGGTGATGCTGGAGTGCGGCCCGGACTTCGTCGGCCTTGTGACCAACAACAACGATGAGTTGGTCGGCTCCCGCTTCTCGGGCGGCATCAAGTACATACTCCACCATCGGTCGACTGCAGGCCTGATGCAGGACCTTGGGGGTTTCCGATTGCATCCGCTTGCTCTTGCCGGCAGCGAGAATGACAGCAATTGTGTGGGCCACGCCGGGTCCTCAAGTCGTGAGTGTGGATGAAATGACAGTACGCTGTTGAAGTCAGCTTAGCTCAGATTCATCGACATCAGGAATTCATCGTTTGTTTTTGTGCGGCGCATGCGGTTCGTCAGCAATTCCATCGCTTCGACCGGGTTCATATCGTTGAGCACGCGACGGAGAATCCAGACTCGCTTGAGTTCTTCTTCACCCATCAGCAGTTCTTCGCGGCGGGTGCCGGACTTGTTGACGTCGATGGCGGGCCAGATCCGCTTCTCGACCATACGGCGGTCGAGGTGCAGTTCCGTGTTGCCCGTGCCTTTGAACTCTTCAAAGATCACTTCGTCCATCTTGGAGCCGGTGTCGACGAGGGCCGTGGCGATGATCGTCAGACTGCCTCCTTCTTCCACACAGCGGGCAGCTCCGAAGAATCGCTTGGGATGCTGCAGAGCATTGGCATCAACACCGCCCGTCAGAATCTTGCCGGAGTTTGGACATTCGGTGTTGAATGCCCGGGCCAGGCGGGTAATCGAATCGAGGAAGATGACGACATCGCGCCCGTATTCCACCATCCGCTTCGCCTTCTCGATGACCATTTCGGAGACCTGAATGTGCCGGCTGGGTGGCTCATCGAACGTGCTGGAGATGACCTCGCAGTTCGGGCCTTTGACCTGTCGTTCCATTTCCGTCACTTCTTCCGGCCGTTCGTCAATCAGCAGCATGATGACGTACACATCCGGATGATTGGTGATCACCGCCTTGGCGAGTCGTTGCAGCAGCACTGTTTTCCCGGCCCGGGGAGGCGAGACAATCAGTCCGCGTTGTCCGAATCCGATGGGGGCCACGATGTCGACAATGCGTGTGCTGAGTTCGGTCGGATCAGCGGAGAGTTTGAGCCGGTCCTTGGGGTGCAACGGTGTGAGATCGTCGAACGGAACCTTTTCGGGCAGGTTGTTCGGGTCTTCTTCGTTGATGGCCTCGACGCGCAGCAGTGCGAAGTAACGCTCGTTTTCCTTGGGCGGCCGAATGGTTCCGGCGACCGTTGCTCCCGTGCGCAGTCCGAAGCGAAGGATCTGGCTGGGCGAAAGGTAGATGTCGTCGGGACAGGGGAGGTAGTGATAGTCCGGACTGCGGAGGAAGCCGAATCCATCCGGCAGGATTACGAGCGTCCCTTCGCCGAACATCA
>JAGQPW010000089.1:4275-8706 GCA_020426515.1 Planctomycetaceae bacterium | reverse complement strand
AGCCATTCAGCTTGGTGCGTTCTTTGAGAATGCGGAAGATCAGGTCCTGCTTCTTCAGGCCCGCGTGATCGCCGATCTTTTCTTCGCGAGCGACCTCGATGAGTTCCTTCATCGTCATTCGCTGCAGCGAAGCGATGTTGATTTCGTTGTGTTTGGCGTCTTCGTAGCGGGACTCGGCCGGGTCATAGATTGCGGCCTCGGCGGCTTCGCCATTGCCTCGCGTCGTGGAAGCACCGTCAGCGGGAGATGTGGATTTGGTCATGATGACCTCGAATGGAATTTTCGGGGAGGGAGACAGGATTGGATTCGATTTGATGCACTCTGAACGGGTGGCATCAGGAACAGACTGCGGGTTGAGCGAGGATGTGACTTTGCAGGTACTCGACTAACTGCCGGCCAGCGGCATCCAGAGAACCCGAATTGTCGACGATGAAATCCGCTCGTGAACGCTTTTCATCGAGACTGAGTTGGCTCGCCTCCCTGCGGGCCAGTTCCGTGGCATCCCAGCCACGCTTGGAAACACGTTGCAATCGCTGCTCAAACGGAGCATCGATGAAGACGATGGCATCACACACGTCGCCCCAGCCCGCTTCGAGCAGGACGGCGGCATCCAGCAACAGGACATCACAATCGCCGGCAACCGTATGCTGCTGGATGGCGGCCAGGTGCTGGCTGCGGATCCAGGGATGGACGATGGAATTCAATGTTTCGCGATTTGCCTGCGAATCGGCGTCGGTCCCGAACACGCGGTCAGCCAGGGCACGGCGACTGATGTGCCCTGCGGCGTCGAACACTTCCGGGCCAAAGGCTTCACGCAGCCGATGCTGAATGGAAGGTTGCTGAAGTGCTCGATGTCCCACGGCGTCGGCATCAAGGCGCACTGCGCGCACAACGAGAGCCGCGGCATCGGCAACAGAGCTCTTACCAGAGCCGATGCCTCCAATCAGGCCGACCAATGGGACGGACCGCTCAGGCATGGAGGGAACCAGGTTAGGAAACCGAGAATTTCTCTCGGCAATACACTTGGGGGATATGGACCAGCCAGACGGAAACTACCGCAGGCTTGCCTTGAGGATGTGGTGAAGGGCACTTCCCTGGTGATTCGTCCCCGGTGAAGTCATTTCACCGATACATGCGGGCAGAATCTGACTCTTATACTCTGTCACCGTGAGGTGTTTGTCAACAATTTCGATCGCAAAAGAGTTCACATTCGCGGAAACGGAAGCGGCTTACAGCGCAGTCGATTGCCCGGAATCAGGCCACTTTTCGGACTTCACCGACGAAGTTTTTGCCAACAGTTCTGGTCGACGTTTCGTCACTCGCCCGAATTGCCGTAGAGAATGCTTTCGGTAATGCGCTGGACCTGGCCGTCCTTGTCGACGCAGGCCAGAATGGTGTGGCCGCGAGTGAGGAGCTGCTCTCCGCGATACACTTCGTAATCGTGTTCAAGCTTGGCGGCTGACTGCTTGGCGACTCGGACGGAGATTCGCAGTTCGTCGTCAAATCTCGCGGGACGCTTGTATTCGACTTCGACCTTGACCACGACGAAGAAGTAGCCTCGCTCTTCCATGCCCCGGTAGTCGCCCCCCTGGGCGCGGAACAGTTCGGTGCGGGCCAGCTCGAAGTAGTTGATGTAGTTCCCGTGGTGCAGCAAGCCCATGGCATCGGTCTCGCAATAGCGGACTCGCAATGCCGTATGGTGCCACGGAGAATGATCAGAATCAGCAGACAACCGAGGTCACCTAGCCTTTGAACGGGCCCTGCTGGCGTGCCAGGGCAAGGATTTCCGCTGTCGATCCGGGCGTGGCAGCACGGGCGCCATCGGCCGGAGCTGCGGCCGATGCAGGAGCCTCTTCAACTGGTGCTGGAGCAGGAGGTTCCGGGGCCGCTTCTGCCACGGGTTCGGGGGCTGGTGCCGCAACAGGCTTGGCCGCCCCCTGCATTCGAGCCAATTCCAGCGGAGACAGTTTCTTCTCTCCTCCGGCAGCATCTGCAGTCTTGGCTGCTCCCTGCTGTCGAGCCAGTTCCAGCGGCGAGAGCTTCTTCCCACCGCCATCGGCCTTGGCGGCACCCTGCTGGCGGGCCAATTCGAGGGGGCTCTTTCCGCCGGTTGCAGCAGCAGGTTTGGGAGCTGCTGCCGGCTTCGCTGGTGCGGCATGGGCCGCAGCGGCTTTCTTTTTGGGCAGTGGTTCGTCGATCACCTTGAGGTAGGTGGGATCGATGTCATACCAGCCAATATCGACGGGGCCATCGAACATCACCAGTGCCCGACAACTCATGTTGACGGTCTTGACCGTTCCGGTCAGTCCCTGGAACCGCTTCAGCTCGGGAATATTATCCTGCACCACAACGTACTTGTTGGTGAGTTCACGCTTGAGTTCTTCCGCACGTGCAATCGACATGGTCTGTCGCTATCCCGGCTGTCGGTGAAATAGAGGAGCTAGATCGTCCAGATTTTGTGCAACCTGGAACACGATTGCAAGTTGTCCGCAGGGTTCTCACGAATCTGAGAAGCACATTGCCAAAAACTCGGAACATTGGACGGGATGGTGAATTACGCCAGTCCGCCAAACAGCGACTGCATCAGCCCTGCGGGCGGGCCAGTATGAACGTAGCATACGTATGTCCAGTTCCCGCTGCGAGACTGCCATGCAAAGGTTCGCTGCTGCGAGTACAGCTGAGGAGTTGTCTCGGTGGGGCCGCCGTGGAGTAACCGGTTGGGAATGGCAATAATGACACCCGTCCAGCGCTGATGGCGGAAGTTGAATAAGGCAGCATCGACGGCTGGATTCTGATCGAGATTGATGCCATGGGGATTGGCTAAACGCAGTCGGGCCAGTTCCCGCTCAATCTCGGACGTTGCGAGCCCGGTGGCTGCAGGCAGCGACGACCAGTCTGCCGGCTTCGCGTACTGCTGCTGCAGTGTGGCCTGTAGCTCGGCGAATTCCAGACGATGCGGCGCTTGCGGCAGCAGCAGGAACGCGGCTCCACAGGCGACAGCCATCAGCATTGCCGAGGTGGCCAGCCAGGTTTGCCACGATGGGGAACGCGTTGACGACCGGCGGGAGTCTTCCGGGCGGGAGACGGTCACCTCACCGACCGATGCCAGCAACCGTGACCGCAGATCGGTCGGAACAGGAACATTTTGCAGGCTGCGGCGAACGGCCGCATCGAAATGTTGACGGCGGGACACCACGGCCTGGCATGTCGGGCAATTGCGCAGGTGAGCCTCATCCGCACTCGCGACAGATTGCGAGGCCGGAGCGAGATCCAGGCGAGATTGCACCTCTTGGCAGGTGTCCATGGGAAAACAGAAGGGTGTCAGTTGTGGGAGGAGTCGGAAACCAGACCGACTTCTTCCGGGGAATTCAGGGTGGTTCGCAGATATTCCTTCCCACGCGAGAGTCGACTCATGACGGTGCCGATCGGCGTGTTCAGGATTTCAGCAATCTCCCGGTACGGGAGGTCTTCAAAGTAGTACAGGAGTAATGGCGTTCGGTAAGTCTCCGGCAATTCGTTGAGCGCCTGCTGCAGCCGCTCGCTGTCGATGGCACTTCCCCAATCCCAGTCTGCAGCTGGTTCAGCGGCATCAGTGAGCGAGGTCATGACCTGATCGACGGGCCGCCGGGACTTCAGGTAGAGGTTGCGGACGATCGTGAACAGCCACGACCTCGCACGTTCCGAATCGCGCAGACTTTCCAGTTTCCGACAGGCCACGAGGAACGACTGTTGAGTCAAATCATCCGCGTCGACTGTCGAGCCGGAAAGCCGGTACGCAAATCGGTACACCGCCTCGTAGTACTCGGTGACGAGCATCTCGACAGTGAGCGTGTGCGATCGGTGGTCCATCAACACCCTCTGATTCACTGATCCCATTACCGTGAGGGTTATTCCCGAAATTCTGAAAACGGCATGGGGGCAGTCACTGATTCGAATCTGCAACCTGTTTCTTGGGAATAAATTGCGGAAAATGACTCACTTAAGAGGCATCACAAGAGCATCAGCACGCCTTCCAGCGACTGCAGGCGGCGGTACACATCCAGGACCTGTTCGGCGGAATTCAGGACCGGTTCGATCGTGATCGAGATGTGTTTTCCCCCCGAGGAATGCCGGGAGGAAAATGGAGGTTCTGCATCGGCATCCAGTTCCAGACGTACTGCGGCGATGACCCGCCCGATCAGATGGTTCTCCGGCCTCCCAATCACCTTGAACGTGTATTGGCACGGAAAGGCGTGGGTGGCTTCAAGCAGTTCCAGGGGAGGCAAACCTTCGAGCATGGCACGGCCAGTGGGTAACGCAACTGTGGGGCGGAAGTCCGCGGTGAACTAACGTGTGGAAAGAGGACCTTCCTGAATTCGAAACACGGGCAAAGTCATCAGCACCTGTCCGGCTCGCAACTGGTCCAGCTGTTGGACCGCATCACGCATCATG
>JAGQPW010000089.1:0-4176 GCA_020426515.1 Planctomycetaceae bacterium | reverse complement strand
TCATCGTTCGACTTTTGCTGCCCCAGATCCTCGAACAGCTGTTCAAACATGTTCTTTGCACGCGGAACGGTGCGAATTTCGTAGTCCTCTACCTTGGCCTGCTGGGCCGCATAGGTGATGGCATCTTCCAGTGATCCGAGTTCATCCACCAGTCCCAGCTCCAGGGCCTGTTTGCCGGTAAAGACGCGTCCGCCGGTCATTTCGTCCAGCGGTTTGGTCAGGTGTTCGCCGCGTCCCGTTTGTACGTGCTGCTTGAAGACTTTGTAGACATCGTCCATCCAGGCCTGCAGTTCCTCTCGTTCGTCTTTCGTAAACGGCTCAGACATGCCAAAGACACCCGACTTCTCGCCGCGCTGAATCGGATGGAAATTGATTCCGACCCGCTTCCACATGGCCCCCGTGGCCAGCTTTCCACCAACAACTCCGATCGATCCGGTAATGGTCGATTCGTTGGCGAAAATGCGGTCGGCTTCACAGGAAACGTAGTAGCCCCCGCTGGCCGCGACGTCTCCCATGGAAACGACGAGCGGCTTCTTTGATTTCACTCGCAGCGCGGCCTGGGCCATGATTTCGCTGGCAGTGGCCGATCCACCGGGAGAGTTGACCCGCAGCACAACGGCCCGCACACGCGGATCGTCGGCAACCTTGTCGAGGGCTTTGCGGATCGGTTCGCTGTAGGCACCTTCTGATCCGCCCATCAGCGAGACTTTTTCGTTGCCGAGGTTGATTGATCCATCGATATGCACAACGGCAATTGCATCTTTGGTCGACTTGCGAGGTTCACCGGCGCCCAGGATTTGTGCCCACAGCTGCAAGGCGGCGAAGGGATTGTTCAGGTCAATTTCCGGTCCCGACTTTTTGCCGTATTTGTGATCGAATTTGACTGCGGCTCCAAACTCTTTCTTCAGCGTGGCGGTCAGGTCTTCGCGTGTCTCAACAGCATCGATAAGGCCCTTTTGCTGAGCCGCTTCGGAGGAGAACAGTCCTTGCTTGATCCATTCGCGAACCTTTACTGGCTCGACACTGCGTCCATGAGCCATGTGAGCAATCATCGCATCGAAGATGCCATCGTACAGCCAGCCGTACATCTCCGAAGCGGCTTCCGAAGGACCGGTTCGCATGAATGTTTCGGCAGCGCTCTTGTACTCCCCGCAGGTCAGGAAGTCGGGCTGCACCTTCAACAGGTCCAGCAGGCCGCGCAGATACAGCTGTTCGCCGTAAATGCCGGTCACCCAGACATCTCCCGTTGGGGAAACGCTCAGGCGGCTGGCGTTGGAAAGGACTGTGTAGCCACCGGTCGTGAGGGAATCGGCATGAGCGTAAATGGGCTTGTTCGCTTTGACCTTCTCAAAGGCCTGCAGCAGTTCCTCAGCCAGTCCCCGCCCCAGTCCATTCTCCCCCCACAGAACGACGACAGCAGCGACCTTGGGGTCTTTCGCGGCCTTCTCGAAACGCTGCACCAGATCGCGAAGTGCTTCCGGAGCGGCTGTGCCGAACAGCGGATCATCGGACATCGGCTTGTCGGTAATGGGCCGATCCAGCCGGATGATCGCGATCGTATCTGGTTTGGGGGCCTGCGGCTCGTCCGCTGCCACAGCGATGTTCAGCAGGGCCAGTACCGGAAGAATAAGCGAAGAAGTTCGCCAAAACATAACGTTGCTCCGTCAGCGCGGGGGAAACACAGATCGCAGCTCCCGGACACCATCCGTACCGGGAGCTTTCGCATCATACTACCTCGGGAGAAGCGGGTACAGAACCTGAACCGGCATTTCCCCGGCAGCGCAGCGGGGCGAACTTCACGAATCGTGCACGGAAACCGCTATGCCTCAGCATCCGCCGATGGTGCGAAGCCGCGGCGGAGCGTGTTTTCGCTGACGCTCACAGGCAGCAGGTACTGCAGCAGATAGTCTGGGCCCCCTGCCTTGGAACCGATCCCCGAGA
This sequence comes from Planctomycetaceae bacterium, assembly GCA_020426515.1. Lineage (GTDB taxonomy): Bacteria > Planctomycetota > Planctomycetia > Planctomycetales > Planctomycetaceae > JACKHO01. The sequence continues at coordinate 2,235 of JAGQPW010000089.1, read as the reverse complement.
AGTTGAAGCCACCAAATGGATGACGCTGGACGATCGCACCCGTGATCTCTCTGTTCAGGTACAGGTTCCCCACGAGAAAATCGTGGCGCGCCTTTTCAAGTGCGACGGGGCTGCGACTGTACATGCCTCCGGTGAGGGCGTAGTCGGTGCTGTTGGCGAACGTCAGGGCCTGCTCCAGATTGCGGGCCTTCAGAACGGCAAGGACCGGGCCAAAGATTTCATGCTGAGCCAGACGGGACTCGGGATCCACGTTGATGAACACGTGCGGACCGACAAAGTGCCCCTGTTGGGCCAGATCGCCAACATCGCGTGCTACCAGCGTTTCACATTCTTCATTGCCAATCGCGATGTAGTCGTTGATGCGGCTGACTGCGTCTTCGTCGATCACCGGCCCGAGATCGGTTCCCGGAGCCTCGGCCGGGCCAATCTGCAGGCTTTCACAGGCTGCTTTCAGACGCTGTGTGAAACTGTCGAAGACCGGGGCGAGAACAATTGCACGCGAACAGGCCGAACACTTCTGGCCACTGTACCCAAAGGCACTGCGGATGACTCCCTGCACTGCCTCATCCAGGTCGGCGTCTTCATCGACGATGATCGCATTCTTGCCGCCCATTTCGGCAATCACCTTCTTCACGCCAAGTTGGCGCGGATCGGTGTCGGCAGCCAGCTTGTTAATTTCCAGACCCACCTTGCGCGATCCGGTGAACGCAATCAGATCGACATCCGGACTGCCAACGAGCGCGGGCCCAACTTCTTCTCCAATGCCGGGCAGATAGTTGACCACGCCATTGGGCAGCCCGGCTTCCTGAATGACGTCCATGAACTTGGCGGCCACAATGGAGGACTGTTCCGCTGGCTTCATGACCACCGTGTTCCCGGTCACAATTGCCGCCACGGTCATCCCTGCGAGGATGGCCAGGGGGAAGTTCCAGGGGGCAATCACCACGGCGACGCCTCGCGACCGATACCAGGTCGAGTTTTCTTCGCCGGGGTAATCACAGCTTTGTGGACAGTCCAGCTCGCGCATGCAGCGTGCGTAGTAGCCGCAGAAGTCGATCGCTTCCGCCACATCGCCATCGGCCTCGGCCCAGGGCTTGCCGCATTCCAGGACGATCCAGGCGGAGAGTTCAAACCGGCGGTTGCGCAGTCCGGCGGCGATCAGTTCCAGATACTCCGCCCGGTGAGCGGCGGGGACTTTGCGCCATTCATCCCAGGCCCGGCGAGCTGCGGCGACCGCCTTTTCGGCGTGGTCGGGCGAAGCGCACGACACCATGCCCAGGATTTCCTTGTGCTGCGCAGGATTCCGCGAAGCAATGCGGGCCCGCGTTTCCACTGATTTGCCGTTAATGATCAGCGGGTAATCGTTGCCAAAACTCTCGCGAACGTCGCGCAGTGCTTCCTGCATGGCCTTCCGATTCTCGGCTTTACTGAAATCGGTCAGCGGTTCGTTGGCAAAACGATCCAGAATTTTGGGGGCAGGTTTGAGTTCTCCGGACATCACGTTCCCTCGGTCTGTGGCGAAACCCGGAGCATCATCAGGACGGCACGAAACGTCAAGCAGGCGGGAACGTTTTGTTGCCGGGAAATTCGAAGACCTGCTCTCTTACGTGCAATTCCGCTAGCCGTTCGGCCTGCCACAAGATGAAAACCGAGACTGTGGCACGGCTGTGGATCGAATAGGGCAGGTTCCTTGAGTCTCAACGAAACGCGGCCACGGACAACTCTGCCCGTGGCCGCTTGAAGGCTGCTTCGATGAGTTCTCAACTAGTACTCACCAACGACATTGCCATCGTCCATGTTGTACAGATTCTGGTAGACATAGTTGCCAGAATTTTCTACGCATGAAGGATTCGGCCGCGATTGGATGTTCTGGCTTAGAAATCGCACAGCCCCGTCGCACATCAGGAAGTGACACCCACCGACGTGCAGGCTGGAAAAGGTGTAGCGAGTGCAATTGGGGTCACTGGCGCTGGCACTCTGATTAGCCGAAGTTCCGGTCCAGTTGGTATTGACCGGAAAAGATGAGTCACCGTGGATAGAAGCAGTGCTGTTGCTTTGTCGACCGGGCCAGATGGCACCGGCACTCTTCAGCCCATTGGACTGATAGACCCGTGCTCGCTCTCCGACCAGGTATGTATTGCTTGTGCCATCCGTGATGTCGCGAATTTTCGTGCTCGAGTCCTGAAGGCAAATTTCCTTGGACGCCGGATAGTTGTTTTTGGCGTAATTGCCGTA
>JAGQPW010000088.1:9820-22581 GCA_020426515.1 Planctomycetaceae bacterium | reverse complement strand
CATTGTGCTCTCCGGCGACAGCGACATTCGCCTGGTTGGTCTGGACAGCGAAAGTGAAGTTCGCCTGGAAGGGCAGGATGAACCGAGTTTCAGTCTGGGGGACACAACTCAGGACCTGGAGTTGGGCAGTGACAGCGATGTCCAGCTGATTGGTGACGATAGCGATAGCGATGTGCAGTTGATTGGCGACGACAGCGACAGCGATGTGCAGCTGATCAGTGGCGAACACGTGACTGCTGAGGATGCCGATACGCTTTCCGATATGAATCTGACGGGGCCGGGCAGTAACGCGCTGGCTTCGGATGATTCCGGACAACTCGCTCCGTTTGAGAGTGGTCATCTGGAGTCTCCGCTGGGTTTGTCGGGAGACAGCGATGTCAACCTGCTCGGCGATGATGGTTCAGAAAGTGATGTCTCGCTGCTGGCCGACGACGATGCCATTGTTCTCGACGATCTGGGCGATGACAGTGGTCATGCCTCTGTTTTGAGCGACGAGAGCGGAATCGCTCTGGGCGGCGACAGTGGGATGTTGCTGGCTCAGGAAAGCGGTATTTCGCTGGAAGGTCCCAGCGACAGCGGCCTGGGAATGGATGCCGATGATGATGAAGGCATCACACTCGCACTGGATGATGATGACAGCGGGATTGCTCTGGGAAGCGGTGAGAGCGGTATTTCACTGGCCTCCGGCGACAGTGGCATCTCCCTGGAAGCAGCCGACAGCGGAATTTCGCTGGAAGCATTTGACGACAGCGGCATTGCCCTGAGTGGCGATGATGATTTTGGCGGCACCATCCCCATGATGGACGCTCTCGGCGACTCGGATGATTCGCCGTCGACGCAGTTCGAAATTCCGGCGATGGATGACGACAGTGCGTACGAGCTGAATGTTGGTGATGACGATCTGGAAGACACTCGGACTCTGGAACTGGGGGAAGTCTCCGGTGAAGGGTCGCTGGATGACGCCGTCTTCGAGATGGACGATGAAGACGAAGACTACGATTCCGACTCGGGTTATGTCTCCGACGCATTTGCCCGGGATGACGAAGTCGACCTCGACGAAGATGCGTTTGATGACGAGGAAGAATTCGTCGAAGTCGATGGCGATGTGTTTGATACCGTGGAAGATGGTCCCAAGTTCGGGGCGGCGGCTGTTCGTGGACCGGCTGTCGAAACGGAATGGGGGATGATGGAGTTTGGCCTGCTGACCGTCGCCAGTCTGTTCATGATTGTTTGCGGAATCGTGCTGACCGACCTCGTGAAGAATACGGCGACTGCCGCTGATCCCAATCCGATCAGCGGAGCAGTGCTGGATGCACTGGGCGGTCTGTACAAATAGTCACTTTCGTGGCTTCAGAAATTGGAATCCCATGGCCCGTGTGCTTCCAGCACTCGGGCCATTTCCACATGTTGGGGACTTGGTCTTTCCCCCGCTGACGCCACTTGTCGTCGCACGTCGCAGGCCTTACGATGCCGCACTTCGGAAGTCGGCAATTTGAGTCATGAGGTCGTGATGCGTCGGTACTTGATTTCTGGTAACTGGAAGATGAACACCACACGGGCAACCGCTGTGGAACTGGCCAAGGCACTTGTGGAAGGGGCCCGGGCGGCTTGTGATAAGGTCGACGTCCTGATTTTCCCGCCGGCTCCTTACCTCATCCCCGTGCAGGACGCGGTGGCTGGCTCGGCGATTCAGGTTGGTGGGCAGAACGCTTACTTCGAAGCTCCGGGGGCGTTCACGGGAGAAGTTGCTCTCGAAATGCTGCAGGATGTTGGTTGCCAGTCGGTCCTGATCGGGCACAGCGAGCGGCGGCACGTGCTGGGTGAAACGGATTCCCTCATTAACAATAAAGTCAAAGCAGCTCTGGAGAAGGGGCTGCAGGTTGTGCTGTGCGTTGGTGAATTGCTGAGCGAGCGGGAAGCCAATCAAACCGAAGAGGTTCTTGATCGCCAGATGGCTGGCGGTCTGGCTGATGTCACCGCAGAGCAAATGGCCGATGTTGTGATTGCCTACGAACCTGTGTGGGCTATTGGGACGGGACGGACTGCATCGCCAGAGCAGGCAGAAGCCGCCCATGCCCATCTTCGCAACTGGCTGACATCTCATTACAATGCGTCTGTTGCTGACGCCACACGGATTCTGTACGGCGGAAGCGTCAAGGCGGCGAATGCTGCTGAGCTGCTCGGACAGCCCAATGTCGACGGAGCACTTGTTGGCGGGGCCAGTCTGAAGGCTTCAGACTTCCTGCCGATCGTCGAAGCTGGTGTCAGCGCCGCTGGTTAATAAAGAAGTGAACCGCCCCTGAGTTGACGGACGGCGGGGATTCCTGAAAGGTACGATTGTGGTCGCCAATTTGCTGCAGATCCTGCTGTTTGTGCTGGGGCTGTTCCTCATCCTGATCATTCTGCTGCAGCGCGGCCGTGGTGGCGGGCTGGCTGGAGCACTGGGGGGAGCCGGAGGACAGAGCGCTTTCGGAACCAAGGCGGGCGATGTGTTCACCCGCATCACCGTGGTTGTGGCTGTCATCTGGGTGCTGCTCGCCGGAATCAGCGGATTGGTGATGCGTTCCGGCCAGAACGCAGTGGCCGAACAGTTCGGCACCGGACTGAACCCACCCGATGATGAAAAGTCAGCACTTCCTCCGACCGGCGATACGGACGGCGGACTCACGCCTCCTGCGGTTGATGGCAGCATGACGCCACCGGCTGCTGATCCTGGTCCGTTGACACCTCCTGCCGCTGATGGTGGCGAAAAGCCCGCGTCGACTCCTGAAGGGACACCTGCTGCCGAGGCAAAGCCAGAACCGGAGGCTAAGCCTGCCGCCGAATCCAAGCCGGAACCAGAGGCCAAGCCTGCCGCCGAAGCCAAGCCGGAACCAGAGGCCAAGCCTGCCGCCGAAGCCAAGCCAGAACCGGAGGCTAAGCCTGCCGCCGAAGCCAAGCCGGAACCAGAGGCCAAGCCTGCCGCAGAAGCTAAACCAGAAGCCGAAGCGAAGCCTGCAGCTGAGGAAAAGCCCGCCGCAGAGTCTTCAACGGAAGAAGCGGCTGCTGAAGCCAAGTAGTTACCTTACGCTCGCGAGACTCCCATGCTGCTCAGCATGACCGGCCATGGCGACGCCGTGGTCCAGAATGATTCACTCTCCATCACGGTGGAAGTGCGGAGCGTCAACAATCGGCATCTCAAGGTTTCGTTTCGGGCGCCTGATGCGTTTCTCGCTCTCGAATCGCAGGTCGAAAAGGTCGTTCGTCAGCATGTCAGCCGCGGGAGCCTGTATCTCTCGATGCATGTGCGGCGGTTGGATGATCAGCCGGTCAATCGCCTGCACGATGATGTGCTCCGCAGCTACTGGGAGCACTTGAGTCAGCTGGGGCGGGAGTTGAGTGCCAAGCCTGCGGACAATCTCGGGCAGTTGCTCGACCTGCCGGGGGTAGTGGACGAAGGCAACCGTAAGGATCTTCAGGAATCCGACTGGCCGCTTGTCGAGCAGGTCCTGGTCGGAGCCTTGGAGAGACTCCAGCAGTTCCGTCAGCAGGAAGGGGCCAATATGGTTCAGGACCTGCAGGAACTGATCGGTCAGGTGGAAGCACGCGTCGTGGAGATCACGGCCAGATCGCCCGTGGTGGTGGTTGAGTATCGGGACCGGATTCGGCAGCGGCTGGCCGATCTGACCAAGGATAATCCCGAGGTCAACTGGAACGAGAGCGACCTGATTCGCGAGTTGAGTCTGTTTGCCGACCGCTGCGACATTACAGAGGAAATCACCCGCTTGCGGTCGCACCTGCAGCAGTTCCGCAAGTTGCTGACCGCAGAGGAATCGACAGGGCGAAAGCTGGATTTCCTGTGCCAGGAACTCTTCCGCGAGATCAACACGATTGGCTCCAAGGCCAACGACGTGACCTTGTCGCACTATGTTGTCGACGTGAAGGCGGTGATCGAAAAGATCCGCGAAATTGTGCAGAACGTGGAGTGAGCGTTACTCGGCCTCGTTCCAGCCGCAGTGTTCTCGCAGGTACTGCACGCTCTTCGCGATCCGTTCTTCGTACTGCGGAAGAGTCGGCTCGGGCTCCCCTTCAATGCCTTCAATTTCGAGGCTGCAAGGTCCCCGATAACTTCCAGCAATCAGTTGCTCTCGAACGGCGACGAAGTCGACCGCCCCTCCTTCGCCCAGCGCCGGAAAGTGCCAGTCCTTGTATCGGCCATTGGTATCCTTCAGGTGGATGTGCCGCACAAATGGCAGGACCGCCCGCAGCTCCTGCAGCAAATCGGGTTGCTCGTTGTAGTAAAAGATGTTGCCGGTATCGAAGTTGATCCGCACATGCGGATGATCGACCGCCTCCATGAGTTCGAGCATGCGGGCTGAGTTCTCGCAGGTCCCGGGGTGTGTTTCGCAGCAGTAGGTGATGTTTCTCTCGGCCGCGAAGGCACCCAGTTGGCGCAGGTTCGCGACCAGTTGTGCCCAATCGCTGGAACTGGTTACTTCGCCTCCTCCGGCGACAACCAGTCGAACGCCCAGTTGGCCGACGAGTTCCAGCTTGGAGAGCGTGCGCGCGAGGACGGCCTGTTCGAGCGGATTGCCACTGCTGATGTTGCAGGATGAAATCTCCAGCCCCGCTTCCTCGATCTGCTGCTTGACCCGCCAGGCATCTTCTGGAGAACTGGCGTCCGTCAGCAGCGGCGTTTCCTTGAAGAACGACGGGATGCCCGCATTCTTGATCGGCAGTTCCAAAGCATGAACTCCCACGCGTGGCAGATGTTCAAGTGCTGCGAGGGGGCCGAAACGCCCATAGCTGTTGGGCAGGCAACTCAGCATAAATGGTGTGGTCATGTGGTCTGATGAGGCAGTGAAATCGGGAACTTTGGAGGCAGGCCGCTGATTGCAATACAGACGCTACCTGTCATAATAGAATACTCTGATCTGTTGAAGGATCGCGACCTGCTCTGATTCTTGGAGCGAATCGCCCATTCATTTCTCGGAAAGTTACACGATGATTCGATTGTCCGCCGTTCGGGGTCCGGTCGCGTTTCGAGTTCTGTTCTGCCTGCTGCTTCTGGCCGGAACGATCGTAACTCCATGGACGTTTGCCGCTGCACCGAAACGACCGGCAAAACCGCAGCCCAACCTGCCCGATCTGAAGACTCCCGAGGACAAAATGAAGTTCCTCGAAATGATTCGGGCCAGTTTCCCTGTCTTGCGGGCAGGAAGGAATGTGTCCTTCGATTCTGAGGATCTCGATCGTGATCTGGAACGCCAGATTGCCAAAGGAACGAGTACTCCGTTCGCGGAGATCATTGACGATGAGACCTTTATCCGCCGCGCTTCAATTGATGCCACGGGTGAAGTTCCCAGTGCGAAACAGGTCCGGGCGTTTGTCGCCGACAAGAATCCCAAGAAGAGGGCAGCGCTCGTCGACGAGCTGCTCGCCAGTGATGCGTTCGCACGCAAGTGGGCACGTTATTGGCGAAACGTGATCTTCTATGAGTCGAATGCCAACCGGAACATGATCAATCCACAGGCGCTGGAAGATTTCTTCTTTGAAGAATTCAAGGCAGGAACGTCGTGGGACAGGATCGTGGGCGAACTGATGTCGTCGTCACCCGCTCGGGATCGTAACAAGAAGCCTGAAGATAATGGCTGGAATCAGGATTACGGACCCAACAATTTTATTCTGGCCTGCGAGAACAAGCCGGAATTGATTGCGTCAAACACCGCCCGGCTGTTCATGGGAATCAGCATCGGTTGTGCCGAGTGTCACGATCATCCCTTCGACAGCTGGAAACGTGAGCAGTTTCACGAGCTGGCCGCGTTCTATTCATCCGGCAAGTACTACATGACGGATCAAAACGATCCCTCCCAGAAGACCGAAATGACGCCCAAGTTCCTGCTCGGTGAAACGCCTCCGGCAAAGCTGAAGCCGGATCAGCGTCGCGTGGCTGGTGCGGCGTACCTGATTTACAACCCCGACAACTACTGGTTTGCCCGCGCGTACGTGAATCGCATCTGGAGTGAGCTGGTGGGCGATGGATTCTATTCGGTCGACAGTCTGGGGCCCGACAAGGAGGTGCAGCATGTCCTCACCATCAATCGTCTGGCAGCAGCGTTCCGGTACTCGGGATTCGATATTCGAGGGCTGTTTCGCGTGTTGATGAACAGCCGAACTTATCAGCGCGGCATCGCCACTTTGAGTCATCCGGAAGACCTGTTCACGGCTGTGCGTCCATCGCGATTGCGGCCTTATGAAGTCGCGGACAATGTGGAACGTCTGACCGGTTCTCTGGGTGGCTTGCGCAAGTCGATGGAATCGACGTTCGATGCGAATCCGTCCATTCCTCAGTCTGACCTTGAAGGTTCCATTCAGCAGGCCTTGCTGTTGATGAACAACCCAACGATCAGCGGCAAGCTGGCGAACAGCTCGCTGAAGAAGGACCTGGTCAACATTAAGGATGACAAGGCCATGATCTCCGAGGCCTTCTTGGGGATTCTCGCCCGGACGCCCACTCCCCAGGAATCGGTGCGGTACGAATATTTCATGAAGGATGTCACCAATCGAAACGAGGCGATCGATGATCTGATGTGGGTGCTGGTGAACTCAGCGGAGTTTTGCACGAAGCGCTGAATTTGTGACGTTGTGATGAAGTGTTGTCTGAACTGAACGCATTCTGTTTCCAAGTGGTCGCAAAGGCTCGTCGATGATCAATAACAATCTGTTGCACGTGACGTTGAATCGCCAGGGGTTGCTTACACGGCGCAATCTGCTGCAGCTGACGGGCGGCGGCTTCGCTGGCATGATGGGCGCCGGTATTCTGCGCACGCTGGGGCTGAATGCCGCCGAAATGAAGAAACAGGGGCGTTCCTGCATCATGGTGTTCCTGCGCGGAGCACCGAGCCAGATGGAAACCTGGGACCCCAAACCCGGTACGGAAAATGGCGGTCCAACTCAGGGAATTCAAACGAAGATTGCCGGTGTGCAGTTTGCTGAGTTCTGGCCCAAACTGGCCGCGCTGACGAACCACATTTCCGTCATTCGTACGATCGCTGGTAAGGAGGCCGCGCACGAGCGTGGTGAATTCCATCTGCGGACAGGGCATCGTATGGGCCCCACAAAGTTTCCTCACTTTGGTTCGGTGGTTGCTCAACGGCTGGGTGATCCCGAGTCGGACATTCCAAACTTTGTCAGCATCGGAAACACCATCAGCTCCGGCTTTCTGGGAGTGAAGCTGGCTCCATTCGTGATTGGCACTCCGGGCGATCTGCCGGCGAATGTCAAAAGCACCGTGGATGCACGTCGATTCGATCGCCGGTTGGCGGCCCTGGGGCAGCAGGACAACGAGTTCGCCAGCCTGGGGGCATCCTATATCGCGCAGGAACATCAGGACCTGTATCACCGGGCGGCCAAGATGATGACATCATCGCGATTGAAGGCGTTCTCGCTGGCGGGTGAGTCGGACGCAACGCTGCAGTCGTACGGAAACAGTGCCTTCGGCAAGAGCTGTCTCGTGGCCCGCAGACTGGTGGAGACGGGCGTGCCGTTTGTTGAAATTCAGCGCGGCGGTTGGGATATGCACCAGGATCTGTGGAAGAACATGCCCCGGACGGCGGGCGAAGTCGATGGGGCCGTCTCCACTCTTGTGACCGATCTGCAGGAGCGAGGATTGCTGGAGAAGACGCTGGTGCTCGTGCTGGGTGAATTCGGTCGGACACCCAAGATCAATCAGCGGACACCCACGGTCGGCCGCGATCACTGGGCTCGCAATTTCAACATGCTGATGGCGGGCGGTGGCATCAAAGGTGGAGTCTGTGTTGGCAAGACCAGCGCCGATGGTCAGGAGATCGAAGATCGGGCCGTCGCCGTTGATGATCTGTTCGCGACCATGTGCGAGTGTTTGCACATTGACGGCTCAGATGAAATGATCACGCCTGAAGGTCGACCGATTCGAATCGTCGACGAAGGTCTCGCGATCCGCGAGCTGCTGTCCTGATCCTCTGGCAAGGGGAGAGGGGATAGCAGCTCAATACGCCAGTGCGTCATGACTGCAACTGACGATGAACTGATGATTCGGCTGCAATCCGGAGAATCCTCAGCGTTCGACGAAATCGTCGCGCGCTATGAGGGCGCGCTCGTCGGGTTCTTCATGCGGAACACGCGGGATGTCCAGTTCTCAGAAGACTTGGCGCAGGAAACACTGCTCAAGGTGTACAGCCAGGTGTGGGATTACGTCCCGCTGGGGCGTTTTCGCGGCTGGATGTTTCGGATCGGTCGCAATTTGCTCGTCGACAACATTCGCCGTCGATCACACGATGCATTGATTCGAGCCGTCCGCCGCCAGCCAGCGGAGGAGCAGCAGGAACTCGCCCGAGTCGCTGCCGAATTGCTCTCGCCACATGACCAGGTGCAGGGCCTGGAACTGGCAAATCTGGTGGACGAACTGTTGCTGGAACTCCCGGAGGAGCAGCGGCAGACCTTTACCTTGCATCACTTCGCGGAGCTCAGTCTGCCGGAAGTGGCCGAGATCATGGCCGTTCCGCTGCCGACCTGCAAAAGCCGGTTGAGACTGGCTCGGGAAAAGCTTTCCGAAAAGCTCCTCTGTCGGGGGATTTCGGGCATTGTGGCTCCTGGCTAACCAATCCGCCGCGTCCCCGGGACTTTTTTTGATCCGTTTCACTTCGTTCCCGTTAGTTCTTTATCCACTGTCACATTGACGCGTTGACGACCATGCCATTTTTCAGCCGCCTGACCGACATCGTCACCTGCAACCTCAGCTCTCTGCTGTCTCGATCCGAAGATCCCGAAGCTGCGCTCGAGGAGATTATTCGGGAGATGCAGGAGGGCCTTGCAGGTGCGCAGCGTTGTACCCGGACTGCCTGTGATAACGTGGGGCGGCTCGAAACAGAGATCGGCAGTCAGCATCAGGAAGCACAGCGCTGGCTGTCGGAAGCCAGAGAAGCGTTGTCACGAGGGGCTGAAGAGCAGGCTCGGTCATTACTGCTCCGCAAACATGAAGTTGAGGATCTGATTGCCGGTCTGGAGCAACAGCTGCATGCGGCGATCTCCACTCGCGATCATCTGCGGACAACGCAGCATGCTCTGGAAGCCCGTCTGGCCGAAGCGCGTCGACGTCGGTGTGCTGCCGAACATGCAGAAACACGGTCTGATGCTGCGGTCGAGGAGCAGTCGGATCGCGTGAGCCGCGTCGACGCAGAACTGGCCGAACTTCGTCGACAGCTGGAAGGGTGATTTCGTTGGCCTCCTGGTGGAATGCCTGCTGGGACTTCCTGTATCCGCCTCAGTGTGGATACTGCGGCAGCGGCATGGAAGCAGACCGCTCACCATTGTGTGGAGCGTGTCTCAGCCGATTCACTCTGGCAGAGGGCGCGGTCTGTTTTCGTTGTGGGGCGCCGGTCGGGCCGCATCTGGAAACAACATCGGGGTGTGGCCTGTGTCGCAGGGAGAAGTTTGCTTTTGAGCGTGTCTTTGCTGGCGGGACCTATCAGGATGGTCTCCGCGCAGCGATTCTCGCGGCAAAGGGGCATCGCGATGGAAGCCTCGGGGCGGCGTTGGTGCAACTGGTCTGGGAGCAGCGACGGACAGAGATCGAGGCCTTGAAGCTCAATTGCGTGGTGCCTGTCCCTCACCATTGGCGTGATCGGATTATTCAGACCCAACTTGCGGCGACAACGATGGCTCAAGTCTGGAGTCGCTTGTTGCTGGTACCGATGTGGCGTCATATACTTGTGAAACGGCGTAGCACTCCGCGCCAGGCCTCGCTCACTCCAGCTAAACGTAAACTGAACCTCACGAAAGCCTTCCGCGTTAGCGGTGCCGCAAATCTCAAGGGCTTGCGGATCCTGCTTGTCGACGATGTCCTGACCACCGGGACGACGGCGCATCAGGCTTCTCGGGTATTACGGAATGCTGGGGCGGATCAGGTCTATGTCGCTGTCATTGCCAGAGGGATCGGGAACGATCGCTTGAGTTCTGGTTAATCTGGTAGCAGTCGGCGACTGAAATTTTCACGTACGATATTCCGGGCCGGTCCCGGTCGTCTCAGAAAGAGACGTGACCATCTATGTCTTCTCCCGAATCGAACGACCAACCGCTCGCCAAGCAGGAACCGTCTCCCACGCAGATTTTTCTGCGTGGACTGGCGGCCAGTCTGCCCGCGGTCTTGACGATTGTCATCCTGCTGTGGGTCTTGAACGGCGTGAATGGTTACATCATTCAGCCTGCCACCTGGACCGTAAAGTTTCTGCTGGCCCAGGGGGTCAGCGAAGCGGTTCCCAGCAATTCTCTGCTGCATCTTGAGGCTGCCCCGCCTCTGGAATACTGCGACAGTGGGTATCTGGTTACCGAGTCATTTCGCAAGAAGTACCTGACTTTCCTGCAGCAGCGCGGGGAGCCGCCTGTGGCACCCGCCGGTCCACAAGAGGCGAAGCTATCGGGCTGGGCTGCGGATCAACAGCGACGGATTGAGTACATCCAGTCGCGTGCGGGGGATGACCCAGCGCAGGTTTTCGTTCAGCTGGGCGACTGGGCTGTTCCCTACAGTGTGTACGCGAGGGTGGCCCAGACGTTGCCGCCCGGGCAAATGCCGACATCGGCTCAGGCCGTGTACATGGAGTATGTCTCGGTTCGGTATCTCACGGGCGTGGTCCCGCTGAGTGTGCTGACCATTCTGCTGATCATTGTCCTGCTGTACTTCGTCGGCAGTTTCGTGTCGGCCCGGGTCGGTCGCTGGATCTTCGTTCGTGTGGAAGATCAGGTGCTTGGTCGTTTGCCCGTTGTGCGCAATGTGTACGGGTCCGTCAAACAGGTGACGGACTTCGTGTTCAGTGAAAAGCAGCAGGTGGAGTACCGGCGGGTTGTTGCGGTGCAGTATCCGCGTGTTGGAATCTACTCAGTGGGATTTGTGACGGGAGAGAGTTTTCTCGAAGTCGCGCTGGCCGCTGGTGAGCCCTGTGTCGCCGTGCTGATTCCGACGTCTCCGATGCCGATGACCGGGTTTACGATCAGTGTGCCGCGCAGCGAAGTCATCGACCTGAACATCACCGTGGAACAGGCGATGCAGTTCTGCATTTCCTGTGGAGTGCTGACTCCTCCCGACCACAAGCTGTCGGCGGAAGCGTTGAATCAGCTCGTGGACTCCGGGCAGATGCGCAACACAACGTCCAAGAAATTCGGCTTGCCGAAACAGCCCGTAGGAAGCGGCGCGTTCTCCAAGCCTCCAGCGGAAGCCGATTCGTGAGTGATCTTCGTTCATCCCGTACTCTCCGGATCGCCACTCGTTCCAGCCCACTGGCGCTCTGGCAGGCCAACCATGTTGCCAGATTGCTCGGCGACGCTGCTCCAGACGTGACGGTCGAAATCGTGCATGTCTCGACACTGGGCGATCGAGATCGCGTCGAGTCGCTGGCTCAGTTTGGTGGCCAGGGAGTCTTTACCCGGGAAGTCCAGAAGGTCGTTCTCGATCAGCAGGCCGATCTCGCGGTGCATAGCCTGAAGGATCTCCCCACAGAAGCGACCGAGGGCCTGTCCCTGGCCGGGGTTCCCTCACGGGCCCCGCGTTTCGATGCCCTTGTGCTTCCGGAAGGCCAGCAGCTCGCCGCATTGGAAGACCTGCCACCGGGCGCTCGAATTGGGACGGGCAGTCCACGTCGGCAGGCGCAGCTGCTGTATGCCCGCCCGGATTTGCAGCTGCTGGAAATTCGCGGCAATGTCGAGACGCGGTTGCGGAAACTCGATGACGGAGAATACGACGCCATTGTGCTTGCCGAGGCCGGACTTTCGCGGCTGGAATGGGCGAATCGCATCACGCTCACTCTCGAACCTCCGCTGATGTATCCCGCCGTGGGACAGGCGGCGCTCGGCATCGAATGCCGTGACGATGATCTTGAAACAATCGCGATCCTGAATCGCATTTCCGAACCCGGTACGCATGCGGAAGTGACCGCCGAGCGCTCCTGTCTGGCGACATTGCGGGCCGGTTGTCATGCCCCCGTGGGGGTGTTGTCTCGTCGCGTGGACGACCTCCTGGAACTCGAGGGTGTGGTTCTCAGCCCCGACGGAAAACAACGATTCTTCTCGCAGGTTTCGGGGCCAAAGTCTGCAGCTCTCGAACTGGGGCGGCAACTCGCCGAGGCATTGCTTGCTGCCGGAGCAGATGTGGTCCTCCAGTCTCCGGAATAGGTGTCTGTCATGCCTCATCTCGATTCCACACTGCTGGCTGAATTGTCCGCAGCAGCAGCCGATGTGGATCAATCGGGGCAATGGCCACAACAGCAGTTTGGCCGACTGGCAGCGGCCGGGGAGTTGGGCTGGGTGATCCCCGAGGCCTATGGCGGGACCGACATTTCCGGACCGGAGATGATCGAACGCTATCGAGATCTGGCTTCGTCATGCCTTGTGACAGCGTTCATTCTGACCCAGCGCAATGGGGCCTGCCAGCGAATTGCCGCTGCGAGTAACGCGGAGCTCAAGTTGGCACTCCTGCCCGATCTGGCCGCTGGCCGCACGTTCGCCACGGTCGGTATTTCGCATCTCACGACATCGAGACAACATTGCGGTCAGCCAGCCGTCACCGCAGAACCGGTTGAGAATGGATACCGGTTGAACGGTTTCGTTCCCTGGGTGACGGGAGCCCCATATGCTCAGCATGTGGTCACTGGCGCAACGCTCGATGATGGGCGTCAGATTCTGCTGGCATTGCCCACGGATTTGGCAGGCGTCAAAGTTCAGTCACCTTCCGCACTGCTGTCGATGACGGCTTC
>JAGQPW010000088.1:4780-9720 GCA_020426515.1 Planctomycetaceae bacterium | reverse complement strand
GGCTGGTCGATCTAAATCGTCATGGCTGAGAAGCCACCATCGACGACCAGATTCTCTCCAGAGATGAAGCTGCCGGCGACACCAGAAGCGAGCAGCAGGATGGCCCCGGCCAGTTCCTGGGGATCACCAAATCGCTTGGCCGGGGTGTGGGTCATAATGCTTTGCACGCGATCAGCGGTCAGCACTTTACGGTTCTGCTCGGCAGGGAAGAAACCGGGAGAAATCGCATTAACGCGAATTCCTGGTGCCGCCCATTCGCGGGCCAGATTCTTTGTCAGATTCAGTACAGCGGCCTTGCTGGCAGAATATGTGAACACACGGGAGAGTGGCGTGATGGCCGAGAGGGAGGCAACATTGATGATGGCTCCGGGCGTCTGACAGTCCAGCATGTATTTTCCGAAGACCTGACATCCCAGCCGGACGCTGCTCAAATTCACGTTGAAGATGCGATCCCACTCTTCGTCGGTGATTTCCAGGAACGGAGTGGGGGAATTCACACCCGCACCGTTGATCAGCACATCACACTGGCGATTCGCTTCTTTGAGATGCGTGACGATTGCTTCGAGGTCACTGCGACTGGTGGAGTCGGCGGCGACAAACTCGGTCCTTTCGGGGCAGCGCGACACCACTTCGGCTCCGGCCTCCGCATTGCGGCCCACAACGATGACATGGGCACCGGCCCCGATCAGCGCATCAACAAAGGCTCCGCCCAGTACACCGGTTCCACCAATCACAACTGCCGTCTTGTCGGACAAACCAAAGAGCCGGAGGAGGTAGTCAGATGGAGACGCGGACATGGCACTCTCTCAGGAATCGAGTGAAGTGTTCGGGGAATACAAGGCGGACATCGCGAAGCGGATGCCCAGACCCGGAAAGACGCATCGTAGGGAGATGCGTCTACGGATGCCATCACTCGGTTGATCAATTTGCCTCGCTGCACCGAGGTGTCCTGCGGTTTGACGCTCCGTTCCGACTTGAGGACAATGGCGAAGCTGCGAACAGCCGGATGACTTTCACCAGTGGGGATTCCCGATGACAACGTGCCAGCCTGACTTGCCGAAGGTGACCAGCAGTCTGCGATTGCTGCTGGCAATGCTGTGCGGCCTGATGATCTCGGGGCGGGGCATTGCTGCCACGCCGACCGGACAGGCCGCACGTCCGAATGTCGTTGTGATCCTCAGCGATGACCAGGGCTGGGGCGACTTCAGTCTGAACGGGAACAGTAACCTCGAAACGCCCCACATCGACCAGCTCGCCCGCGACGGAGCCCGGCTGGAACGCTTCTATGTCTGTCCGGTCTGCTCACCGACGCGGGCTGAGTTTCTCACCGGACGATATCACCCACGTGGCGGTGTCTATAGTACGTCTTCCGGAGGTGAACGACTCGATCTTGATGAAGTAACCATTGGCGACACCTTCAAGGCTGCTGGCTATCGGACGGCGGCTTTCGGCAAGTGGCACAACGGAATGCAGTACCCGTATCACCCGAATGGTCGCGGGTTCGAGGAGTACTACGGTTTCTGTTCCGGTCACTGGGGGCACTACTTCAGTCCCATGCTGGAACACAACGGGCAGATTGTGACCGGGACGGGATATCTCACCGATGATCTTACCAGCCATGCAATGTCGTTCATCGAGCAGCATCGCGAGGAACCGTTCTTCGTGTACCTGCCGTACAACACGCCTCACTCGCCAATGCAGGTTCCCGACCGCTGGTGGGATAAGTTCAAGGATAAGGAACTGGCACTCCGGAATCGCGATGCGGAGCGAGAAGACATCGTTCACACGCGGGCAGCGCTGGCGATGTGCGAGAACATCGACTGGAACGTCGGTCGGCTGCTCAAGACTCTTGATGAACTGAAACTCGCGGACAACACGATCGTGATGTACTTCTGCGACAATGGGCCCAATGGTGTGCGCTGGAATGGCGGCATGAAGGGCCGCAAAGGGTCGACGGATGAGGGAGGTGTCCGATCGCCACTGCTCGTGCGCTGGCCGGGCAAGATCGCACCCGGCACTGTCGTTGAGCCGATTGTCGGCGCGATTGATCTGCTTCCGACGCTGTCCGACATGTGCAACGTTCCGCTGATCAGCAAGCAGCCTCTCGATGGCATCAGCATCAAGAGCGCGTTGCTTGGCAAGCCCGAGGAACGCGCCGATCGCTCGATCATTTCACACTGGAATCGCAAGATCAGTGTGCGGACGCAGCAGTACCGTCTCGATCACACGGGCAAGCTGTACGACATGCAGGCCGATCCGGAACAGAATCAGGATGTCAGCGCTGCGCATCCGGAGATCACGAGCCGATTGAAGTCCGAAGCCGAAGCGTTCCGGCGCGATGTTGTCGCGAATCTGGGACAGGATGATCGTCCGTTCGTGATCGGCCATCCCGACTATCGGTTTACGCAGATTCCCGCCCGCGATGCGAAGTCGCACGGAAACATTAAACGATCCAGTCGACATCCGAACTGTTCGTACTTTTACAACTGGATCAGCACGGACGACAGCATCACCTGGGACGTGACCGTTGATGCCGCCGGGACGTATGAAGTCGAGGTGTACTACGCTTGTCCGGCGTCGGATGTCGGGTCGACGTTCGAGCTGTCGTGCCACGGGGCCAGGCTGACAGGGCAACTCACCGTTCCGAATGATCCCCCGGTCGTGGGCGCTGCGGAGGATCGTTCACCAAGAACCGAATCGTATGTGAAAGACTTCCGTCCCTGGAAACTCGGACGTATCCAGCTCCCTTCCGGCCCCGGAACACTCACGTTGAAGGCTCTCGATATCCCCGGCAAACAGGCCATGGAATTTCGATTGCTGATGCTGACCCGCGTTGAATAATCACCAGCTGCGACCATTTCACCAGAATAGAGACTGAATTATGCCTGCCAATTTTCGACAACGGTTTCTTTCCGGCGAACGCCTGCTGGGGACGCTGCTGAGTATCCCTTCCGGCGCGGTGGCCGAGATTCTGGCCGATACCGGATTTGACTGGCTGTTCCTGGATGCCGAGCACGGACCGCTTGAAGTCACCGAGTTGCAAACGATCCTGCAGGCAGTCAGCCGCCGCATTGCCTGTCTGGTCCGAGTCCCTTCCCAGAATGAGATTCCCATCAAGCGGGCTCTCGATCTGGGAGCCGCCGGGATTATCGTGCCGCAGGTCAACACTGCTGCCGAAGCCGAACGCATCGTGGAACTCAGTCGCTACGCGCCGCTGGGGGCACGTGGTGTGGGAATTGCGCGGGCCGGGGGATACGGACTGAACTTCCAGCCCTATGTGGCGTCCGCCAACGACACGACCACCGTCATCGTGCAGGCCGAACACATTCGGGCGGTTGAGAACATCGAAGAGATCGTGAAGATTCCCGGTGTTGATGGTGTGCTGGTGGGGCCGTATGACCTTTCGGCGAGCATGGGGCTGATGGGCCAGATCGATCACCCCGATGTCGTGGGAGCCATCGATCGCGTGACCAAGGTCTGTCAGGCCGCCAACATGAAGCTGGGTATCTTTGGTGTTACCTGTGACTCCATTATTCCCTATCGTGATCGTGGCTTCACCCTGCTGGTGGCTGGGGTCGACACCATCATGCTGGGTCTGGAGGCGGCTCGGATGTTGCATCACATGAAGTCATAAATCGACTGTTATCAGGATGCGGGCCATGCGGTTCCTTCAGAGTGACTAACCATCTGGTGACCGCATGAGCCAAACCCCGACATTGCCCGTCCCTGACTGGCCCGACCGCGCAGCGTGGCAACGGCGACCAGATCGTCAGCCCAACATGTTTCAGCGCTGGCAGCACCTGCTGTTTCTGCACTGGGCCTGCGATCCGCAGCGGATTCAGTCGACATTGCCTGCGGGCCTGCGGGTCGACACGTTTGAGGGCCAGGCCTACCTCGGCGTGGTGCCATTTCAGATGCGTGGTATCCGCCCCGCCTGGGCTCCATCGGTTCCGTGGGTCTCGAACTTTCTGGAACTCAACCTGCGGACGTATGTCCTTGATGAACAGGGGCGACCGGGTGTCTGGTTCTATTCGCTGAACGCCGATCGCTGGCTGGCCTGCACAGTGGCCCGCTCATGGTTTCATCTGCCGTATCACTGGTCACGCATGCGATGTGAGATCTCGCCGGAAGGCTGGCTGGACTATTACTTTCAGCGTCGGGGAACCTCTGCGGATCTGGCGTGTCACTTCCGATACCGCGGTGTGGGAACCGCCGTTCCGGCACAGCGTGGGTCATTGGAATTCTTTCTGGTCGAGCGTTATCTGCTGTTCACGCTGCGTCGGGGAGAGTTGTGCTGTGGTCAGGTCCATCACACTCCCTATCCAGTTCAGAGTGCCGAGGTGAGTCGTTGTGAGAACTTCCTGTGCGAGCTGGATGGGCTTCCGCCAGTTGTGGGGCCGCCGGAGCATGTGGCTTACGCATCCGGGGTGGATGTGGATGTGTTCTCGCTGCGTCCGCTGATTCCTCGTTCCACGTGTTGACCGCCCGCGTTGTGGTTGGTGAAATGCTCCCAGAAGTTCTCTGTCGCGCAGGTTTCGCATGATTTTCGTTCTCGATAACTACGACTCGTTCACCTACAACCTCGTTCAGCGGCTGGGGGAGATCGATCCCGGCCTGCAGATTGAGGTGCGGCGGAACGATCAGACCAACCTGGATGAAATCGCGGCATTGCAGCCCGAGCGAATCATCATTTCCCCGGGACCCTGTACACCCAACGAGGCAGGGCTGTCGTGCGATGTGATTCGCCGTTTCGGTCCGGAGCTCCCGGTACTGGGAGTCTGCCTGGGGCATCAGTGCATCGGCCAGGTGTATGGTGGTCAGGTGGTGCGAGCCGATCGGTTGATGCACGGCAAGACTTCAATGATGCATCATGACGGAACGGGCGTCTTTGCCGGACTGCCCTCACCCTTTGAGGCGACCCGCTATCACAGTCTCGTCGT
>JAGQPW010000088.1:2619-4684 GCA_020426515.1 Planctomycetaceae bacterium | reverse complement strand
AATGATGCATCATGACGGAACGGGCGTCTTTGCCGGACTGCCCTCACCCTTTGAGGCGACCCGCTATCACAGTCTCGTCGTGCTGGAGCCCTCGCTCCCGCCGGAACTGGTTGCCTGTGCCTGGACCCGTGACAGCGATCATGCTCCCGAACTGATGGGCGTGCGTCATCGGGATTACCCCGTCTATGGCGTGCAGTTTCATCCGGAAAGTTTTCTCAGTCCAGTCGGGATTGAGCTGCTGAACAACTTCCTCAAGATCGAACAGCCGCAAATTGAAGCGACGGCGGGTTAGGCGGATGGTCACGATGAATGGATTCGCTGACATCCCCGAACTGGCTCAGCTGCACTCCGGGCATTCGCTGATTCGTGTGCCGATGGAGCAGAACGTCCCGTTCACCGGGCGCGTGCGTTCCCTTGTTGATACGGAAGAGTTCCAGCGACTTTCCGAGATCAGCCAGCTGGGACTGGTCGCGAAGGTTTATCCCGGAGCCCGGCACACGCGCTTCGAACATGTGCTGGGTGTCTACCACAACGCGCTGCGGTACTTGCAACAGCTGTCGAACGACCCGCGATTTGCGGAGGTCGTCACCCCGCATCAGGCGGAAGTTCTCATCGTGGCTGCACTGCTGCACGATCTGGGACACTGGCCCTTTTGCCATCCGATTGAAGATCTGGGTCTCACCGACATGCCGCCTCACGAAGCGCACGCAGCGCGTTTCCTTGGTGAGGGAACGGAAATCGCCGACATCCTGCGTCGAGACTGGAGCATCGAACCGGCAGAAGTGCTGGACATCCTCGTTCCTCAATCCGATTCGCAGGCGCTCGATCTGTTGCGGTCGATCCTCTCCGGTCCGATTGATGTCGACAAAATGGACTATCTGGACCGCGACAGTCTGCACTGCGGTGTGCCCTACGGTCGCAACTTCGATCGACAGCGTCTCATTCAATCGCTGGTGGTCAACGATGCTGGCGATGGACTGGCCATTACCGACAAAGGCAAGACTGCTGCGGAACTGATGGTCTTTGCCCGCTATGTGATGTTCAGCGAAGTCTACTGGCACCATGCGGTCCGCTCGGCCACGAGTATGTTCGCGCGAGCGTTCTACGACCTGCATCAGGAGTTTGATTGGACCGAACTGTTCTGCATGACCGATGCAGAAATGATCTCTGCTCTCCGGCAGGCTGCTGAGGGGACCCCCAGCCAGAAACTGCTGGATGGAGTGTTCGGCCGCCGTCGTGGGCTTTACAAACGGGCCGCCGAATACAGCCACGAACATGCTCCGGAGATCTACAATCTGATCGCCGGGCGACCCTACAACGAAATAGCTGCGCTCTCGCGGGCACTGGTCGATGAAGTCAATGCACGTACGCAGCGGCAATTGCAGGTGACCGATCTGCTGATCGATGCGCCGCCGCCGCACCGCGAGGTCGAATTTGCCATCGACATCTACTTCCCCAAGCAGCAGCGGTTCCGTCCGCTACGGCAGGTCTCTCCTGTGGTTGATGCACTGGCCCGCACACAGTTTGACGAATGGGTCAAGCAGGTCCGCATCTTCATCGCTCCCGATCAACGGGATATGGCCACGAAGCTGAACTGGGATGACGTTGTCCAGACGGCCTGTGCTCGCGTGGACTGATGAGTTAAGGAGTCCAGAGGCGAGAGTCGTCTGGGAGTGTTGCGGTGTCGGAGTTTTCAATAATCCAGGTTCATTGAATTGAAATCTGGGCTCACGTCGTAGAACGTGCGGCCACCTGCTGGATCGATGGGGGGGCAGCAGATACCATCCTTGGTGCGTCTCGAGATCACCTGACACGGTCCAGTACACCCCGATTGCATCATGAAAATTCACGAATATCAGGCCAAGCAACTGTTTGCTCAAGCCGGGATTCCCATTCCACGCGGCATCGTTGCCAAGTCACCTGAGGAAGCCTCTGCCGCCTACAACGAACTGGGCACCCCGGTCGCCGTGGTGAAGTCGCAGATTCATGCAGGCGGTCGCGGCAAGGGACGCTTCAAAGAGCACCCCGAGCAAGCGGGTGTGGTGCTGGTGAAGTCTGCCGAGAA
>JAGQPW010000088.1:0-2524 GCA_020426515.1 Planctomycetaceae bacterium | reverse complement strand
CCGAGCACAGGCTGCCGGGCTCAGCTACGTGAAGCTCGACGGCCGCATTGGCTGTCTGGTGAATGGTGCCGGGCTGGCCATGAGCACGATGGACATCATCAAGCTGCACGGAGGCGAACCGGCCAACTTCCTGGACGTTGGGGGTGGAGCCAATGTCGATCAGGTGACTGAAGCCTTCCGCATCATTCTCGCTGATCCGAATGTGGAAGCCATTCTGGTTAACATCTTCGGCGGGATCATGAAGTGCGACACCATCGTGGAAGCACTGCTGGCCGCGTACGACAAGATCGGCATCACTGTGCCACTCGTGGTCCGACTCGAAGGGACCAACGTGAAGGTGGCCCGCGAAATGCTGCAGGCTTCCGGCAAGAAGATTGTCTCGGCTGACGACCTGACCGATGCGGCCAAGAAGGTCGTGGCGTCTCTCGGGGCATAGCTCCAGGCCGTCGACCATCAAGAAAAGAGCGAGCCCGCAGAAAACTGCGGGCTCGCTGACGTTTGGGGACCGATCTATTTCGATCAGTCACGGGTTCACTTCACGCAGCAGGCTGATCCGCTGGTGCAGCAAACAGCGTCCAGGCAGCACTCAGCACCGGGAACGCAGCAAGCTGCATCGGCTTCACAGCAGGCAGGCAGGACACAACAGTCACCCGACTGGCAGCAACCAGCCGCTTCACAACAGGCTCCGCCGGTGGCAACGCAGACGCCGGAGACACAGCAGTCCCCGTCGCCACACTGGCAGTCGCAACAGGATGCTCCTGCATTCGTGGTGGATGTTGTGGCTGAACCGGCAAAGGCGACTACGGCCAGCAGGCTCAACGTGACGGCAGCAATGGAAAGATAGCGCAACATAGAAATTTCTCCTCAAACAATGGAGTGGATCGAACGCGCCGGAAGACATTCCGGCGGCAGCGAATCAGCGTTCCCCCAAAGGGGATCAACCTCTTCGCTCAACTCCACGGAGGAGGAACAGGCGGGGCATCAGAACGGGATTGCCAGTTGAGTTCTGGTAATTCCATGACGCCATTCAGCCCTGCAACGGGCAGTCGCAGCGACTCCGGCAGGATGACCAGCAGCGACGTCGTCGACATGACGCAGCAGTTGCCATCACAGGGCGGAGGATTATTCTTCGTGTCGCCTTGCTGGCAACAGCTTCCCTCAATTGCAGCGGCCTTTACAAAACAGTGCCCACAGTGCATGCAGGCGGAAACGGTCCCTGCGTGATCCACCTGATGCGGCATCAGCGGCGCACGACTCGGCCCCCACATCATGGCTGATGTGATCATTAACAGAGTCAGGGCTGAAACGAATCGGTGCATTAAGGAATCCTCGTACCTCAACCCTACGCCAGTGGGGGATGCAGATCAAGACCTGTTCTGCAGGTGCCGTTCACGAAATTGTGCTATTTGGCAACGTGCTACTGCCTGGACAGCGTCTCATCGAGATTGAACACGGCCAGGCACAACGCAGTCCACGCAGCATGTTCCACAGGGTTCAGCGTCTCATCTCGCGGAGATTCTCCCTGCTTCAACAGATCCTCAGCCGCCTGAGGCTCAGTCATAAAGGTAACTCGCGATCGCTGCAGTGCGTTCAGCAGTACCTGTTGTTCGGCTGCTCGGACGGGGCGGGCAAGGATGCGGTCGTACACGAATGCAAGCCGCCCATCGTCCGCTGCTTCCTGTGTCATCGCCAGCTGCGCGAGTTGCCGTGCTGCTTCCACGTAGGTGACGTCGTTCAAGGTGAGCAGGGACTGTAGTGGTGTGTTGGTGCGATTGGCTTTCACAGTGCAGGTTTGCCGTGAGGCGGAGTCGAAGAACATTGTTGGAGCGATGATGCGTCGCCAGAAGGTGTACAGGCTGCGTCGATACAGTGAGTCGCCGCGATCCTGCGAATATTTCTTGTTGCCGAACGTCGCTTCTTCCCAGATTCCCGCAGGCTGGTAACTGTTCACCGCAGGTCCACCGTGCTGCGGCACGAGCAGTCCACTTGCTGAGAGTGCCTGATCCCGAATCATCCAGAAGGGGAGGCGATAACGGGGAGCGCGGGCGAGCAGGCGGTTTGCGGGGTCGCGTTCCACGAGTTCTGGCGTTGTTCGGGAGGATTGCCGGTAGGTGTGGCTGGTCACGAACATCCGCATCAGCCGCTTCACATCCCAGTCGTGATCGCGAAAGTCGGCGGCCAGCCAGTTGACGAGATCGAGATGGTGGGGGACTTCTCCCTGTACTCCAAAGTCTTCGGCCGTCTTGACCAGTCCTACGCCAAACACCTGTTGCCAGAATCGATTGACGGTGACTCGCGCAGTCAGTGGCTGTTCCTCGCAAACCAGCCAGCGCGCGAGCGTCAACCGGTTCGCTGGAGCTTCCTCGGGAAGTGGTGGTAGGCTCGCGGGGACCTGGGCGGCAACTGGCTCGCGGCGTTCGTTGTACAGACCTCGGTCGAGGAGGAAGGTCTCGCGAGGTTCCTTCATGTCCTGCATGACCATCACGCGGGGGACGGACTTTTGCACGGCCTCGCGCTGCTTCTG
>JAGQPW010000087.1 GCA_020426515.1 Planctomycetaceae bacterium | reverse complement strand
ATCGCCTTGCTGCTGCCGGCTGTCCAACAGGCGCGCGAAGCGGCCCGACGGTCCCAGTGCAAAAACAATCTCAAGCAGATTGGCCTGGCGCTGCACAACTATCACGACGTCTACGGAACACTTCCGCCCGGGCGCGTTCGCAAATCATTGCCTTCGGGAAATACCTGGATCTCGGGAAACATTGCCTGGCTGCCTCGCCTACTGCCCCAGATTGATCAGGCTCCCCTGTACAATACCATTGACTGGGACCTGGGCGACGGCACCACTGATGGCAACGGTGGAGTCAATGGCGCAAGCCCGAACGGTGCCCGCCGTCAGATCGTTCCTGCCTTTCGCTGTCCTTCGGATCCCGGCAACGGGAGTGTGCCCTGGACCGACCCCAACGGGAACCGCGTGACTGGCGCAGCCCCCGATTCCTCATATGCGCCGGGCAATTACCTCGGTATGGTGGGGACCAAGACACGTCTGGATACGGCACCCCCGGGCATTTTTGGACAAAACACCAACACCAGGTTTCGCGATGTCACCGATGGCACATCGAATACCATCGCCGTGGCGGAAGCTATCATCGGTTTCCACCGGCTCAGCACCAACGATGCGGGAACCAATACTCCGTGCGATCCTGGTTCGAAACAATCTTCCGGAAATATTCAGTCCGGCAGTTCCTGGTTCTACGGGTACTACCCACAGAGTTCGTTCTGCAACACTTATGTTGGCCCCAATGCAAAGGCATTCGATTGTGGAGCCAACTCGGACCGAGTGAACAACGCCGCCCGCAGCATGCACGTGGGCGGAGTACATGTCCTCCTGTTGGACGGTGCGGTCCGCTTTGTGAGCGAGAACCTCAACTTGCAAACGTGGCAGAACCTCGGTGACAAAGCCGATGGCAACGTGGTTGGTGAATTCTAGTCGCCGACAGCGATCCTTACTTGAACAGACACCCGTTGCGGGACCAACTGGCCCCGCAACCGATGTCTTCTTCGTAAACGACCACGAAACCGCGATCGCGGAGCGTGTGTCTTCCTGGGTTTTCGATCATCAATGGACGAATTGAAATGCGTCAACTCCTTTTGCTCCTGGCTCTGTTCTCTTCACTGGCCATGTTCAGTTCCGGCTGTGGCGGAAGCGTCCAGCCTGGTGTGGCCGATGGTCCTGAACAACCAGCACCCGAATTGACTCCCGAACAAGTCGATGCAGAACGGGAAGCGGCCCGTAACGCTGCTGGCGGAAATTGATCTGAGATCAGTCGTCAACAGCGACGCCACGCACTTCGTGCTTCAGGGTGTGCTAAGCGCGCTGCCCGGACCACATGCGTCCGGGCACGCTTTTCAAGTTGATTTCAGGTTGCCAAGCTGTAGGGATGTTCGCCGGGCAACGGCAATCCAAACGACGTTGCCGTGACCGTTCTGGCGGACTCGGCATGCCCTCACCACCTTCAGGCCCAATGTCACCACGTGTTGCATCACACAAGTGGCTGTTCTGGTGGCTCGGGATCATCACGCTGCTCAGCGTGCAGCGTCCGGTGTTCAGCCCAAATCTCTGGTGGCACCTGTCGCGTGGTCGCGAAGTCGCTTCGGGCACGTTCAGTCCTGCGCGATCGTTGCTGTCACTGGAGACAGCAAGTGAAGCCGACTGGGCCGGCGGAGTCCCGTTCTATCTGCTGTGGAGCATTGGTGGGATTCACGCCCTCGCCGCCGTACCGCTGCTCGCAGCGCTCGGCTTGCTGGGCTTTGTGTCCCGACAACGTTCGGGGATGTCACTGGCGAAACTTCCGTGGCTCTTGCTTCCGCCACTTTGGTGGACATTACGCGATGGCTTGCAGCCGACTCCGGAACTTTTTGATCTTCTGGGACTGCTGGTCCTGTGGTGCGTGCTCGAAGCCTCACTTACGCAGTCGAGTCGACTTCTGCTGACGTTTCTGATCTTTGTCGGCTGGGCCAGCCTGGGGCCGCAGCCGATCTGGGGCCTGCTGCTGATCGTTGTTCGAGTCAACTTCCCGCAGGCCAATTCAGTTTCGAAGTCCAACTCCCGCAAACTACCAGCCACCGCGACAACCTCTCTGGATTGGCTCTGGCTTCGTCTGCTGGGGGCTGCCCTGCTGGGAGGCATGTTCACGCCCCGTGGTCCTCTGGGCTGGCGGGATTCCGTAATGATGCTGGCCCCCTCGGCCTTCGGAGACCTCACCCCGCTTGCGCCGCCGGATCTCCTCGCCAGTGTGAGTTTTTGTCTGCTCTGGTGCCTGTGGGTGACTTCGAATGTTAGATCCGCGCGGACACATCACGATGAGTCGACGCCCCTCCCATTGTACATTCTCAACTGGAGTATCCCACTTCTCGGGGCCTGGCTCAGTCCGGCAAACATTCCCGTGTGCGGCCTGTGGATGCTGCTGGAATTCCTCCACACGGCAAACACTGTCGCTGAACAGAAAATGCCACTTCGCGTTCCTGCCTTCAAAATCGTAGCTCCCGTCGTCGCGACGCTGTTGCTGGGCATCGTCGCACTTGACGCCTCTGGTCGAGGTCCCACTTGCAATCGCCGTCTCGGTTGGGGTATCGCACAGGAACTTGATCTTCGCCTGCTCGATGCGAGGCTGTTCTCCATCCCTGAAGAGACCGCCATCGCCTGGGCTCCAGATGGACGCTCGGTGGGTGTGGTGACCTGGCTTGATGGCAATGTGCGGATTGCCGACCATCCGCAACGGGCGTTTCTCGGCGGCCGTCAGCAGCAGCACGCAGCGCTCATCCGAGACTTGCTTGGAGCCCATCGGGCTCGATATCGCCTCGATGATGGAAGCTGGGGCGGGTGGGTGCATCAACTGGCCGCATGGAACGTTGACATGCTGGTCCTTCCGGTGGAGAAGCAGGACTTGTGCCGCTCGCTTCAAAGCACTCCCTGGACTCCGGCTGATCTCGACTCTCCCACCATCCCCTTCGTCTCCGGCGAGGATCTGCGATTTGCCTCGGTTGTCCTGGAGAGTTTGCAACAGCAGGACTTTGTCGACACGGGCCCGTGGCAACCCACGGCCGACATCTACGCGGGACAGGGGTGGCGAATCGATGTCGTTGAACTGCTGGGCGGCGGACCTGATCCTGGTCCAGCCATCCGACAATCTCAGTTGTTTCGGTCGCAGGCGATTCCCATGGCGGCGCTTCGCGCGCTGCGGCCAATGCGGAAACTGACAGATCACCCCAGCCTGAAAGCCGAGTTTGAAACCTGCACAACCGATCTGGCGTACCAAGAGTGGTTGACGAGCGGTCAATCCAGTGAGCTTCGTTATCGTGTGCTTAATGTGCTCAGGCCAAATGGACACGCTGTCGAACCGTTCCTGTCATCGGTCTCCATTGAAGATTCGGATGCCGAAGCCTGGGACCGTTTTCTTGAGCAGTATCTGCATGGGCAACTCGCCTCGGCGATCTCCAGCCTGCCGCTGCACACGCCCCAGCAGCACTACGCCGCTGCGCTGCTCTGGATTGAGTTGGGAGACTCGAACCAGGCGCTGGCATCGCTCGAACGGGTGCTGACCGGTGAAGTGAGTCGCCCACTGCAGATTGCCGCGAGACACTGGAAGCAGCAGATTCAACCTTTGGAGCAGCCATGAGCAAGGCATCTTCTCAGGCATCGTTGACCGGCACCGTCACAAGCCACGGCACGATTCGCGCTGCGCTCGCTTCCCTGCTGCTGGTGAGCCTGTTCGCAGTTGTCGGATGGACCTTGTACGCGCCTCGTCAGGAAACACTTCCCAGCGCTGCTGTTGCAAGTCGGCAAACGCCACGCCCCTCGCAGCAGCGCTGTGCTGAATGCCATGCGGATATTACCGATGCATACGCCACGGCTCCTCATTCACGCACTCTGGTACGAACATCGGACGCCCCTGTGATCGAACAGTTCGCAGGGCGCACGTTTCATCAAGAGGAGACTGGTGTCGAACTGAGCTACACACAACACGATGGGCGACTGTGGGTCTCCACGCCCGCCTACGGTCGCGATGTCCCGATTGAGTGGGTGTTCGGATCGGGAACTCATGCCCGCACGCCACTGATCACCTGGACCGATGAGGTCGGAAGAACGGCGTCCATCGAGCACAGTGTGAGCTGGTATCCTGAGGGCCAACTGGGGGTGACATTGGGGCTTGAAGACCGGCAAGAAACTTCTGGAGTTGGCGTGCTGGGTGCCGTGCGCACGCCAGCCGAAACTCTCAATTGCTTCGGATGCCACTGCACGTTTGTCGCGACCACTGGAGATCAAGTCGATTTCGACGAGATTCAGCCGGGAGTTGGCTGTGTCCGCTGCCACTGGAATACGGAGGAGCATGTCCGTGAAATGGACAATGCGCTCCCCTCAACAATCGAACGCTTTTCAGCGATGACGCCGATTGAGGCGGTCAATCGTTGTGGTGAGTGCCATCGTCGGGCTGAAGAGATGGGGGGGCCAATTGAACCGGATGATCCCACCATCATTCGATTCGCTTCCGTCGGTCTGCCGCAAAGCCCATGCTTCCAACAGCAGCAAAAAGTCATTCTGGACTCGAATGAGCCAGCTCGACTGGACTGCACGACCTGCCACAACCCTCATCGTCCCACGAATCCAGACTGGCGATTTCATGCTGCGGTCTGCCTCAATTGTCACGATGCCGATCAAGGCCGAGCTCTCGACTGTTCCGCTGCAACGCGAGAAGAAAACTGCCTGAGCTGTCACATGCCCAAGGTTCCGGCGAACGACAACCTTCAGTTCACCGACCATTGGATTCGTATCCGGCCTTCCGTTCCGTAGGCAGACAACGCTGTACTTACGCTTCGACCTGGTTTCACAGTCGGCTGTTTGCCCAGAACTGTGTTCTTCTTACCTAAGTCGATACAGCTCGTAACGCGGACTTTTCCGTTGCAATGAGATTCAGCGAGAATTCCCGATTTTCCGGTTGTGCGGGATGTACTGAAACATCCTTTCGGATCAAGGAGACGCGACTTGATCGGCGAACCCCAATCTTGAGCGGTGGTTTCGCTATTCGAAAAACCTCCACAACCCCGATGAGAGATCCAAGCTGCGCAAACTGAAGGTCAAATCCTCCAGAAGATGTGCGAGCATTGGTCTGGCGCCTCGATCATTCGAGGACAGGCGTACTTTCAAGGAGGAATGTGATGTCGTTGCGCGAAGTGAAACTGTTAGGGTTTGGCCTCTGCCTGGTAGTATCCTTCGTCAGCTCTCAGCCGGTCTCGGCCCAATCAGAAACACCAGACTTCATTCGATTGTGGGAAGCACCAACGGGTCGGCCGTCTGAGTCGATCTTCACAGACGAACTCCCCACCATTGTTCCCATGGGGTATCGTGAGGCCAGCGTCGTTAGCTGCTTTGACAGCGGGCTGAATTGCGATTCCACAACAGCCTGTGATGGATTCGGGCGTAGCTGTTTCAGCGATCTGGGAACCCGTCAGTCGTTCTCGAATGGATTGTGGGGAATTCAGCCGGAACTCGCGAAAGAGGGAATTGTCTATCAAGCTCAATTGACCCAGTTCTATCAGGGAGTGGTCAGCGGAGGACAGGACCGGACCGCTGAATACGGCGGGAAGTTTGACCAGTTCTTGATCTTCAACAGCAAAGAGCTTGGACTGTGGGAAGGTATGCAGGTCATCATGCACGCCGAAACCCGATTCGGTGAGGACATTATTCAAGACGCGGTTCTGTTGGCTCCCGCAAATGTCAACATGTTGTACCCGTCACTGCAAAACGAAACCGCGATCACGGGGTTTCAAATTACTCAGGCACTGAGTGAAGAGTGGGCTGTCACGTTTGGCAAGATCAATGCACTCGACCTGTTTTACGGAATGTATCCGCAAACCGGTCGCGGTGTGACCGGCTTCATGAACACTTCGATGGTGCTCCCGCTGAGCGTAGTCCGAACCACCCCACTTTCATTCCTTGGAGCGGGAGTGATCAGGCTTCAGGAAGGGAAATTCCAGAGCGGCGTTCTCGTCTACGACTCTCACAATTCTGCCACGACAAGCGGCTTCGATGACCTGTTCAGCAATGGTGCCAACGTCCTCGGATTCTGGAGAAACTTCACAGAGATTGGTGGCCGGACAGGGTCTCACACATTCTTAGGGTCCTATGCCAGCGGCGATTTCACCTCGCTGGATCGCACAGGCTGGGCAGTTGTTCCAGGGCAGGGAGTCGTCGCTCCACAACAATCACAATCCTGGTCGCTGAACTATATCCTGGAACAACAATTGTGGGTCGACCCCTGTCACCAGGAACGCAACATCGGGCTCATGAGCTGTTGGGGTCTCGCGGACGAAAAGACGAGTCCCTATCTGTGGACCGCCAACGTTGCCGTGCAAGGGAATGGACTTGTTCCGGGCCGTGAAGGCGACTCGCTGGGCGTTGGATACTTCTACAACGGAGTCAGTGGAGATCTCAAAAACCTAGTGCCGCTCCTGAATGTCGGAAATGTGCAAGGCGTGGAACTGTACTACAACGCCGCGATTACCCCTTGGTTCCAACTGACGGCCGATCTGCAAGTCGTTGAACCCGCCCTTGGTGCACGTGACACAGCTGTGGTAGCAGGGCTGCGAGCCATGATTGTTCCTTAATGGCTGTTCCACTCAATTCAATTCTCGAACCAATGCCTTCGGTTGCCTTTCGGATGGCTAAAAACACGGGATGCCACGTGGGCGTATGAGGCAGGGAAAACAGCCCTGAGCGGCCCAGGCGAGGGCAGGTTTCCGAGGTGTCCCCACTTGAGTCGGCAGCCTGAGAGGACTCTTTCGGAAAAGGAAGAGCACGAAATACAGAGGGCACGCATCCGGGGACAGGCGCACATCAGGCTGTAATCTTCCTTCGTTGACTGGTCCTCCAATTCGGATTGAATGGCGAGGCGAGTTGGAACGAGAGTGGCAGCATCGACGCCACGAGCGTCAGAGAAGTCATCAGGAGCTACGTTCAACGGCGATTGGCGTTGATGTTCGGTCTCCACTGGGCGGAATTCGGCCTGCGATGGATGAAGCAATTTGCAGGTTGTTACTGATCCGCCAGACGCAACAATGAGTGGGCAAACGCTTCACGATTGCTGCGTCGTTGTGTTTACTGTGCCGCTTGATTGTCGTCTTTCCGTCGCCGCTCCCAAGGCCAGCGACCTTCCAGTTCAACCACCAGAGACCAACTGAGGAAGGTTCGTATGGCAACAAGCAGGCCGAGGACACTGACATTGTTTAAGGTCGGCTCCAGCGCGACTGTCCGAACAACATCACCGGCGACCAGAAACTCCAGCCCGAGCAGCAGCGTTCTTCCCAATTGTAGTTTGTAGCTGTCGTACGAGCCCGTCTCGTCCAGGTGGAAGAGGTAACGAATCGTCCCTCGCATGAACGCGACTCGCGTTACTCCAGCAACGATGATTGCCGCACCGAGCAACTCGATGAGAAGTGCCGCCCATTCGACCACGATTCGGATGGCATCGACAAGCTGGTGACTGGGCATTGGCAGGTTCCGTGGATTGGGACAATTTCGCTTGGAGATATCGAACCGTTGTGACTGCGGTGGCTGAGTCAGGTACGAGAGCAGGTTATTGCATTCCGACGTCCGGGGCATGGCGTTCATCGCAGCCAGCATTGGCGGAGAGGCATTCGGTTCCCGAATTCAACAGTTGAACTTCGTTGCCCGATATGAGCCCCAGATTTCCACGGGGAGATCATGTTGCGATGACTCGGGGAGGGAATCTGTTGAACCGTTGGGACTGTTCCTCGATCAGCACACCAATGAACAACTGGCGTGTCAATCGAGGGGACTCTTAACCGGTTGCTAATCGTCGTCGTCCTCGCCACCCGCCCGTTCCATGACGAAGGCGGCCACATTTCTCGGAGGAAGAGGCGCATCACGGCCTTTCAGGGCCCGCCACAATATTTCATTGTAAACGCCGTCGTCTGCCGTATCGGCCTCTTCTAACGTCAGGGCCTTCGACTTGTCCGCACCGTAGGCGTCTGCCGTATTCAACTCGTCCAGCGGAACTCCGGCTGGCAAGGACGTGTACGGCCGCAAGTCGGGCTCGGCCTGAAACGCTGCCCACATCGGCGGTGCCGCTGCGTCGTATTGTGTCAGTGGCGGCAACCCAAGAATCAATTCCATGGTTCGCAGCATGCTCGAAGTTGAGTACATCGTGTGATCGACAAACCCACGCCGCAAAAATGGGCTGGCAACCAGTGCCACCGTGCGATGGCAATCGACATGATCGGGGCCATTCTGGGCGTCATCTTCGACCACAAACACAGCCGTTTGCGGCCAGAAGGGGCTTTTCGAAAGGGCTTCGATCATGCGGCCCAGGACCAGATCATTCTCGGCCATCATCGCTCGCGGGGTCTGAGCGCCGGGCCGAGTCCCCAGTAAGTGATCTCCAGGCAACGAAAGGACTGTGAAGCGAGGCATCTCTCCAGCCGCCTCGAATTCTGTGAACTCGGCGTGCCATAATTCCCAGCGTTTCAAATCAGACATTTGCACAATTCCATCGGCGCCGTAGTACGTGGGATGAATGTGCCCTTCAAGACTTGGTGTTGCAGCGCGTACTCTGCCTGGCTCGGCACCTCGAATTCGTGCGAACTCGCCATAGCTGCGATAGGTTATGTCGGCATTCGCACACAGATCCCACAGGAACCCCCCTTTCGAGAATGCAATTGAGTCGTCGTGCAGGTCTCGATGGGCAGAGCGCCCTCGACCGGCGTACATGCTGGGCCAGAGCTTTTCGACGTAGTCAGTCGCGTAGGCGCTCGTTACCCAGTGATGTCCGTCGGCACTCACTTCCGCATCGTGATAGAAATTATCGAACAGCACAAATTGTCGGGCCAGCGCATGGTGATTGGGCGTCACGGACTCAGGAAAGAGGCAATACTCATTGTCGCCGTTCCCTTCTGCCATATCGCCAAAAATACAATCGTACGTGCGGTTCTCTTTAATGATGTAAAACACGTAACGGATCGGGCAATCTTTCCCCAAGGGAAATGGGGCTTCCGCCTGCCCACGGGTCTTGCTCGCAGTAGGCGTATTCTGATGCACTCGCTTTGAATACGCCGCTAACGTGCGTTCCTCAGGCAGGTCAATCAGCGAAAGCGTACCGGGCTGTAGCGTCGCGATATATTCGAATTGCTGGCCTGCCAGGCTCTGCTTGCCCGGCACTTTGTCTTCGTCAGTCAGCAGTTCATTCGGGGCAGAAACGCTTCCCTTTCCGTTGGCAACCAGCAACTGCTTTCCATCGCCCACAAAGCAGAGGGCCGTGGGATACCAGCCTACGGGCAGAAATCCGCGGGGTCGACTGTGGCCCGCCCGCTCGATGTCGATCACCGCTACGGCGTTGTTGTCGGCATTGGCGACGAACAATGTTTCCCCATCGGGGCTGATCGCCAGCGCGTTTGGCGTGCTGCCCAAGGGGGAATCGGGCGTAACCGCCACATCGATCTGCTCAATGACCATACGCCGATCAGTATCAATCACACTGACAAGATTGCGATTTCCGCAAGAAACAAACAACCGCTTTCCGTCGCCGGTCAGGACCAGATCGTTCGGTCGATCGGAGACCTTGATCTCGGCCAGTGTAGTCGCTTCTGACAAGTCGATGAGTGTCACAGAGTCTCCGCCCCAATTGCTCACATAAATCTGGCTTTCGTCGTGCGAAAGCAGACAGCTATACGGTCGCGGGCCCACTGGATAGCTGGCGAGTACCTTGGCTGTCTCGACGTCAATTTCCAACAGCGCATCGGCGGTGTTGGCTACGACATAGAGCCGCGAACCGTCGCGGTTGAGCTTCATCCCGGCAGGAAAGGTTCCTTCGTCGAGTGCGATCTCACCCGCACTGGTGAGTAGTCCTTTGGTCAAATCAAACAGCAGGATCCGATTCTGGCTGCCCCCCGAAGCGAAGACTCGCCGGCCATCGGGAGAAACGGCCAGCCCTAGCCAGCCTTCTCTGATCGGCAGCTTCTGCACGACCTTGCTTTGCGAAACATCGAATACAGCAAGGAAGTGTTCTTCGTACCCGTTACTGGTGATCAGGACATAAGGCCCCCCCGGAACCGGCACGAGATTCAGCGGCATTCCTCCCAGGGCAATCTGTTCTCCGGCGGGTGTGAGCCCCCAACCGTTGGGGAGAACATAACGTTCGACCGGGGGCAATTCGGCTTCGCCACTCGCCTCTTCGGCAGCAGCCATGTCTTGGTCATCATTGGCTGTCGGATCTTTCGCTTCAGCAGGCGGAGGGCTTTGCTCCGCGCCCACCCGCTGCGGTGGATCGCTACCGACACCGCAGCCGACGATCGTCATCGGCGCGACAGCGAGTAAAAGCAAAGCCGAATATCGCTGTAAGAAGAACATCGTGGGCCTCATTCTACGTCGGTACAGATTGCGTACGGTTTAACTCATGCCGGGTGCCGCCGCTGGCATTGTCCAGTTCCGCAAAGAGGAACACAAGTTCCTGAAGGCACGCGTTTCCTGGCAGGTGCACACCAGCGCGATGTAGGTCGCAATGCGAGTCAGTTCGGAGATTACCTGTTACCTATCGAGGATTGGTCGACCAGGTTACAGCGTCAACACGATGGCCTGTTCGTTGACGCTGCCAACGGCCTCCATGGCGAAGGAACGGAGATACCCCCTCCTTGATCGTAGTGCAGATCTCCGGCTTCCTGAGGATTCTTGACCAGACCGTACCGTTCACAGCCGAGTCGTGTGCGATATTTATAAGTGAGCCGTCAAGGCCGGTCGTCGCGAGTCCGCGGTTACGTGTGACTTGCTGCGACTCTAGTAACTTGCGCGGGAGTTGTGGTCCCTCTTTCCCGACCCCCAAAATGGTGACAGGTAGGCTTTGATTCCCAAGAGAAGTGACATCTCACATCGTCAGCGGGTACATTGATCACACTGCTACGGATTGACGTCGGATTCAAGGATCGCTCGTATCGCATTCGAATTCACACGCAGGGTGAACAATGCAAGTCCGGTGCCCTCATTGTCACAATCCACTTGAGATACTTGATGAAGCTTCCCTGGCTGACATCGAGTGTCCATCTTGCGGGAGCAGCTTTGATCTACTTCGAGATTCGTCGACCGTCAGTTACAAGCCGGGCAAGCACGAGCAGATCGCGCATTTCGAGCTGATTGATCGCCTGGGAATGGGGGCGTTCGGGACCGTTTGGAAAGCCCGGGACACGCAACTTGACCGAATCGTTGCACTCAAGGTCCCGCGGAAAAGTCAGCTCGATGAAGCGGAAACCGAGCAGTTTATTCGTGAAGCCCGTGCTGCAGCCCAATTGCATCATCCGAACATCGTCAGTATTCACGAGGTCGGACGCGAGGGTTCCACGGTCTTCATTGTGGCGGACCTGGTCGATGGACTCACGCTATCCGACTGGCTTACCGGACAACCACTGACGCCGCGTGAAGCTGCGAAGTTGTGCGCGACGATTGCTGAAGCGGTTCATCATGCTCACGAGAGCGGGGTCATCCATCGAGACCTCAAGCCCAGCAATGTGATGGTCGATCGAAGCGGAACTCCGCACGTGATGGACTTTGGGCTGGCAAAGAGAGAGGCGGGCGAGATCACTGTGACTGTTGAAGGCCAGGTGTTGGGGACACCGGCCTATATGTCCCCGGAACAGGCGAGGGGAGACAGCCACCACGTTGATCGTCGGTCGGATATTTATTCAATCGGAGTCATCCTGTTTGAACTCCTGACGAATGAGAAGCCGTTCCGCGGCAACGCTCGGATGCTTCTTCATCAGGTCATTCACGATGACGCACCTTCGCCACGAAAACTCAATTCCAATGTACCACGTGACCTGGAGACCATTTGCCTGCGGTGCCTCGAGAAGGATCCAGAGAAGCGATTCTCGTCTGCCAATCAGCTGGCGGACGAGTTGCAACTCTTCCTGCAGGGGCGGGCGATTCGTTCGCGTCCGGTCTCCACGATCGAAAAAGGATGGAGATGGTGTAAGCGGAACCCAATACTGGCATCACTTTCAACGGGACTTGCGTTGACGTTCCTCCTGCTTGGAATCGCGGGGCCAATTGTTTCCTATCGTGAGGGCGTACTCCGGAACGCAGCGGAGAATTCAGCTCGTGCTGCGATCATCGCAAGGGCCAATGCCGAAAAGTCAGAGGGACGGGCCAACTTGGAGCGGGAAAAGGCGGTGAGCGCTGCCGACGAAGCCAACGCAGCTCGTTTGAGGGCTTACGAGTCACAGTCGGCCGCTCAGCTTGATGCGGACCGCGCCATTCACTTTGCAGCGGAAATGGAGCGGCTGGAATCGGAATCCGCCGAGAACCTGTATCTGGCCCACATGTTGCTGGCCAATCAGGCAGTTCAAGAGGGTGCAAAGGACCGGGCGCTGGAACTGCTTAGACCCTACTATCGGCCGCAGTCCCCTGACCGCGATTTGAGGGGTTTCGAGTGGGCTTACCTCTGGGATCATTGCCATGTCCCTTCCATCGACTTTTGGAAGGGACACGGACTGAAGCAGGCCACGAATCATGCTTCCGAAACGTTTTTCACCCCCGATGGCAATGAGTTGTCGTTTGTGTATGGTCTTGGCGAGCACAATGCTCCACATGTTTTTTCCGTCAATCTGGCGACGTGCGAGATCAATCGGAACGCGGTTTCTCCTCCGTTCAGCAGCTTTCGCTTTGGCGGCCGTTCTCCGAATGGAAAGTCTCTGCTCGTCTTTGACGACAAGAATCGAGTCCACGTTGTCGAGTATGCAACGTCTGCGGTTATCGCCACGTATTCCGGCCATTCGGGATTCGTTGACGGAGGTGAATTCTCACCGGATTCATCAGCAGTAGTCACATATTCCAAGGCAGCGAGGGAGTGCCATGCATGGGGCGCAGACACTGGCTTGCTGCGCTTTGCCTACACACCGCAACAGGACGCGGTCAATTCGCTGGCATTTAATCCCGATGGGAAATCGCTGGCGGTTGGAATGATTCATGGACGATTCGCGATTCTAGAATTCGACAGCGGGCAGGAACGTCGAACGTTTGGGAACAATGATGTCCATGGGTACGTTAGACAACTGGCGTTCCATCCGGACGGACGGACACTGATCGCTGGATTTGGTGATGGTCTTGTTCAGGAGTGGAATGCAGAGTCCGGCGTCGTCACAAACAGTCATCAGGATCACAAGCTTCCGGTGCGATCGATCGCGATATCTGGCGATGGTCAATTCCTGGCCACGGGATCTGACGACAATCGTGTCGTGGTTCGAGACCTGGAGCAACGCCACATTGTTCGCTCTTTCCTTTCCGATGGCGGCGCCAACGCACTTCGTTTCTCGCCGGATGGAACTTTCCTTGCCGTTTCGCGACACGCCGGAACAAAACTCTGGAACTTAAAAGAGTTGGCTGCAGTCGCTGCTCGGACTCACGCGGGTGGTCGCTACAGGCAGCTAACGTTCTCGCCAGATGGTCGCCTGCTGGCTTGCGCCGGTGATGAGAACGTGGAATTGTGGAGTGCGGAAACCGGACGGAGAATTCGCGTTCTTGAGGGAGCGACAGATGCCTGCGACTTCGCCCCCAATGGAATGGTCATGGCAGTTGGCAATCGCCAGTCAGGGACGATCCAGCTGATCAATCCTCAGACCGGTGAACCGGAAGTGGATCCTCTTCAGCTGCCTGACAAGACGCGACTTTCGGCCGTTTCGTTCTCGCAAGATGGCAACAGGTTAGCCGCGTGCACGCAAGAGGGAGCGGTTCTCGCCTGGGACTGGAAGTCACGTCAATCCATACTGAATACAACAGCGCCCGCGAACAAGACGAAGAACAACAAGCCGGTGAACGTTATGTGGTCACCGGATGGACGGGATCTGTACTGTCACATTTCCGGGCCGATGTGCGTAGTTTACGACATTGAGTCGGGGCAGGTTTCGCGAACATTAGTGAATCACGCCGTGGGGTTTCGTTCCTCGGCTGCACTGTCGCCAACAGGAAAGTTACTGGCTCATGAAGATGGGAGCCGTCTGGTCATCCGAGAGTCGCAAACCGGGGCCGTCGTGCACGATTTGAGGCAGCATTCGCAGAACATTTTCTGCATCGCGTTTTCGAAAGGCGGAAAGATGGTGGCTTCAGGCAGTGCCGACGCAACCATCAAACTGTGGGATATCGAAAGCGGCAAAGTGCGTTTTTCTCTGGATGGACACGGCAAAACTGTGGACGCAGTAGCCATTTCCCCGAATGGACAGATGATCGCGTCGACGAGTGTGGATGGTGTGCTTCGGTTCTGGCGTTCTAATATGCACGCCGGGTCCGACATGACGGCAAGGTCGCTCGCGTTCTCTCCCGTTGAGCCGCAGAAACTGTGCATCGGCCACAATAACGGGGTCATCGAGATCTGGGATACTTCATCCCGAAATTTGAAACTGAAGATCCAGGCTCACCGGGAGCCAGTTCACTCATTGGTGTTTTCTCCTGATGGCAGCCGCCTCGTCTCGCAGGGATTTCGAGAGAACGTTCGCGTTTGGAATCCGGTGGATGGAACATTCCTGGGACAACTTCCCTTGGACAACATCGAATCGGAGGGACTCTCGTTCTCACCAGATGGAAAGTTGCTTGTTGTCGGCAGTCAGGGACTCTCAACGATCTGGAGTGCGGAAAGTGGCGAGTTATTGAGGACTGTCTCATCGGTCATTCCGGCGGTCATCGATTTTACGCCGGACTCCAGGTATCTGGTGTCTGCTGACCGGACTTCCGGTGACATCATCTTGCTGGATCCTCGAACAGCGATCGTCAAGCGGCGCTTCGCAGGACACACGAAGACGGTAGCTGGAATTGACTGTGCTCCCAATGGTTCTCTCGTGGCATCTACAAGTCACGATGGGACACTCCGAATCTGGGATCTCAAGTCTGGGGAGCAAATTGCACAGCAGGAGGCCTACACCGAATTTCGCACACCCTGTTGTTTCACGAATGATTCACGCGAGATTTTGTGGAAAGGTGTGGATGGGCAATTCTGGCGGTGGCAAATTGGCTCGTCGGTTCCGCCACAACCAATGAATTCCGAGAGGAATTTCCTTGGTCGACAGGCTGGCGCACTGGCGATCTCATCTGATGGACAACTGATTGCGGAAGGATCGCCCGACCAACCAACTGTTCTCCGTAGCGTCAAGGACGGGCAGGTTGATCACGTCGTTCGCATGGATGCTCTGGCCAGGGATTTTCGGGTTCGAGAGTTTGAGTTCTCTGCAGACAGCGGTCCCGATTCACTGAAACATCGTTCGCAGCAAGCTCGCGATCTCCCGAAGTCCGGAGAGATGCGGTCAGTGCAGTTTTCTCCAGACGATCGAAGGCTTCTGACCGCTGATCGCGAGGGGGTATTGCAGGTCTGGGACACCGATAGCTTGAGTTTGTTGCAGCAATTCAAATCGCATGTCGCACCAATCAAGGCCGTATTTTCAGCTGACGGCAATCGTGCGATCTCGGCGAGTCATGCCTCGTGGATACAATTCTGGGATACGAACACTGGTCGTGAGCTGAATCACTTGCAGGATTCGAAGCAACCGGTCTGGTGGATCAGCCGTTCCAATGCCGGTGATGTATTTGGAACAACTGGAGCGGATGGAATCTCGCGTGTCTACGACGCGAACACCGGTGAGCTGTTGTCGACACTGAAATTAAACCGGGGGCCTGGAAGTGGAGTCGTGTTCTCAGCGGACGATCAGCTTCTCGCTGTGACCTATCGAGAAAGCCGATTCATCGCTGTTTGGGACTGGCGCAACGAGCAAGTGGTCTCCGAATTCCTGAATGTTCCGGATCGGATGGCTGCATTTTCGCCGGACGGGAAACATCTGTTCTCGGTGGGTGAAAAGGGAGTTCCACCATTCTTGATTGATCTTCAATCTTCCACGATGCAACTTCTGCCGGAGTCAATGTTGGGGGCGCGATTCGTGACGTTCTCATCGTCAGGAAGGATGTGCGCTACGGGCCACGTAGACGGCACGGTTCACTTGTGGAATGCGGGAGACTATTCACCGATTGAAACGGAACCAATGCTGCACTTGGACAGAGTCAACTGGCTGGACTTTTCGCACGATGAGTCCAAGCTTGCCTCAGTTGGAGAAGATGGATCCGTCAAGATCTGGAATATCCCTTCTGGAGACATGTACGGGCGGCTCCTCAGTGTGGCGACCATGAGGAAACCAGAGACGGTAGAGAGCCTGGTGCTTCCGTCCGTTGATCCGTCGTTGCAAGAGCAGGCCAGCCCGTTGGGTGCGTATGTGATCGACATATTTCCGAATCGACAGTGGTTCGCCGCCGGGTGCAAGGACGGGCGGGTACGTGTGTGCGACTTGTCGACTGGTAATGTGATTCGTGATTTTTCCGGGGGGCACCTGCCTGTTCGCTGCGTCGCTGTTTCCAATAGCGGACGTTTCTTAGTCGCAGGATACGCAGCGGGAGTTCTCCGCATCTGGAATGTGGATGATGAGACACTGGTCCTTGAGACGGAATCTTTCGGATCGCAATTGCGTGGTTGTGTCTGGTCGGCGGACGATGGTCGTATCTTCTTCTCGTCGAACAATCAGCTGATCGCTCTGGACATCGCGACGCAGAAGTCAGTTCGCCGGGAGTTGCCATACCCGGGGATCGTCAATCAGATAATGACTTCCCAAGACGGTGCTTTGCTGGTTGTGGCTGATCACAGGGGCCACGTCACTATCCACGACTCGGAAGATCTTGCTCAACGGGCTAAACTCCCACCCCACAAGGGAGTGTGCTGGGCCCGGTTTTCTCCGACAGGTCACCTTGTCGCGTCAACTGCTCACGACGGAATGGTCCGCGTGTGGGATGCCGAAACTGAAAAATCGGTTGCAGAAACATCTGTTAGGTTGCGGGGAACCCGTGTTTGCTTTGTTGGCGAATCATCACTGCTCATTTGCGGCGATCGCGGAGAAACTGCCTTTTGGAATTTCGCCGACAATACAGTCCGTGATTCACCAATTGCACACTGCGAAGGGATCTTCGGGGCAAGGACAATCGAGGCTGACGGAAGTCAACTCGTCCTCTTGTCCGGCGGACATCAGGGCATGTTTTCCCTCTGGGATCTCACGGACAATCGGCTCATCAGGCAGATTGACATTCGTCAGAAAATTGTCGGGAAGCCACTTCAGTTTGAGGGATTGCCGCCGGGAAAGGATTGAGCAACTCGGCTCCGTAGGCGCAAAACGCGCTGCTCACGTTTTAACCAGGCTCTACCAATGAACGGGCTTGTTTTCCGCAGTCGTCGACATCGGAAATAAGGTCGCGCTGGGCAGGCGAAAAGTGTGCGTGGCCCTGGTTCAGTGGAGGTTCTTTGACGGTTGCTGGAGACCAGTGGTGTGCCTCGTTCCGGCGTCTCTGGTCGTACCGCTGCACTTCAATGTGCCATTTGGATGGCCTTTCTTTGCCTCGTTGGGCAGCTAGTTGCGAAGCGTTGTTGGTCTATTGGCTTATTCTGCCATTTCAATGGATCACGGGTGGGCATTCCCTGTGACAAGAGGTATTCTGGCAACCCGGCTGACGGGGCAATGGCAATTCAGCGTTGCGGGGCCAGTGGCCAAGCTGCGAAGTGTCTTCATAAACCTTATGTGCTAATGGGCGATTCACTCGGGCAATTCAGGCGTCAACTCGTCGACTCGGGCTTGATGTCGGCGGCGGAGATCGCTGCGTGCATCGACGGGGCAGAATCGCCGCCAAAGAGCGGCGAGCAGCTGGCCAAACTCCTCATCAGGCAGAAGGTCCTGACGATCTTCCAGGCGCAGCAGGTCTACAACGGCAATGGCAAGACACTCATCCTCGGCAACTACGTCCTCCTCGACAAACTTGGTCAGGGCGGTATGGGGATGGTGCTCAAGGCCGAGCACAAACGGATGAAGCGGCTGGTGGCGCTGAAGGTGATGTCTCCCGCAGCCGTCAAGACGCCGGATGCATTGCAGCGGTTCCATCGAGAAGTCGAAGCAGCGGCAAAATTGCGTCACCCGAACATCGTAGCGGCCGACGATGCTGATGAAGCCAAGGGGACGCACTTCCTGGTGATGGAGTACATCGAGGGGAGTGACCTGTCGGCATTGGTCAAGAAGCAGGGAACATTGCCAGCGAGTGAGGCTGTGGCGTGCATCTTGCAGGCGGCACGAGGATTGGAGTACGCCCACGAACAGGGGGTCGTACACCGGGATATCAAGCCCGCGAACCTGCTGGTCGACTCGAAGGGAACGGTCAAGATCCTCGACATGGGACTGGCCCGGTTTTCCGATGCTGCCGAAGTAGGGACGCAGGCGGAGTTGACCGGGAGCGGCACTATCATGGGGACGGTTGACTACATGTCCCCGGAGCAGGCACTCAGCACCAAGTCTGCGGATGCCCGCAGCGACATCTACAGCCTGGGCATCACCCTGTACTATCTGCTGACAGGTCATCCAGCCTACACGGGTGATTCGCTGATGGCGCGAATGATGGCTCACGCGACACACCGATCCCTGTTCTGTCCACGGCCGTACCCGGCGTCTCAGCCGAATTGCAGGCGGTGTTCGCCAAAATGGTCGCCAAGAAGCCGGAGGACCGGTACCAATCGATGACCGAGGTGATCGCTGATCTGGAAACGTGCGGCACTAACCAACCCAGAGCCGCGGACTTCTACGGTAACGATGCCTCGGGGGGAGGTGGCTCCTCGGCCGGACTCTCCGGTTTCGTCAAGTCGTTGAACGAGGCAAATGCCTCCGCCACCGCCCCCACACGGACTGCGCCAATGCAGCGGAGCCAGACCGGCCCGGGCCTGAACGAAGCCACTGTCCTGACGGGCGCGACGTCCGAAACGATGCTGACCCAGGGGACCAAGTCGGGCCAAAAAAATCAGACGGGTGGCAAGTCCCTGCTGACCGACTGGCGGGTGCTGGCCGGTGGATGTGCGGGACTGGTGGTGCTGCTGGCCTTGATGGTGATGTCCTCCCACAAGGTTCCCGAAGCGATTTCGGAAGTGGCTGACACTCGGACCGCGACTGCCCCGAATCTGGCAGTGCTCACTCCGGACAACACGGTGAACGCTCAGCCGTCGGGGCCAAGTGCTCCGCCGCCCGCCGTTGCCCCGTTCGACGCGTCACAAGCGAAGGCCCATCAGCAGGCGTGGGCCGACTATCTCGGTATGCCGGTAGAGAAGGAAGTCGAACTGCCCGGCGGCGGAAAGATGACCTTCATGTTGATCCCGCCCGGCGAGTTTATGATGGGGTCGAGTGAGGACGAACGGGCTGATTTTCTCGCCGAAACCGAAACGGATCCGAATCCAGCATTTTATGACCGTATTCTCACTGAAGGTCCGCAGCATTCCACGCGGATTACGCGTGCGTTCTACCTCGGCAAGCTTGAAGTCACGCAAGCTCAGTGGCAAACCGTCATGGGGAACAACCCCTCGAAAGACCAGCGTGATCCTGCAAAACCCGTAGAGCAGGTGAGTTGGGATGACGTCCAGCGATTTCTGGCGAAGTTAAGTGAGGAATCTTCAACCACAAAACATAAGTTCATGCTGCCTACTGAGGCCCAATGGGAATTGGCTTGCCGTGCAGGGACGACGACGCCTTGGCACAGTGGCAAAAGCGAGGATGAGTTAAAGCGAGTTGCCTGGGTTGGTACGAACTCGAAGGGTATGGTTCATCAAGTGGGCCAGCTCGCGTCCAATGGCTTCGGACTTCACGACATGCACGGCAACGTCTTTGAGTGGTGTTCCGACTGGCATGCCGAGTATTCCTACACCGATGCCCCCGTCGAAGATCCGACAGGTGTCGAAACAGGCTCAGAACGAGTTTGCCGTGGAGGAGCCCGCTGGGGTTCCTTAGCCTCCACCAGATCTGCGTATCGCGGCAAGAAATCCCCATCGACCGCATGGGATTACGTTGGCTTCCGGCTGGCGATGGCGATCAATATCGAGAAGCTCAAACCAGAGGCGTTTCGTGGCCCAAATGGTCTGGTCGGAGGCGGGACGGCCCCTCCGGCCACCATCCTTTCGGAATCGCCGACGTTTGAGGCGGGGGCTTACCCCGGCAAGTTTGCCCTCCTGTTTCCGGAACGAGGTGGAAATTACGTAGAAATGCCGGGGCTCGATGCAAACTTGATGAATGAGCTACTCCGTCGCAAAAAGATGAACTTGACCATTGAATTTTGGTTGAAGCGTGACAGGGAAAAGATCAGTGCGCACGACCTTTTTGCGGGTT
The DNA here is from genome assembly GCA_020426515.1 of Planctomycetaceae bacterium. Lineage (GTDB taxonomy): Bacteria > Planctomycetota > Planctomycetia > Planctomycetales > Planctomycetaceae > JACKHO01. Next base: position 2,426 of record JAGQPW010000087.1, on the reverse strand, counting down.
GGAAAGAAAATTCTGTCGTGGTACGCAGCGCGGCTGGTAGTGGCCAAGTCGAGGGTGGCGGGCGCGGAGCACCACCGTTGCATTTTTACGATGCGTACGCACCGACGCGTACGGTGGAAGACGAAGCGAACTGGATGCACGTTGCTGCCGTGTTGGGCAACCCCAAAGATTTCTTGTTGTTTATTAACGGCAAGCTCGTCAACCACAATACCGGCGAGTGGGGTTGGCCAGGCTCTAAGCTTCCATTTCGACTCATGGACAGGGCCGCTGGATTGCTGGGGGAAACTCGCGTCTCCACCGTGGCTCGATACGATCGAGACTTCATTCCCGAGTTCGGCTTCAGTCCGGATGAACATACGCTCGCCCTGTACCACTTCGACGAAGGAACTGGCGACGTCCTCAAAGACGCCTCTGGCAACGGGTACGATGGCAAGATCTTCGGGGCAAAGTGGGTGCGGACTGATGCGAAACCGAAGGCATCCCCGCCGCTCGCGATCGCTCCATTCGATGCCGCGCAGGCGAAGAAGCACCAGCAGGAGTGGGCGGACTATCTCGGTATGCCAATGGAGAAGGAAATCGAACTGCCCGGCGGAGAGCAGATGCAATTCATGCTCATTCCACCCGGAGAGTTCCTCATGGGGTCGACTGATGAGGAAACCGAACGGTTGCAGCCCTTAGTGCCCGAATACAAGAACGACAAGGTTCACTCCGAATCACCACAGCATCGCGTCACCCTGACCAAGCCGTTCATGGTTTCAAAGCACGAAGTCACAGTCGGGGATTTTCGGGCGTTTGTGGAAGCCACAGATTACAAGACATCAGCAGAACGCGACGGAAAAGGGGGGAGTGGCCATCTCGATGGCAGTTTTGTTTCCTCTTCGCTGGACATGCTGTGGAGCAAAGACCCCAAATTGACACAAACGGACGAGTACCCCGTCGTCCAGGTATCACACAATGACGCAGTCGAGTTCTGTCGGTGGATGTCTGATCTGCATGGCATCGAATTCCGGCTCCTCACCGAAGCTGAATGGGAGTATGCCTGCCGGGCCGGAACGACCACTCCATGGCACTCTGGAAGCGACCCTGATCCACTTCAACATGTTGCCTGGACGAAGCGGAATTCAAATCGCCAAAGGCGCCCTGTGGGACAACTCCAGCCGAACCCGTGGGGCCTCTACGACATGTACGGGAACGTCTTTGAATGGTGTGCGGACTATTTCCTTGAGGACTACTACTCCAATTCCCCTCAGGTCGACCCCAGGGGGGCAAGCGACGGGGATGTGCACTCTTTGCGTGGCGGATCAGTCTACAACTCTGAATTCGAAAATCGCAGTGCTTATCGCGGAGCGCATCATACCGGTCACCGTCAGGATATTTTCGGATTCCGTGTGGCAATGACCATCGACACGGAGAGCACGAACGCCCCGCCACCAGCCGCCGCGCCGTTCGACGAAGCACAAGCGAAGGCCCATCAGCAGGTGTGGGCGAAGTACCTCGGCCAACCGGTTGAGACGACCAATTCGATTGGCATGAAACTCGTCGTCATCCCGCCGGGAAGCTGCACATTGGGAGGGCCGGGTGATATTCCAGTATCGATTGAGCTGTCGCGGCCCTTTCGTCTTGGCGCTTACGAGGTGACCCAACGCGAATGGCACGCGATCATGGGAACTGAACCCTGGAAGAGCCAGGACGAGGTTCAAGTTGGTGAGAATGTTGCCGCTACCTATGTCAGTTGGACCGATGCCGTGGATTTCTGTCGGCAGTTGACTGAGCGTGAGCGTGGCAACGGCCAGATCGAAGGGGATTGGGAATATCGCCTGCCAACCGTGGCGGAGTGGGAATATGCGACGCGGGCTGGCTCGATCTCGCTTTACAGCTTCGGTGACCTCCCATCGCAGATCGGTGACTACGCCTGGTGCAGGCAAAACGCTCGGGAGGGAGGGCAACCCTACGCCCATGAAGTCGGTTTGAAAAAAGCGAATCCGTGGGGGCTGTCAGATGTACATGGGAACGTGTGGGAATGGTGCTTGAACTGGTTCGAGGGGCAAGTGCCAGGCGGAACCGATCCACGGGGGGCCGAGACAGGGGATCGCAGATCGTTTCGAGGTGGCTCATGGCGCAGTAGCGCTGACCAGGTTCATTCGGCGATTCGCTCTGGCAGGGAACCAGAATTCGTGACGAGTGCCTTGGGATTCCGTGTGGTCCTGACTCAAGTTGCACAAAATACTCCACCAATCGCGGTCGCCCCTTCGGTTCCGTAGTCCTCTTACGGACTTCGGACACCCTCCGGTTGCCCTCCAGATGGCTCAAAATACTGGGTGTCGCGAAGGCGTGTGAAGCACGAAAAGGAGCCACGAGCGGCCAAAGTGGGTACAGTTTTGAGAAGTGTCCCCATATGACTAGGCAGTCTGAGAGGACTTTTTCGG
>JAGQPW010000086.1:10042-22937 GCA_020426515.1 Planctomycetaceae bacterium | reverse complement strand
GCGACCAGCACGAGTTCGGCAGAGACAATGAAACCAGCTTCGTCGTTCAGGAGTGCGTTGAGAGTGTTCATCGTGGTGTTTCCTACTTCAGTGTGGTGGGGTTGTTTGATGCAGGAAGGTAAAAGCACGCCCAGTGCCAAAGGTCCCCGAGGCGCTAAGGAAACTTGGCGCACTCTGTTTGTGCGAGAGACGTAAGCGTTTTCTGTATATTGCGTTGCGTGCTTTTGGTTTGGGTTTAATTTCTGTTCAAACCACTGAGCATCGCCCACCTCGCCATGATGCCCAAACACCTCGCTGGGCATGGATAGCCCGGTTCCGTATACGTAACTCGTGGACAAGAAAGCCCATACGACACACGTTGCGAAAGATCAACACGTTGCCTGCAGGCAACAGTTCGCGGTACGACAACGGCGGGGCCACAGAAGGCGAGTACCGAAACACTCGCGTGAAAGCCGGCAATACGCTCCTGCCTGGCCTATGGGCTCACCGGTAACCAAGGTGATCACCACTTGATGGTCATGCAGCGGCACTGAGGTGAGTACTGTTCCTCTCAACGAGACTCGTCATCGTGATGGGAGGAACGCCAATACGGCTCTTCAGGCGTTAGCGGTACGCTGCATACAGGTCTTTTGATTCCAGCGCGCTACGGATGCGCCATTCGCGCAGAACATCGAGGAGTTCGCGTTTCTTGTCCTGCAACAGAGTGTCCTTAGAGTACCACAGGTTGTGGACTTCATCGGGGTCCTGTTGCAGGTTGAACAACTGCCCATCGGGCTCATCAAGGAAGTGGACCAGCTTCCAGGTGCGGTTGCGAACCATCGTCATGAATTCGCAATCGGTGAGGATGCCATCGCGCGCCTGCTCAGCGAAGACGTAGTCCCGCTCGTCCCATTCTTCGCCATTGATGGCGGGCAGGAGTGATTGGGCTTCCATGTTGTCTGGCGGCGTAACGCCTGCCATTTCCAGAATCGCCGGGCCGATGTCGAACTGGCTGCACAGGCCATCGTCACGCTGGCCACGCGGCAGGTTGGGGAGATGCGGGCTGCCGTTGGGGGTCCAGACGATCATCGGCATTCGCGTGATCGTGTCGTACATGGTCCACTTCTGCGAGTGGCCATGATCGGTCAGGCAGTCGCCGTGGTCGGAAGTGAAGATGACGATGGAGTTTTCCAGGTAGCCTCGATCGTCCAGCGTCTGCAGGATCTCGCCGATCTTCTCATCGATCATGGTGACGTTGGCGAGATAGTACGCGCGCTGGCGGTGACGCTGATCCTCGTTGGCATGCAGGTCGAGAACTACCGAATCGTGATCGACCTCGCTGTTGTGTTCACGCAGCTCTTTGAGCGCTGGAGGCTGGTGTTCGAGTTCCTCTTGTGTGACCGGCAGCAGCGGCAGGTCCTTTTCCAGATACGGTTCGGCATATCGGCGAATGGGGTCGTACGGTGGGTGCGGACCGGGAAAACCGATCTGCAGGAACAATGGTTCGGTGACCGGGTAGGTGTTGAGCCACCACTTCGCCATCTCGCCAACGAACATGTCCGAGTGCAAATCTTCCGGGAGTTCCCAGTCAAAGGCTCCCAGTGCGGTCTGGTAATCATCCCGCATGCGGTACTGCTCACGCTGCTGCTTCACCAGCCCACGGGCCCGCAGCGCCTTGTCCCATTCGTCGAAGTAGTACCGCTCTTCGAGATAGCGGTCCTTGTTCTCGACCACGTACCGTTCATGAAAACCGAGTGGCGTGTGGTATGGGTAGGAATGCATCTTGCCGATGTTGACGCAGCGGTATCCGGACTCGTTGAGCAGTTCGATCCAGGAGTGCTGCCAGGAATCGGCGTTCTTGAGGATGCCCGTGGTGTGCGGGTAATAGCCTGTGAACAGTGAAGCTCGGCTCGGAGCGCACGAGGCGGCGGTGATGTGACAGTTCGTGAACGTCAGCCCTTCCCGTACCAGCCGGTCGAGGTTGGGGGTGTCCATGTAAGGAAACCCCAGCTCACCGATGGTGTCGAACCGTTGCTGGTCCGTGATGATGAAAATGATGTTCGGTCGCGACATGGGACATCACCAGAGTTGAGCGGACTGCAGGGAGCTTTGAATCAATCGCAGTCACATTGTCCTCGACCGGGCTCTGAGTTACCACCGTGCGGGGTGCGCTGTCTGATGGCGGGCGAGGGATGTCGTGAACTTCCCGTACACGAGATGGATCGATGTCGAAGGTTCGGCTCATCGACCGTAAAAGGGCTCGGCTGGCAACCGGGCTTCGTTACGGACGCGGCTGACGATGTGATCGACTTCGGCATTGGACAGCGCGCTGACGAAGCTTTCGGCCGGAGGGCGGGCGACGGTGTAGACTTGAACCAGTGAGATACGTCCGCCCGCGGCGGTGATGTCCTGGAGTCGCTGCACGTAGGCATCAATCTCGGATTCGTCTGGTGGTACGTCGTTCAGTCGGAGGAACAGTGACTGAATCACAAGGGGGCGGACTTTCGCTGCCAGCAGGATGTTGTCGAGGATCTGCTGAAATGGAATCGGCGTGCGTTCGATGAGTTGGAAGTATTCCGGTGTGCCAGCATCAAGCTTGGCCCAGATCTCTCCCTGATTGGCGTCCATGATGGCCAGCCCGCGCTGCACCACCTCGCGGTGGAACATGCTGGCGTTGGTGATCAGGACGAGCTTGGTCGACGAGAGACCATGCCGTTGTTTCAGTTCGGCGGTTCGCGAGATGATTTCGTCGAAGTTGCGGTAAGTCGTGGGCTCACCATCACCGGAGAAGGCGATGTCGTTGAGCCGTCGCAGATGGTCCGGGACCGACTGGAATTGCGGGAACTGGTACAGATCACCACTGACAACCAGTTGAATGACATCATCCAGTTCGCGCATCAGTTGATCGAGTTCGACAAATCGAGTCTCTGCAGGGCTGCGTCGATCGACCTGACAATAGATGCAGTCGAAGTTGCAGACTTTGTCGGGATTCAGATTCACTCCGATCGACACGCCCTGACTGCGCCGGGAAACAACGGGATATACGAACCGGTTGTCGGCGAACCGTCGGGGATGGAAGCGATGTTGATCGAGCAGTGACATGGAAACGCTGCGAGTCAGGTTGGGAGTGATGTTCCCAGTCTGACCCGCTGCGGCGATTCGTCAACTGTCTACTTCTGACGATACCAGACGGGAGAGACGTCGGAGCTGTCCGCAGCAGGTTCCGGGGCTGGCGGTTCGGCTGCGAGTCCTTCGACCTTGGGAATCGAATGCGGAGGAGGCTGGAAGGCGACCTGAACGGGCAGGCGGTTTCGCACGGTCGCGGCGTAGCCCGTTGTTGAACTGGCGACTTCACTGCGAATCGATCCGTTCTGAACAGGTCCCATCCCCATGACAAACCAGTTACTGTCGTCGGACTTGGCCAGCGATGTGCCGCCTTGTCCGAGGATTTCGCTGGACCGAGGGTCGTAGGCAACGAGTCCGAGTTTGGCGATGCCGTGCTGTTGCTTCCGCTCCAGGAGGCGGACTTCCGGCAAAGTGACCATGCCGGGCAGGGTGATTTCAGGAATACCGACGAATGATGAGGACGATGCGGTCCCGACGCCACCTGCGCGCAGTTCCAGGACAACGTCCGCATCTTCGGGCTTGTCGGTCAGTCGGCCCCCGGCAGCCAGAATCCGGTGTCGCGTGGATGCGATCACGTAATTCTTGTCGACACATTCGACGTACTTGTCGCTCAGGTGAACGTTGTAGCCATTGAAGGCTTTGAAGTCGATTTTGTTCAAAGACTGGTCAATGGCGTTCGACACAAGCAACTGTTCCGTAGACGTTCGCGCAGTGTTCGTCGTTTGCGCTGTCGAGCAGCCAACGGTGGTCAGGGCAGCGGCCAGCAACATTGGGCCGGATGCTCGGCGACACAGATTTTTCATAAACGTCGAAACAAACACAGAGACTCTCCTGGCTTCGTGATCTGGAAGCCCAATGCCCGCGGCAGACTGAACCAACGATGCAGCAGGTTCTAGCGGTATTGGTAAATTGAGGTCAAAACGAGTTCGTCGAACGGACCCGTTCCAGGACAGCCAGTCGCAGTTTTTGCCGTCGGGCCACGAAGCGGGCGAGATTGAAGCGAGGCGCGGATGGTTTGGATCGAAGAGTGGCTTTCGATGTCAAAAGGAGACAACGGGAGTCCGGTGCCGATGTTGGAAACGAGGCAAAAATTGCGGTTTGCAGCGAATCGGCAACAGGTTCCTGAAATCTTGTTGCATTCGGGCAACTGTGACGTAGGTTTGTGAACCTTCAGGGCATCAATTGCTCTCAGGTTAGGACATTCGTTCACCTCCTCTCTCTTGGATCGGTTCCCTCCGGTCTGCAGGGTGTGGCGAATTTGCAGCGGTCGTTGCTGGTGCTCCCCATGGAGGTTGAGCCGAAGCCTCGCGTCGCTGTGATTAATCCGTGTGATGACTGTTCGTATCGTGGCTCACGAGTTTGTGAGCATCTGCGATGCGGCGGTTGTGATGCTGGATGAGGAGTGCCGTCCCCTGTTCACAGTCCTCACGAACGAGGCTGTGTTGTTCCACCTAAATCTGCATCCGAGGCACTGCTTCGGTCTGCGGAAAGCACTCAGAGAATTCCGCCATGAGTCAAGGATCACTTCTGGTTGTCGACGATGATCGACACATTTGCGAAGCAATGGCTGACTATTTGCGAAGCCTGGGTTATCGTACGGAAACGGCCATGCGCTGCCGGGAAGCGATTGACCGTATTAAAGAATACAACTTCGATGCAGTCGTCTGTGACGTCAATCTGCCGGATCAGGATGGCTTTCAGCTGCTCGAATGGGCCGCTCAGCACAAGCCGGAAACAGCGATCATCCTGCTGACCGGGTATGGCACGATTGAAAGTGCCGTGGAAGCGATTCGTCTGGGAGCCTTCGACTACCTGACGAAGCCCGTGATTGATGACGAACTGAACTTTTCGATCCAGCGTGCCCTGGGGCAGCGAAAGATCGTTGAAGAGAACCGACTGCTCAAGAAGCAGCTCGACCAGAAGTTCGGTCTCTCGAACATCATTGGCCGCGACTACAAGATGGCCAAGCTGTTCGATCTGATCGAAAGCGTGGCGGACACCCGTACCACGGTGCTGGTGCTGGGCGAAAACGGAACGGGTAAGACGATCACCGCTCGTGCCATCCATCAGCTGAGTTCCCGACGGGACAAAGCGTTCGTCGAAGTCGCCTGTGGAGCACTGCCAGACACGCTACTGGAAAGCGAACTGTTTGGGCACGCCGCTGGAGCCTTTACCGGGGCCAATCACGACAAGGAGGGAAAGTTCCTGCAGGCCAATGGCGGGACAATTTTCCTGGACGAAATCGGAACGGCTTCACCCAGCCTGCAGGTCAAACTGCTGCGTGTGCTGCAGGACCGTGAGTTTGAGCCTGTCGGCAGTAACAAGACACACAAGGTGGATGTTCGGCTGGTGCTCGCCACCAACGAGAACCTCGAAGAGAAGGTACGCAAAGGTGAGTTCCGCCAGGACCTGTACTACCGCATCAACGTGATTACGGTAACTCAGCCTCCACTGCGGGAACGCATCGGCGATATTCCATTGCTGGTCGATCACTACGTTGAACATATGAATGAGCAGACCGGCAAGCACGTCCGGGGCTTTGACGATCAGGCGATGCAGGCCCTGCAGCGCTACAACTGGCCGGGAAATGTTCGCGAACTGCTCAATGTCGTGGAACGTTCAGTCGTGCTTTCGAAGTCCGACATCGTCACCGTGCAGGAACTGCCTGAGCAATTGCGGCGCGACATGGTCGATTCGCATCTGGAGGTCAATCGTCTCAGCGGAGGAAACCTGAAGTCGGCCCTCGCCAATCCAGAACGTCAGATCATCCTCGAAGCTCTGGAGTCCACCGGCTGGAACCGTCAGGAGACGGCCCGCTCCCTGGGGATCAACCGGACCACGCTCTACAAGAAAATGAAGAAGTACGACATCTCCTACGAGAAGCACGCACAAATCTTCTAGGTCGGCTACCCCGACTACGAGAAAACTCCACGTTCCCGATTCTGCAGTTGGGGAGGTGGAGTTTCTCTTTTGGGGAGGCCCCGACGGACCTCATCCGCCGCGAGGAGGGGTCAGGCTCTCGGCGGGATTTTCAAATGCGGGAAGCCCGGTTCCTTGCCGTTCAATGTCCGGCTTGTCGCGCAAGTGCTTTGGGATTCGCTGCTTGTGCTTCTGGGACAGGTCGCGGTTCGCGGAGCCTTTGGCATGTCGGGATTCGCGGAGTATCGCTGCGGACTGTCGCTGGCAGGGGACTGAGGCCTCTGTTACCCTGTTGGTTCCAGGCACTTGAGCCCATGGGGCTTACGCCGATTCGTATCCCAGTTGCCGCAGCAATCCATGTCGACAACCGCTTTGCCTCAACCGATTTCTGGAGTGTCCTCAAATCGTGAGACTGTTCTGGAGACAGTCTTTCCGGGTGTGGCGACGACGTTTCTGGGTCGCCTGATCGGCAGTGTGATGGGAGCCGTTCACGGAGTGGGGCCTTTGCCAGTGCGGCTGGTCGCTCTTGTGATTGTTGGTGCGATCTTTGCCCCGCTGGGCGCGCTGCTGTACTTCTACACCAAGGTGGTTGGCAGCTACTACGTGGTGACCAACCGTACTGTTCAGCAGCGTACGGTGCTGAGCCAAGTGATGACGAAGCAGGTCAATCTGGCCGATGTCGACAGCGTCGAGGTCCAATTGCAGGACGGGTATGACTTTCACCTTTGCGGCGACGTTGTGCTCCTGAACAGTCGCGGCGACGAGCTGCTGGTGATTCCTGCGATTCAGTATCCCAAGCGACTGGCCCACGTCATTCTGGAATCGCGAGATGCCCGGATGCAATCGGATGCGAGCCTGAAGCACATGCAGGCACGCGGCTAAGTCGCGAATCGCCCCAGCGGCAGAATCTGCCGCTGCTGGTGAGGTTCTGGAGAGTCTTTCTTCAGCCAATCGGGTCCGCTTGTGGCCGGATTCTGCACATTTCTGCCGACGCAAGAGCGGCGCGACCCATATCGGCCCGTGCCCTATTGACGCTTGAGAAAAGAGGCCCGTATTTTCCGGGCCCTGTCAGAATCTCCTGTCAATTCTCCCTCACGCGACATCACACTTTGCTGTGATTGCGTTTGGAGCTGCCCATGCGTCCTCGTTCTTCATCCTCTTCAACACACTGCACGCCTCGCCAAGCTTCCCGATGGGGACGACCGTGGTGGGGGCTGGTCCTTGTTGTGTGCTGCATAGGCTGCACCTCTCCGCTGAAGCTCTCCTCGATGAAGGCGTTGAATCCTTTCTACGACGAGGACGTGGAGCGGCGCGACAACGTGCGGGCGGCATTGCGTGGCGACACGGGACACTCGCGATTTATTGGCGACTATGTGAAGGTGGCCGATTCGACTCTGGGATTTATCAAAGTGCAGGGGATTGGTCTGGTCGATCGGCTGGATGGCACCGGCGAAGATCCCCCGGATTCGCCCTATCGCAAGCAGTTGCTCAACGACTTGCGCCGACATGAGATCGTCGATCCGCAGACGTACTTGTCGCAGGCATCGACAGCACTCGTGATTGTGACGGCGTACATCCCTCCGATCGTTCGCAAAGGGGATCGGATTGATGTGGAAGTGCAGCTGCCCGATGGCAGTGACTCTTCCAGTCTGGCTGGCGGTTATCTGATGCCCTGTCGTCTGACGACGCACGCATTGCTGGGCGGACAGGTTCGTGATGGTCGTGATCTGGCAATCAGCAAAGGTCTGGTGATGGTGAATTCTCTCGCCGACGCGAAAGAGGGAAGTGCGGGCCATCGTCGCGGCGTGATTCCGGGAGGCGGCACATACATTGGTGACGACCGAGATCTGACGATTGGAATTCGCAACGAGTACCGAACCGTTCGTATGTCCTCGCAGCTGGCGACTCGTATTGGGCGCCGTTTCCATGATTACGACGAACATGGTATCCAGCGACCACTGGCCAAGGCCTTGAATCACACCGTTTTGCAGTTGAAGGTGCATGACCGCTACCGCGACAATTATCCACGCTATCTGCAGGTCGTTCGCAATATGTCGCTGACAGAACAGCCAGTGGAGAGACATCTGCGGATGCGGCAGCTGGGCGAAGAAATCATGCTCGGTCCCTTGGCGGAACAGGCCGCTCTGCAGCTCGAGGCGATCGGAACCGAAGCGATTCCCGTATTGAAGGCCGGTCTGGCATCCTCGGCAATCGAAGCTCGATTCCGGTCAGCAGAGGCATTGGCTTACCTGGGAAATTCTCAGGGTGTGGATGCACTGAAGGAGGCGGCAGCAACCGAACCGGCATTTCGTGTGTTCGCACTGGCCGCTCTGGCAACAACAGCAGATGGCTCGGCAGCTGAAGCGCTGCGTGAGTTGATGGCGCACGAAAGCGTGGAAACGCGCTACGGGGCATTCCGTGCACTCTCGACAATGGCTCCGAACGACCACTTCATTCGCGGCGCGGAAATGCCCGGTGGATTCACCTTGCATCCTGTTGATGTCAGCGGAGAACCATTGATTCACGTGACTCGACACAAGAAGGCGGAAATCGTGGTGTTTGGCGCAGATCAGGAATTCCAGATGCCGCTGTATGTTCGGGCGGGCAGTCGCATCATGGTTCAGGGGAGTTCGAGAGGCGACAAGGTCATCGTCAAACGGATCGCTCCCGGCGAAGCAACTCAGGTGCGTGAAGTGTCGACCCGCATCGTCGACGTGATCTCAGCCGCGTCGGAACTGGGAGCCGGTTACCCGGACATCGTCCACATGCTGGTGCAGGCTGAACAGCAGCACAATCTGGCTGGGCGTGTCGCGATTGATGAAATGCCGAAGGCCGGCCGCGTGTATGAACGCCCTGCCGCTGATCTGGCCTCTGCCCGTGAGGCAATGAACACGATCCAGGTGGGAAGTTCCGGCCTGGTGCCCAACATTTTCGACCTGGAGGATGACCGCGTCGAAGCGGAATACGAGGAGCCTGCCAGCAAATCGGAGTCTGCTGCGGCCTCTGATGAGATGGATGCTTCGACAAATTTCTACCTGAACTGACGAAGTGTCGCGGCTCTGTTCGGAATACTGGCTCAATCCTGAGCTGACTGCATGTTGAAGTCCCTCGAATTGTTTGGATTCAAAAGCTTTGCGGATCGAACGCTGTTCGAATTCGACAAGGGGGTTACGTGCGTCGTTGGTCCGAACGGCAGTGGCAAGAGCAATGTCGTCGATGGCATCAAGTGGATTCTGGGGGATCAAAGTCCCAAGAGTCTCCGCGGCAAGGACATGCTGGATGTCATCTTCAACGGTGCCGCGGGGCGTAAGCCCAGTCCGTTTGCCGAAGCCACTCTGACGTTCGACAACTCGCAGGGACTCCTGCCCATCGAGTCCTCCGAGGTGCAGATCGGTCGTCGCCTCTACCAGAGTGGTGATTCCGAATACCTGCTGAACCGCAATGTCGTCCGCTTGAAGGACATCCGTAACCTGTTCATGGGCACTGGGGCAGGCACGGCGGCGTACAGCATTATTGAGCAGGGACGCGTTGACCAGATTCTGCAGGCCAACCCCACGACTCGTCGGCTAGTTTTCGAAGAAGCGGCAGGCATCAGTAAGTTCAAGTCACGCCGAGTGGAATCGGAGCGGCGACTCGAACGGGTTGAACAGAATCTTGTCCGCTTGCGCGACATTGTGGCCACTGTGGAATCACAGCTTCACGCGACACGTTCGCAGGCCGGGAAGGCTACGAAGTATCGAGAGCTTTCGGTTGAGCTGGAGGAACTGTGGACCGGTATGGCGGCCGACGACTTCCGGTTTTTCCAGGAGAAGCTGCGGCTCCAGGAAGCGTCGGTGAGCGAAGTTGATCTGGCTCTGCAGAATCTGCAGTCTGCAATCGGCAAGGTCGAAGCGCGCAAACGTGATACGGAAAGCGAACTGTCGCAAATTGAAGACCAGTTTCTCGGATTGCAGCGTCAGATGGCCGCTGTCCGCGAGACGATTGCCGGACTCGACTCCACGGCTCGGCATCAGTCGACGCGTGAGGGTGAACTCTCGCACGATCTGGATCGCTTGCGCAAGCAGCAGACGCAGTTGCTCCTGAGGCTCGACGCAGCCCGGACAGAACTGCAGGTGAGCGATGAGCGTATTGTGCACCTGGAACGTGATTTCGAAGCGTCTCGCTCCGAAGTGGAACAGCGGGAACAGCAGTTCACGGCACTGCAGGAACAGATCACGCAGCGCCGAGTCGACGCGGCGAGACGGCGAGAGGAACTGAACAAGATCACGCAGCGTCGCTCGGCGTCCCAGGAACGGCTCTCCGTACTGAATTCCCAGATTGCGGCTGCCCAGCAGCAGGAAGAAGAAGCGCAGACGCGATTGGAGGAGTCCGACCGAGCATTGCAGGCGGCTGCAGCTGAAAGACAACAACGCGCGCAGATTCTGGCCGAAGCAGAAGCGGCGGCTCTCGACGCACAGGCGAAACTGGATCAGATGCGGGCTGATCGCGAGACGCTGACTGGTCAGCGTTCCGAGACAGACAAGCGGCTCAACGAACTGCGAGAACGCCGCAGCGCTGCGGCTGCCCGACTGGCCGTGCTGGAGGAGTTGGAGCAGCGTCAGGAAGGCATTGCCATTGGGGTACGCGACATCGTGCGTCGTGCCGAATCATCGCACTACCCGCCTTGGAATAGTGTGCTGGGACTGGTTCGCGATTTGATTGATGTTCCTCTGGAGTGGGCTCCGGTCATCGAAGTGGCCTTGGGGGATCGGGCTCAGCTCATCGCAGTCACTCAATTGGATCCGCTCCTGGACTACCTGAATCGTGGCCCGGCACCGATTGAAGGGCGAGTCGGATTCGTTTCGTTGCAGTCCGATGGAATGGCGATCTGGAATGGTGGGCAGGACTCTGCAGAGGTTGTTGACGCAACATTCCCGGATGCGGACTTCAGTGCGTTTCCCGGGGTGATCAGCCGAGCCGATCGGGTTGTCTCCGGATTGTCACGGGCCGAGGGACTGATTGAGCGGATATTGGGAGATACCTGGATCGTTGATTCACTCGACCATGCGCGGAACCTGCTGAAGCAGGCACCGGCGAAGTGTCGGGTGGTGACCCTGCAGGGAGAGTTGCTCTCTAGTGAGGGACGCCTGTTCCTGGGGACGGTTCCTCATGAGTCGTCGATCGTTTCGCGAAAGAGCGAGCTGCGGCAACTGCGGAATGAAATTCACCAGATGGATCGCGGCATCGAGTCGATTCAGGAGCGTCGTCACCTCCTGCGGGAATCGCTCAGTGGTCACGATCACCAACTGGAGGAAGCAACTGCGCATGTTCGCACCCTGACATTGAGGGTGACCGAGTGCACGGCACACCTGACCGGCCAGAAGCGGGACGCATCGCGACTCGAAAAGGCGTATACCGAGCAACTTCAGATCGTCGAGCAGTTGCAGTTGCGACGTGCGGAGCTCGATGGACAACTCCAGAGTCTCCACGACGATCTTTCGAACTGCGACCTCGAACAGCAGCAGTTGCAGGGGGCCATGTCCGCGGACGAACAGGAACTTTCGGAGATTGAGTCGCTGTTACGCAATGCTCAGAACATTACGCGTCAGGAACAGCTGGAGTTGGCCAAGCACGAAGAGCGGCTGCGAGCACTTAAGGAGGCTCAAGCTCGACTGACCAAAGAGCAGCAGGTACGCGAACAGCAGACCCGCGATGTCAGCGTTCGACTGCAGGAAACGCAACGTTCGAAGCAACAGACTCAGCTTCAGATCTTGCAGTCACGGAATGAGTCGGCACTGGCTTTTTTGCAGGTGGAAAAGCTGAGCTCCCAGTTGCGCGACCGGGCCGTACATCGCGATCGACTTCGACGCCTGCGGGGCGAACTGTCGAGCGAGGAAGAGGAACTTCACAAGCAGCGTCGTCAACTGGGAGATGCGCGGCATGCAGCGGAAATTGAAGTCCGCGATGTTCGGCATCAGTTGAAAGGACTTGCGGACCGAATTCAGGAAGAGTACCAGACGACGCTCGAGGATCTGGTTTCCCGTGGCGTTTCGGCCTATGGACAGTACCTGCAGCAACGCGAGTTGGAACTGGCGTCCGAAGAGGCGGCGACGGACTCGGGGCCATTAACCTATGAAGAGCTCCGCCCCGATCTGGAAACACAGGTCGACAAACTTCGCCGCCGTATCAAGGCGCTGGGACACGTGAACACGGAAGCTCTGGAGAGTCTGGAAGAGTTAGAAGTCCGCTACGAAACGCTGTCCAGCCAGTTGCAGGATCTGGAGGAGGCCAAGCTGGCATTGGATTCGATCATCAGCCGCATCAACATTGAGAGCGAGCGGATTTTTCTGGAAACATTCGAAACCATTCGCGTTCACTTCGTGGAACTGTTTCGCAAGCTGTTTGGCGGAGGCGATGCAGACATCATTCTTGAAGACCCGGAAGATGTGCTGGAGTGCGGACTGGATATCGTCGCACGTCCTCCAGGCAAGGAGCTGCGCAGCATCTCGTTGTTGAGTGGTGGCGAAAAAACAATGACGGCCGTGGCACTGTTGTTTGCCATGTTCCGGAGCAAGCCCAGTCCATATTGCGTGCTGGACGAAGTGGATGCGGCGCTCGATGAAGCCAACGTTGACCGATACGCCACGGTCTTGAAAGAGTTCGTTTCGATGACTCAGTTCGTGGTGATTACGCACCGTAAGCGGACCATGACGGCGGCGAATACGCTGTATGGTGTGACCATGGAGCAGGCCGGGGTCTCCAAACGTATGTCGGTCCGCTTCGAAGAAGTGGGCGAACATGGAGAAATCCGCTCCCGCAGCGCGGCCTGATCCGGTCGTTGCCGGTGATGATCTCCAGCCGCTGGAACTATTGCGTGAGGGGACGATCGATT
>JAGQPW010000086.1:0-10035 GCA_020426515.1 Planctomycetaceae bacterium | reverse complement strand
TCCCGCAGCGCGGCCTGATCCGGTCGTTGCCGGTGATGATCTCCAGCCGCTGGAACTATTGCGTGAGGGGACGATCGATTGGTCGGTAGCTGATCAGTTCCGGATTCTTCAAAGTACCGACGGATGTTCGCCCCTTGTACTTGACCGAGCAGGTGAAGGCCGGGATGACCCACCGCGCTCGAAGGGGGGCTCGCAATGCCGGAGTGTCGGCGCGGAACTCATCGAGTTTGTTCTGCAGTTGTTCGAGTTCATCGAGCGATAGCTGATCGACGGGAACAGTGGCGACATATCGACCTCGCTGTGCGTCGGAGAGTTCTGCGACGACGACCGAGTGCATACGACCCGTGACGCTCAGGGTGTACCCAAAGATCAGAAAGTCGTCCTGTTTCGCGTTGGACTTCTTTGTGTCCTCTCTGGTCGAACCGGGCGGGGTGGCGACACTTCGCAGCGAAGGTGGGATTGGAAAGTCGTCGCTCTTCTTGATGTCCGTCGCGTCCGAGGATTCTTCGGCGGGTGACGAGTCTTCGTCACTGGCGCCATCCTCACCGGATTCGTCAACATCAGAGGATGCATCCGGAACCTTGAACGGCTGCTGTTCGCCGTCATCGTCGAATGCGCTGCGGGATTTCATTTCTTCAAGGGCGGCGGCGGGGTCATCAACAGATGGTTGTTTCTTACCCGACTTCGCGCTATTGATGGAATTGTCCAGAGCCTTGCCGGCAAAGTTCTGGAGCGAATCTTCCACGTCCTCGGGGGCTCCTGAACCTTCATCTGCTGGTGCGGCTTCGCCAATGATGTCCATCATGTCGCCCATGGCAGAAACCCCTTCACCTCCGCCATGCTGTCCACCGGCCGTCGCACCGCTCACACAGACGGCGGCCTTCATGATCAGGGCGAGCGGATTGAAGGACTTACGGGCTCGAGGGGCGGGTTTGAACAGTCCGTTCCAGTCGATCCCGACAATTGCGATAGCCATGGTGACAGCCGTGAGGCCCCATGACATGCCATAAAACAATCGGCGGGTGTCTGGCAGTTGCATTGCCGCAGGACGCCACGTTTCGACGGGATGGGCGATCATCGTGCCCAGATTGAATTTCTCCGAGTTTTGCAGTCCGATGTAGAAGGCGCGCACATGGCAGATGGCAAGGGACAACAGGCCGCAAAAGATCATCGACAAGGCGAGCGGACTGCGATCCTGGATGTCGGGAAGTCCGCCTCGGAGGACAGCGCCAAAAACGATGATGCTGGCAATGCCGCCGCCCATGATCCAGGCCCACATGGGAACACGCTGCAGCATATCGCTGACGGTCAGCTCCTGGTTTTCGTCGGAGTCGACGGGAGCAGCGACTTCGAGGCAGCGATTCAGCCGTGGATGAAATCCGCAGGACTCACACCACGTGGAGGATTTTAGTGCTTCGGAAGCCCCACAGTTCGAGCAGTCCGTAGGGTGGCGTCGGACGGGAGTCTTCTTCTCGGGAGGCGCTTCAACCGTTGCAACCGGCGCAGATGATGCCTTTGACTCAGTAAGTGTTTTCTGCGGACGCGGCGAATCCAGGCTGACCGAGTTCAGCATCTCGAACAGGCGCTCCTGGACGTCGGTCAGGTCTTCTTGTGCGGGTGTATCGGTCGACATGGTCGTGCAGAGGTAGTGGCTGGGCTCGCGATGGAACAATGAGGAGAGTCACGATGGACAGATCGTTGCGTTTGCCCGGCTTTCGTCTCGTCCTCTCGACCATAGTTCGAGAACAGCAGCTGCGACTGACAATTCAGGTGGGATCGCCGAGTTTGAACAAGTCGGCGAGAGAACACTCACATTCCGGTCGATCACGCCGCCCACTCGCGTATCAAGTGAGAATTACTGAGACGGCGTGTCTTTGCCGATGAGCTTGTCACGCATCAGCGATTCTCGCACGCGATGACTCAGTTCAATTCCAGTTTGGACTTCGTTCTCCGGCACGTTGATCCGCATCAATTCGTCTGCGTGAGCAGCCACGTGCAGCGACGCCACTGATTCGGCGACACGATAAGTCTCCTGTGGAGTGAGGTCTGCGAATGCCAGCCTCAAATCGGGTAAGACCTGCAAGAACGCCGTTTCATCCCAGCGGCTCAACAGGTCATTCATTGCGGACAAGATCTCGGGCACATTCCATGCGACATCGCGGGACATTGTCAGCAGACCGCGCAGCATGCCGCATGCATCAGCGCCGGATGGGTGCGTTCCCTCCAGATGGCCCTGGACAAGCTTGATCAAGTCCTGCTGAGACAGTTGTCCCGCGCTGAACAGAATCCCCGCGGCAGCTCCGGCCATAATGGAGTGCGTCTTGTCGGGCGGTTGCGAGAGAATGTGCTGGAGCGCCTGGTGCCAGAGGTCAGGATCGAGGGAGGGCTTCTGGCTGTTGTCGAGTGAACTCGTTGCATCGGCGGCTGTGAGGGGAATTGTCATCAGCTCGCGCAGCGGTGCAAGTGCAGCCAGCCACTCGTCCACGACATTGTCCGGGCAGCGCCCCGCATCGCGTGTGAGCTGGCAGGCCCGCTGAAAGCACGCCGTGATCAGGCTGGGAAGCCCACTGAGTCGAGATGCTTCGAGTGGCTCACGCGACTCGTGCAGGAGAACCAGCTGTGTGAGTCCCCCGGCGAGTGAAGGCAGCTGAGGATCGGCTGAAATGACCTGCCGCAGCACTGTCAGTAACTGGCTTCCCAGCGAGTGCAGACCCATGCAGCATGACGAGATGAGGAGTTCAACCGCATCGGAGGTGCTGTGTTCCCCCGGATGAGCCGAGAGTTCCATGATCTGCTCGCGCAACCGATGATCAGCCGCTTCGGCAATAGAGGAGCCATAGACCGCCGCTTCGATGAGTCCCGCTTCCGTCGATGGCGTCCAGCGCACCTGCCAGATCTCAATCATACGTTCCAGGTCGACCCCTCTTTGGAAGTCCGGACCGGCGACGAACTGAGCGAACGTGATGCCAAGGCTGTTGAGTTGATGCAGGAGTCGGCTGATTTCCCTCGACTGATGCTTGCGGTACAGATCGAGTTGGAGTTCGCGCGTGTGGATCGTTTCCGTGGGCAGCTTGTAGCGTTGTGCGAGCTTCCGGAAATCGTCGACAATGGGGGGGACGTTTGTGCCGGGAGGGACCTGCCCCACACGGTCTCCGGCGAGGAGTTGTTCCACGGCGGACATCAGCATATCCCCTTCTGGCTCCATCGCTCCTTTGATCAGACAGCCTCGGAGGCCGTCGAGCACATCTTCCCGCTGCGGGCAGGCATGTCCTCGCAATCTCGCCAGGTGTTCGACCATTTGGACTGCGGCAATGGCATCCGGCGTGGAAACGTTGGATGGGAGGTTGCGCTGACGAGCCAGTCGGCCGACGTCCAGCACGAGGTCGCAGATTGCCTGAAAGCGGTGGGCATCGGTCTCGTCCGGAGAGGTACTTGCTGCTCGCCAGAGACGATCGTAAAAGGCAGGGCTGGGCATGCCGGAACTATAACCCGCCAGCGCATCGAGCCGATCAAAGCTGTACGGGATCAGCCACGACCCTGTCTCTCCCGGACGAAGCTCGGGCAGTGCAGGCCGAGCACATTTGCGGCCGAGCAGGGACGGGAGCGCGACTGTGTGGAACCCCCCGGTGACGACAAGCACGGGGCCGCTCCGCTTGTCGCGTTGATTGAGCTGCCGTTCATCGTCAATCGCTGCAGCCATGCAGTCTTCACGGGCGAGCGTTCCATCGGCCTGCAACTGATGGGGGGACGCTGTGAGTCGAGACATCGCACAAAAGGTGGCGAGACGATCGATGAACCTATCGGTTGATTCATCAATGGGGCCGGACTCAAACAGGTGGTCCCACAGTTCGTTGAAATCGCGGCACCCCAGGCGGCGAGCCAGTTCCGCCGTATACGTGCTATAGGCGAGGTGGGGGTCCTCTGTGAGGGAGTCGACTCGGGCTGCTGGTGTGGGGGCGGTCGGGCGACCGGGGCGGAGACCCTGCGAATGCAGGATCTTCTCGGCAAACTCCAGATCAGTGAACCGGACGCGGGCTCCGGTTTCGAGTCCGGTCCGCAGGGCGATCAGTTCCGGAGAATAGTCACACAATGGATAATAGGCAGCAAAGCGGGCCTGTTCGCGTGAAGGTGACAACCGATGCTGCATGTCCACATAGTTTGTGTACATCGCAACGGGAAATTGGCACTCGGGATGGGCCAATGCGTTGATGAACGCGTTGAATGATTCGGGCCCCTCGATCAAAACCGAGGCGGGTTGGTGTTGGCGAATCCAGCGGTCGATGTGTCGCGCGCACGCCGGGGAATGATGCCGGATCGGGAAGTACACCACGTCAGACTGACGAAGTTGTTGCAGAAGGTCCCGGACAAATTGTTCAGGAGCAGCGCGATCGTCTCGCACATCGTTCATTACGACCAGTCCACGCCGGGCCGTTCATCAGCGAAGGGATGGAAGGGTCGCAAACCTTCCTTCTTTGGCAACGCATCAAGTAGAACCTCTGCCATGCGAAAGTCTTCCTGCGTCGTGATCTTCAGGTTGATGGCAGGGCATTCGACAACGTGCACCGGCTCTCCCAAGCGTTCGACGAGTTGGGCTTCGTCTGTGGCCTGGAATCCGTTGCGTTGAGCGTACGCACGCAGCAGCAGTTCCCGACGGAACGTTTGCGGCGTTTGTGCCTGCCACAGGTCGGCGCGAGGAACGGTCTCCACAATTCGACCTCCCTGAACCCGTTTGAGGGTACTGACGACCGGACACGCCGGGATGGCTGCCCCATGCTTCTTTGCGGCGGCGAAGACCTTGTTGACATCGGCCTTTGTCAACAGGGGGCGGGCCGCATCGTGAACGGCGACGTAATCGATGTCGTTGCGGACGCGGCTCAAGGCGTTTTGCACGGAGTCGGCGCGTTCCGCACCACCGGCCACGAGTTGCACATTCATGAAGGCCAGATTCGCGCGAAACTGTTCCTTGAACCAGTCGAGATCATCGGGGGCAATACTGATGAGCACCTGCTGCACATCGTCGCGGGCAATGAACGGTTCCAGTGCCCGCACCCAGATGGGGCGGCCCTTGAGTTCGAGGAATGGTTTCTTGCGGTTGCTCTTTCCAAAGCGGGAACTCTTGCCCGCCGCAGCGAGGATGACAGCAAAGGATGCCATGATGAAGTCCGTCAGAACAATGCGCCGGCGCTGAATTACTCGAAGTGTCCGTCGATTTCCGATTGCTCGGCTTCCAGGAGATGCTCCATGGTCATCGGTTCGACGATGGCATAGTCGCCGTTGAACCAGCGATAGAGGTCCACCTGTTGGCAGCGTTCACTGCAGAATGGAAAGAGCTTCGACTCGCCGGTGATCTCAGCGGAAAGTTCCTTGTCACAGACGGGGCAGGTCATCGGCCGAATCATGGAGACACCTGAGGTAGTAAACCCGGAACATGCTCCCTCCGCAGCGGACGGTGCGGTTGGGGAACTAGTGCTTTGCGGACTGATAATAGTCTTCCGCGAGCCAACGTGCGATCAGTTCCAGCTCCTGCGGTGAAAGCTGACCGGAAAAGCCGGGCATGGCGTTGGTGTCGCCATAGTGAGACGAAGGATTGGCGATGAACGCCTGAAGCCAGTCCGAACTCCCGTACCCGGTGAGGATGGGCTGCAAATCTTCGGACAGGGCGGCTTCAGCCAGCACGGTCTGTCCTGCCGCATCGACGATCAGCGGGTGCATGCTGTGGCAATCGACGCAGGCATCGATCTGCCCCATGGCCATTTCGCCGCTAACGAAGATTTCCTGTCCCCGCTGCACTTTGGGATCGCTGGGGGGCAGGGCATCGGGGCGTTGGCTCTGGGCGTAGATGAATTCAATCAAAGCTTCGACATCGGCTGCGTTTGCAGGGTTTTGCAGCGTCTCGCGATTATCGTCCGACCAGCCTTTCATTGTGCCGTCGAGAATGGATTCGGCGGCCTCCTGTCGCTCACCGGTGATTCCGGAAAGGCTCTGGAAGTGTTGGCCAAAGTCGGTCAGGACCGAGCGAGTCCATTCACGCGAGGCGAACCGGACGAGGTCGCGGTGTGCGGGATCGGCAAGCTCTGGAGCTTGTGCCGGGAACTGAAACGGAGTCGCCGGACTGGTAGGCTGGTGACAGTCGAGGCAGTACTGGGCAAACAGCTTGGGGCCCTGTGTGAGCGGATCAGTCCGCAACAGGATGGCGGCTCCCTGAGGAGGAATCCCGGTTGGCGACTGGGCCAGTTCAACAACACGGTGTCCATCGCGATGGGCTTCTTCGACGGCTGCGCGGAAGGCGATTCCTTCGCTGGTTTGTGAGTACCAGTCTTCGTAGTAAGAGATTCCCGTGAGGATGCCCGCAATTCCGACCACGACCCACAGGTAGGCGACGTTGCAGTTGTGGCCGAACTTGGTTCGTCCGATCAGCGGCATCAGGAGAATCACTCCCCCCACAGCGCCGGGGACAAAGATCGCTCCGAAGGCTTCACCCACATGCAGCATCTCCCCCATCTGAGAGACCCATTCAAACTGCAGGAACTTGAATAGAAACAGGTAGTACCATTCTGGACGGGCGGCGGCATAGGATTCGGCCGGGTTGGCCGGGGCCGTCAGTTCGGCGCCATGCCAGTACCAGGTGGCGGTCAGGATGGCGGCAAGCACGGCCAGGCAGGCAACAGCATCCTGCAGAACCTGATCGGGCCAGAACATGCCTTCCACGGGAGCAACGGGCTCCTTGGCATGAATCCCATGCCGACGGAAGACGTAAATGTGCAGTCCGAGGAAGACGATCAGCAGGGACGGAAGTACGCCAGCATGCAGGGCAAAGAAACGGGTCAGGGTGTGGTGCCCATACTGCGACCCGCCTTGCATCAGTTGCTGAATGTAGGGGCCGACGAGCGGGGCAGAGCCCATGATCTCGGTGGCGACCTGCGTGGCGTAGTAACCTTTCTGATCCCAGGGGAGCAGATATCCGGTCAGGCCTAGGAACAGGACGATCTGGGCGAGGACGAGTCCCAGCCAGAAGTTGACTTCCCGTGGTGCCTTGTAGGCTCCGTCGATGACAACCTGCATCAGGTGGATCACCATCAGCACCACCATGGCCTGGGCGGCAAAGTGATGCATGCCTCGAACGACCCAGCCCATGGTCATTTCATTCTGGATGTAGTACACGCTTTCCCAGGCGGTGGTGGCGCTGGGACTGTAGGCCATCCACAGGCAGGTACCCGTGATCATCTGGATCACGAAGGTAAAGGTCAGCGTGCTGCCCCACACATATCGCCAGCGAGCCCCGCCGGGGATACGCTCATACATCGCCTCCTGGAGCAATTCCCGATATCCCACGCGGTGGTCGAGCCAGTCAAGGAGCGATTTGATCATGATCGATGGACGGGATTGAGGCGGGACTTGGGGGACATCCGTGGGGTGTGTTTACCGAAGATGCAGCCGCCAGTAGGGATACTGGTGGACTCCCTGGCCAGGCAGGTCATCGTGCACGAAGGTAGACAGCGACGGGACGAATCGCAAGACCGCGGGCGGATTCCGCCTGTAGACGTCGCGGTAAAAGCGATCACGCCCCGGGCATGGCCCGAGGCGTGATGATGACGAATGCTGTCTGAGCCCGCTGATGCCTGTCTGTTCTTCGACTGGAGAATTGAGTTCAGAGGGCGGGGCGCGACAAACTAGTCGAGGACTTCAATGGACGTGGCGCATGGTCCCTTCTTTCCCTCGCCCACTTCGTACTTGACTGTCTGCCCCACGCGCAGCGACTCAAAGGTCGTTCCGCGAACTTCGGAGTGGTGGAAGAACATGTCGCCTCGCTCGCCTTCGATGAAGCCGAAACCTTTGTCAACGAGCTTGCGAATTTTTCCCTGCGGCATCTCTGCAATCCTCAACGGTTAAATGGTGTCCTGCCCCAAGTTGCTCCGACATGGAGAACTTCGGGCAAGTCGATATAGGAGCAGGCTGCCACTGAACTGCTGTGAAGAGAATCTGCGAAACTCGACAATCATCAAGTGCGGGTGACTTCAGGCCATCGGACTCCTGATGGGGGCCGATGTGCTTTAACTCTGCTCAGATGCTCACGCCTCTACGACTGCAGTGTGGCGTGAGTGATCCTCCAAACTCTGGTCTCGGGAAATTCCCGACACAAGCATTGTGCCGAAAGCCATTCGCCGAAACAAACTCAATTTACAGCAGATCCAAAATATTTGGGGTGCGGGCGGCAACGGGACGGTCCCGCTCTTCGGCCGGGTTGACCACCAGATTGCGGCCACCGAGCGATGCCCCGTTCAGTCGGGTGATGGCTTCATCGGCGTCTTCAAAAGATCCCATGCCCACAAATGCAAACCCTCGTGAACGTCCGGATCCGCGTTCGGTCATCATGTGGACGGTAGCCACGCGACCATATCGTTCAAACGTACTGCGGAGTTCACCCTCGGTAGTGGTGTAAGACAGATTACCGACATAAATCCTCGTCATCGGGAGGTTCCTCACATGTTTGGGGCTCATTGGCGGCGTGGCGTTTGGGACGCGCCAGCTCAAGAGCCACCTGGTTAATTCGGTCCATCTCACGTTGAATGAGCTGGGTGTATTCCTGGAGTTCCTCGCGAGAAGCCCCCGCGGGAACAGTGATTTCCGGAGCCGTCACGACATGAATCGTGGAGAACGGTTTGGGAATCATCAGATCGGTCCAGCCAGTGCCCAGATACCAGGCCCTCGTACAAACAAAGGCGGTTGGAACGACTGGCTTACCGGTGTGAGCTGCAAGAAAGGCGCAGCCCGGTTTCATTTCTCGTCGTGGTCCGCGGGGTCCATCGGGCGTCAACACCAGGTGGTAACCGCGGCTTTCTTCTATTAACTGCCGAGCCGCCTGCGCTCCTCCTTTGGAAGCCGAGCCTCGGGCGCTGGGAATTCCCAGCCATTTCAAACAGCTGGCAACAAAACCGCCATCACGATGCCCTCCTACGAGAGCCATTGTGGAAGGTTGTCGCCCAATGAACAGTGGCGCAATCAGTGAGTCGTGCCACACGCAGTAGGTAAAGGTTTCCTGCCCGGCAGGGATATAGGGATTGGCCACTGGACTGGCCAGATGCATCCGGCGGCGGACCACCAGAAACAGCACCTTCAATCCGAAGACGGCCATCGGGGCCAGCCAGCGTTCAACATTCTCGCTACGGATCCGCAACGATCTACTTCCTGTCCTGAATCAGCAATACAACTCAATCCTGTGCCCATTCAGCTTCCGGGGAATCAAAGCATGCTCTTTAGTTATACCCAGAGCCACTGCAATACCCAGAGTCACTGCGAAGAGGATCGAGCCGCTGCAGATTGCACATCCTGATGCATCAGCAAGCTGGCCGCTTTGGAATCGGAAAGCTCACACTGAGAGCAACTCACCGTTAGCGCGGCGACGCGACATTTTGTGATGACGCTGCCTTCCAATGTGTCCAAGTATAGCCCGCCATCGCTCACGTGGGGAGGTCAACTCTCCTAAAAGGGTAAAGAATCTACTCGGAGACCTTCTTCTTGTAGGCTTCCACATCTTTGCGGTATTCCGGTGGAACTGGTCGATTTGCTGCACCAAAGCTTTCAGAAGCATTGCGCGGACCGTCTCCGCCGTCGCGGCGAGCCCCCTTGGAATCGTAGTCCGCACCCTTCAACAATGAGTCAAATTGACGTCGGGCAGACTCCGCTTCCGGTGAGTGATCCGCTCCCGAATCGGCCAGCCGTTGCTCCAATCGCTGCATGAACTGATTGAGATCCTGCTCGGTGAAGCCCAGTTGATCCATCAGTTCCTTGGGAGTGTCTCCCCGCTCCAATTGTTCTTGCAGTCTCTTGAGAGCCAGGTCCGTAGAGCGTTTCCGGTTCTCCAGGTCAGCCGCTTCGGGAGTAATGGAGGGGGCTTCCCCCGATCCACCCGGATTCATCTCCCCACCGGGAGCCCCTCCGCCATTTGGATTGCCTCCAGGCTGACCCGGCTGGTTCCCCTGCTGTCCCGGCTGGTTCCCCTGCTGACCCGGCTGGTTCCCCTGCTGACCCGGCTGG
>JAGQPW010000085.1:12005-23041 GCA_020426515.1 Planctomycetaceae bacterium | reverse complement strand
CGGTTGCGCGTACCGGGATACCGCCGGAGGATCGAATCCAGTGTTTGAAGGTGGTGATACTCCACAAGTATCTCGTGATACCCTGTTGCGTCGATAAGAAATTGCTTCTGATCTTTGGTTAAGTCGGCTCGATTCCACGTTTGGTCGCACGCGGGGCAAATCATCGGCACGCTGCCTTCCATGTTGTCTGGAAACGGTGCGAAGATTGTCATCTGCATTCCCGACGAACTAAATTGTTGGACAGAATCAGACTTCTGCGTAACGAGGGCAAACTTCTGCGTAACGCGGGCGGTCCCACGGGAAATTTCGGGGAAAGGCAGATGCGTACCAGATGACTGCATGCTGCCAGAGACTGTTTGAATTTGCAACAGTACCGGCCACCTCACGTCGCATTTTCGCCGTTGCTCGTCCGCGCAGACCGGGGAACAAAAAATCACCGGCGATCAGGGGGCCTGACTGCCGGTGACTGGTGGATGCCGCAATGCGATCAGCGGGGCAGGGGAGAGACTCGTAGCCTCTGTCCTCGCATGTCTTGCCCCTCACCCCGGCCCTCTCCTGCACAGCCAGCTCAATTGACAAAAGAGAGCTATTTGCGGGGGAGAGGGGGAGGCTTGATTACCTATGGCAGGCGGGCGGGTTCGACTTTGGGGAAGTCGCCGGTGCAGGCTTCCATGAAGGCGACGAGGTCGGCTTTGTCCTGGTCGGTGAGGTCGAGCTTTTTGACCTTGTCGCTCAGGTGGTCATTGGGGTGGCCCCCCTTGGCGTACCACTCGACCACTTCGGCCAACGTTTTCTGGCTGCCATCGTGCATATAAGGAGCCGTCAGAGCGACGTTGCGGACGGTGGGTGTTTTGAAGGCCCCTTTGTCCTTATCTTCCTTGGTGATCTCATACCGGCCGAGATCGGGCTTTTCTGCATCCATTCCCACACCGAGGTTGTGGTACAGCTCATCAGTGAAGTTGGCTCCGGCGTGGCAGGCGGTGCAGTTGGACTTCTCGGAGAAGAACAGCTTCTTGCCGCGAATGGCACTTTCCGACATGGGATGCGCATCCGCATCGGCCTTGAGCCTGGAGTACCGCTCATACAGATCGGGATCATCGTCCTCCAGGTCGGCCAGATCTTCCGGAGTGAACTGCGTGAGGAATGGTTCCACCGCAGCGTAGTAATCGTACGGAGCCGGGCCGGTGACGATGGCCCGTTCGAAGGTGGCCAGAGCCTTGCCGACGTTGTCGATGTTCAGCGAGTCGGGCCCGAAGACTGCTTCAAACTGCACTTTGTAGCCCTCAATCCCCTTAAGTGTTTCCACACAGGCTTCGTGTGTGTTGGCCATCTCGATGGGGTTGGCGATGGGGCCAACGGCCTGAGCTTCGAGCGACTCAGCACGCCCATCCCAGAACTGCTTATCGCTGAGGATGCGATTGTAGGCCACGGGCGAATTGCGGCCCCCCTGCTGACCATCCACACCAATGCCGAACTGCGTGTGAGCCGCGTAGCCAGCGGCCGGGTCGTGGCAACTCGCACAACTGATGGTGCCATCCGAGGAGAGACGACCATCGAAGTAGAGCTGACGGCCCAGTTCGATTTTCGCGCGGGTCATGGGGTTCGTGTCGATCCCCTTGATGCTCGACGAAGCCTGACTGAGGCCGAAGGGGAGTTCAATTTCGAGCGTTTCGTGGACGCCGGGGGTGGCGAGCCAGGCGCTGATCTGCTCCAGCGTGAGCTTGCCTTCTCCGGGGATTCCGGCGGTCAGCGAGGGATCGCCAAGCACAACCTTCTTCGGCAGAGCAGCAGCAGGTTTGGCCTCGGCAGGTTTGGCTTCGGCGGGCTTCGTTTCCGCGGGCGCGGGGTTTTCCGCAGCTTCCGGGGCTGATTCCGGAGCAGCCATCGCCGGATCGGCGGGCTTCTCGACGGGCACCATCGATTCATCAATGGCATCATACGAAGCTGGCTCTGCAGCTGTCTCCGGTGCTGCCGGGGCGGGTGGCTTCTCACAGCCCAAGGTGGCAACCATGGTCCCCATGACCAGTCCAAACATCGTTCGTTTCAGCATGATATCCTCGTTCAGTGACACGCAGACTCCCGGACCGTAGTTTATAGCGCTGGAAGTTCAAGAAACCACTCCACGTACACCACTTTTGCCTCGGGACCTGACATGCGGTTCGCGTTCATACTGTCTGCCGTCTGTGGGCTCCTCGGAGGTCTTTCACTACCCGCGCGGGCGACGACTCCGGATGTGCTGGAGAAACTGAACATCGACAGCGAACGGCTCGGTGCCATCCGTCGGATTGTCGCGGAAGGAATTCGTTCAGGCGAGATGCCGGGAGCCGTGGTTCTGGTCCGGTATCGAGGCGAAACGATTTTCCACGAAGCCTTCGGTCAGCGGCAGGTCACTCCGGTTCTCGAGCCGATGACGACCGACACCATTTTCGATCTGGCCTCACTCACCAAGCCGGTCTGCACTGCGACGTGCATTCACCTGTTGATGGAACGTGGTGAACTCTCCCCCGACACACTGGTAAGCAGCTGGATTCCTGACTTCGGTCAGCGCGGAAAACACCCCATCACGGTGAAGCACCTGCTGACACACCAGAGCGGGCTGGTTCCCGACAATGCCCTGAGCGACTATGCCGACGGCCCCAAGGTGGCATTCGACAAGATTCACGCGTTGCCACTGTGGAAGCCCATTGGTGAACAATTCGCCTACAGCGACGTCAATTTCCTGGTGCTGGGAGAGCTGGTGGAGGAGATTTCGGGAATGCCGCTGGATGCGTTCGCCCGCAAAGAGATCTTCGCACCACTCGGGATGCGGGACACAATGTTCACCCCGGCCTCTGAGTTGATTCCGCGCATTGCCCCAACAGCACGCAGCGGCAAAGAAGTGCTGCGAGGAATTGTCCACGATCCCCGGGCACAGGCTCTGGGGGGCATCGCGGGACATGCCGGGCTGTTCAGCACGGCCGAAGATCTGGCCCGGTTTGCAGACATGGTGATTCAGCAGGGACGTATCGGCGAGAAGCAGTTGTTCAAGCCGGGAAGCATCGCGTTGATGGTGGCTCCGCAGCCCGTTTCGAGCGGCATCCGCTCACTCGGCTGGGACAAGCAGTCCCCCTACTCCAGCAACAAGGGCGACCTGCTTTCCGATCAGGCCATTGGACATGGAGGATTTACCGGAACCGTGTTGTGGATCGATCCTGCACAGGAACTGACGGTGGTGTTTCTCTCCAGCCGGCTGCACCCCGACGGAAAGGGAAGCGTTAACCCGCTTGCAGGCCGCATCGCGACGGTTGCCGCGGCCGCATTGCCGCCACGCACAGCCACCGCTGCGAATTCATCCCGGCAGTAGAAAGCCGGAGTCGAGAACAGAGTCTCGCTCCGGATTCTTTCCACGCTGGCGGCGTCACGCCGGGTTGTGCCACGCCGGCTAATCAGGCTTCGTTCCTGGGCTCTTTCTCGCCTTTTGACTTCTTGCGGGGCTTTTCCCCATCCGCAGACTTCTTGGAACCCTTGGGTGCATCGGGACTCTTACGCTCATTGAGCTCGCGATCCCGTTCGCGGCGCAGCTCATCGAGTCGACGCTCGGTATCGAGGAGCTGCTGTTCCAGAATTTCCTCATCCGCTTCAATGGATGCGCAAAGCTCGGCGATGGACTCTTCCTTGTCCTGCTGAATGAACTCCGAACCAGCAGTCCAGGCGCGGCAGCTTCGCGTCCCTTCAACATGATAGCTTTGATCGAGGCTGCGAAAGGCAAAGGCCAGTTCCGTCAGCTCCTCGTTCACAGAACGAGCAGCAGCGGAGAGACCAACGGTCGCCCCGATTACCCCCAACGTGCCCAACAGGACCAACTCCGAAGAGAGGACAAATCCTGCCTCGTCGGCCGTCAACAGATTGAAACATCGCATCTTCGAATCCTCCGGAATCTCTGGGAGGAGGCTGCAATCCCCACCCCGCACTGCGTGTGTGGCGATCCCAAGAATTCGATTTGTGTAAGAATCACTTTACAACGAATGCGCAGTCTACGCAAGTTGTAAGGATTCCTGTTTCAGGTCTTTTGCGCGCCGGAGGGTACCAGGTGTCGACGGACCTGTTGCCCAGGTTGGAACGCCGAAGGCACGCTGCGAATCCGGCTCAGCCGATGTCGCCTTGCGTCCATTGGCAATCGATCGATCGCCAGGCGTTGCCGGGGTTCTGATCCTGGAGCAAAGCCGGGAGGCGTTGCGGTCGCACGTTGTCATAGCATTGCAGCATGCCGAAACGTCGCAGCGACGCCGGAATGCCGACGGCGGTGAAGCCGGGGTGGCCGGTCGCGGGGAACGGACCGCCATGGTTCATGGCGGGGGAAACGGCGACGCCAGTCGGCATTTTGTCGTTGAGCAGCCGACCAACGTGGGGCCGCAGTTCAGGTGCCAGCTGATCATAGAGGGCATCGTCACTTCCCTGAGTGTCCGAATAGAAGCAGCCGGTCAGGTTGCCTTCGAACTCGCGGATGATCGCTGTGAGTTCCTCGACCGATTCCGCAACGACAAACAGAGAAGCGTTGCCGAAGGCTTCGGTCTGAAGTCCGGCGGGGTCTTTGAGGAAGTCCGCTCCGGAAACGCGGAGCAGGGTGTTGGCGTGGCAGCAGCGGGACTCATCCACTGGCTGATTTCCGGTCAGGACGGTCGCCCCGGCTTCGACGAGAGCCGCAATGCCGCTGCGCAGACTCTTTTCTGCCCCTTCGCCCAGCAGCGTTCCAGCGGGAGCCGCTCCGAACTTTTCACTGGCAGAGGCGATAAACGCTTCTGCTTCCCCGCTGGCCAGCAGCAGCACGAGGCCGGGGTTTGTACAGAACTGGCCTGTTCCCATCAGGCAACTGGCCGCGAATTCACCAACAATTGCGTCTCCACGTTCCTTTAACGCTCCCGGCAGGATGATGACGGGGTTCACGCTCGACAGTTCAACGTAAATCGGTTTGCCAACGGCATCAGCTGCCTGCTTGAGGACGAGCCCCGTCTGTCGTGAGCCGGTGTACCCGGTGGCTCCTGTGAAACGGTGCCCCACCAGTCTGGCTCCATCTTCGTGGCTGGTGCGGTAGATCAGTTGGACAAACCCGGGTGGCATTCCAGTTTCGATGGCGGCTTCGTGAGCCGCTTCGGCCAGTAGTCGAGTTGTCCGGGGATGCGAGGTGTGCCCCTTGGCAATCACGGGATTACCAGCAGCGACAGCAGCCGCAAAATCGCCGCCAGCGATGCCGTTGAATGCGAACGGGAAGTTATTGGGACCAAACACGACGACTGGGCCAATGGGGCCGAGCATCGACCGAATGTTGGCCTGCGTATCGATGGTGGGGAGTGCCCAGGAACCTTCTCGGGCTGCGGCGGCGGCCTGTCGCAGCTGATTGGTTGTGCGGGGGAGTTCTCCTCCCTTCAGTCGAGGCTCGACGGGCAGGGCGGTTTCCTCGTTGGCAGAAGCGATGATGTCTTCTGCGCGGGCCTCGATCAACTCGGCATAGCGCTCCAGGAACGTGGCAAAGCGGTCACCAGGCCAATTGCGGATTTCAGCCGCGACGCTGGCGGCCACCTGCAGCGCCTCTTCCACTTCAGCCCACGGGCTGACGGGGTACAGGTCCGGCAGAACCTCTCGTGTCGCGGGGTTGATCGACTGAAACGTCTTCTCGCCAAGTGACTTGCGCCACTTTCCGCCAATCAGGACCGATTGCATGGAATCTTGCTCAAATGCACACAGGGTTTGCAAAAATGGAGTCGCCAGTCTGGGCATCTGGCCCTCGATTTTCAACCACAGGCCACGGCAACGCGTGAATCATCGCTGATGAGTTGCCAACCTGCGGTCCATTCCGTCAGGATATAAGGAGCCACACGAGCCATGCGGTCGTGTATTGCTACGTATCCGCCGAAGTCACCACAAGCACTTACCGACATAGGACATCCATGCATCGATTTGTGACTGCCGTCTGCCTGACCTGCTGCACCTGGAGTTGCTCGCTGAATGCAGCCCCCCCAAATACGCTGAGTTCCTCCGAAGTCCGTTCCGGTTGGAAGCTGCTGTTTAACGGCAAAGACAAAGAAGGATGGCGAAATTACAAGTCAGACTCCATTTCCGACGGGTGGGTCGTTGAGGATGGCGCCCTGACTCGCAAGGAAAAGGGTGCAGGCGACATTATCACCGAGAAGCAGTACGACTCGTTCGAACTGCTGCTGGAGTACAAAATCTCTGAAGCTGGTAACAGCGGCCTGATGTTCCACGTCACCGAAGAAGCCAGCACACCGTGGCAAACCGGCCCGGAAATCCAGATTCAGGACAATGTCAACGGCCACGACCCACAAAAGGCGGGATGGCTGTACCAGCTGTATCAGCCTGGCAAAGTTCCGTTCACCGACATCATTCCCGACGCCACCCGTCCAGTTGGCGAATGGAACCAGATCTACCTGCGGGTCACTCCCCAGCAGTGCGAAATCGACATGAACGGTGCTCGCTATGCGACTTTCGTGAAAGGCAGCAAGGACTGGGATGAACGAGTCGCGAAGAGCAAGTTCTCCAAGTACCCACTGTTCGGCAAGCCGACCAAGGGACACATCTGCCTGCAGGACCACAACGACCTGGTCTCGTTCCGCAACATCAAGATTCGTGAAATTCCTCAGGATGGAAACATCGCGGATCCAGTCGATGGCACCCTGAACGTGGCTGTGGAGCCAGCATTCCCCAACGTGCAGTGGGAAGGCTGGAGCCCGGAAGACGAGCAGGGACGTGATCAGTCGTTCCGACCGATTTTCATCACACACGCTGGCGATGGCTCGAACCGGGTGTTCGTGGCTGAGCAGACCGGGATGATCTACTCACTCCCCGCCGATCCCACTGCGAAGGCAGCAAAACGAGTTCTCGATATCCGCGACCGCGTGAAATACAGCGACCGGCAGAACGAAGAAGGTCTTCTGGGGCTCGCGTTTCACCCTGAATTCAAATCCAACGGCCATTTGTATCTGTACTACACCCGTCAGGACGATGCCCACACGTCGGTCATTTCACGGTTTACCGCAGATCCGAAGTCGGGGATCGTGGACCCTGCGAGCGAGCAGGTCATCATGTTGATCGACCAGCCATTCTGGAACCACAATGGCGGAACCATCGCCTTTGGACCAGATGGGTACCTGTACATTGCACTGGGCGATGGCGGCAGCGGGAACGATCCTTACCGTAATGCACAAAATCTGTCCGTTCTGCTCGGTTCCATTCTGCGAATCGACGTCGACCATCAGGATGAGGGTCTGGCCTACGCGATTCCCAAGGACAACCCATTCGTCGGCCAGGAAGGAGCCCGTGGCGAGATTTACGCCTACGGTGTCCGAAACATCTGGCGGATGGCCTTTGACCGTCAGACCGGCCACTTGTGGGCCGGCGATGTGGGCCAGAACCTGTGGGAAGAAATTGACATTATTACCAAGGGGGGCAACTACGGATGGAACCTGCGGGAAGGTCACCATGTCTTTGGTAATGAGAGTACCGAAGGCCGCACCGACCTGATTGAGCCTGTCTGGGAATACGATCACCAGATCGGCAAGTCGATTACCGGCGGCACCGTGTACCGCGGGAGCAGCGTTCCAGAACTGGTTGGCAAGTACGTTTATGCCGACTACGTGACGGGAAAAATCTGGGCTCTGAACTACGACGAAGCCAATGGGAAGGTCATCTCCAACGAGGCCATCCCCACCGACAAGTTGCCAGTCATCACCTTCGGAGAAGATGAAGCTGGCGAGGTCTATTTTGGCGTCGTGACGAACACGGGGCGGGGAATTTACCGTTTCAAGAAACAGTAAGCCCTTTTCGGTCCGAAGTTTGCATGTCCATCGGCGATCCGGGGTTCCCGGCAGAGTACGGGAACCCCACGATCTCAGAAGGAGAAGTCACATCAGATGCTAATTAAGCACGGAATTGCCGTTTCGCCGGGAATTGCGATTGCTCAGCCGATGGTGCTGGGCGTCGAGGATTATCGAATTCCGCGACAGACGATTGATCACAGTTCGGCCAGGAGCCCGCACGATGCCACCGCTGCGGAGGTTCAACGCCTGCGCGCTGCCCTGGACAAATTGTCGGATGAGATCGCTGCGAATGAGGCATTGGCTGCTGAGCATTTGGGCAAAGAAGCCGCCGCAATTTTCGCTGCCCACCTGTTGCTGACACGCGACCCCAAACTTGCACAAGAAATTGAAAAACTGATTCGCGAGGCGAACCACTCGGCAGAATACGCATCCAGTCAGGTTCTGAGACGCTACGCGAAGAGCCTGCAGAACCTTGGCAACAGCTATCTGGCGGAACGAGCCGCCGACATCTTTGACTTGGAACGGGGTTTGCTTCGGCACCTTCTCGGCGAGCAACGCGAGGACCTTGCTCACCTGACAGCACCGGTCGTTGTGCTGGCCCATAATTTGACCCCCAGCGAAACCGCCGGACTGAGCCGAGAACACGTGAAAGCCTTTGTCACCGAAGTCGGAGGAGCGACAAGCCACACGGCCATCCTGGCCGGGGCGCTGGAAATTCCGGCGCTCGTCGGGGTGGGCAGCTTCCTCGCCGATGCATCGGGCGGCGAACTTGTCATCGTCGACGGCAATCTGGGTCAACTCATCATCGACCCCGATAAAGACACATTGGCCCGGTACGAACAGATCCGTTCACTGCAGCAGTCCCGTCAGCAACTCCTCAGGACATCTGGCGAGGGAATTGCTTCGACGAACGACGGAGTTCGGATTCTGGTGCAGGGTAATATTGAATTCCCGGAAGAAGCCGCACATGCCAGCGCCCGCGGAGCAGATGGCATTGGCCTGTACCGGACCGAGTTCCTCTACATGGGTGGGCTTCGGGAACGGACAGAAGAAGAGCATTACCTGGCCTACAAGGAAGTGATCCGGGCATTCGGAGATCGTCCGGTCACGATTCGAACCCTGGACGTCGGCTCCGACAAAATCCCCAATTCGCTGCGTCCTGTATTGCAGGAAGCCCCCAATCCTGAACTGGGGCTGAGAAGCGTGCGGATCAGCCTGGAATATGTCGACCTGTTCAAAACACAGTTGCGGGCCATCCTCCGGGCCGCCACCGGGGGAGACGTGCGGCTGATGTTCCCGCTGGTTTCGTCGCTGCCCGAGCTGCGTCAGGCCAAGATGATCCTGCGGGATGTCATGGAAGATCTTGATGAGGAAGGCATTCCATTTGCCGGAGACATCCAGATCGGAATGATGGTTGAAGTCCCATCCGCAGCCTTGCGTGCCGATGAATTTGCCAAAGAAGTTGACTTCTTCTCTATCGGCACGAACGACTTGATCCAGTATACTCTGGCCGCGGACCGTACTGACCCCTTGGTCGCTAAGTACTACAATGCTGCTGACCCCGCCGTTCTGATGTTGATTCAGAACGTCGTCCGAGCAGCGGAAAACGCCGGGATTCCGGTCACTGTGTGCGGACAGATGAGTTCCGACCCCAAGTACCTGCCGCTGCTGGTAGGCATGGGACTACGGCAGATCAGCGTGATGCCACAGGCCATTCCGGTCCTTAAGGACTTGATTCGGCGAATTTCCGTGCCCGAGGCAGTGGAAATCGCAGAGCGGGTTCGAACATTTGAGACAGCCCGAGACATTGATCTATTCCTGAAGAAGGAACTCGATCGACTTCTCGCTCTCGAACGGAGCACCCCCGCTCTGGCCGAGACCTATTAGAAACATTCATCCACCCCCGTGGAGATCAGCCACCTCCGGTGACTGAACAGAAACATTCAGGGCAGCCTGCGATCACGCAGACTGTCCTCGTCGAAGGAATTGTTCCTTCGCACATTTTGGACACACATTTCGACTTGTCGAACAGGATACACAAAGTGAGTCCCCATCCGGTGCGGCTCGCGAATTCCTTACTTCGCCACAGACAGCAGTCCGCTGTTTCGGGCGATGAGGGCGTTCGTTCTGTCTGCACTGAAAGGCTGAGAACGTTCCCGCTTCGTTTGCGAACGGGAATCAGGCCAACACTCAGCCAGGGAATCACGGATCCCATGCAAGTCTCGACCATCCGGTCGAGCTGCAACACGTTTCACCTCCAGTTTCGAGCCATGACACCTCACCGATCGCTGCTGAACCGCTGGTTTGCTGCCGTCGATCAGGAATCCATTGCTGGATGCCGGGAATTTCGAACTGCATGAGATCACTTGTATCCCTGTTCGTCCCAACGACGAAGAGGGAATCATGGAAAAGGAAGTATTGATCAATGTCCTCCAACCGGAGGAAAGCCGCATCGCCATCGTGGAGGATGGCATTCTCGAAGAGCTGTACGTCGACCGGACCAGCATCGAGAGTTATGTCGGCAACGTCTACAAGGGCCGGGTCGTCAACATCGAGCCCAGCATTCAAGCCGTCTTTGTCGACTTTGGTGTCGGTCGCAACGGATTTCTCCACGTCAGCGATGTGGAGTACCAGTACTACAAGCACCTGCTGAGCGAGAAGGAACGCAGCGAAGTCGAAAAGGGCCGTGGCAGCAAGCTCAACGACCGCACCTCGCGCAGCAAGCCACCCATCCAGGAAATCTTCCAGCGTGGCAGCGAAGTGCTCGTGCAGGTGATCAAGGAAGGAATCGGGACGAAAGGGCCAACGCTCTCGACCTACATCTCCATTCCCGGTCGCTATCTGGTTCTGATGCCCGGACTCAATCGCGTTGGTGTCAGCCGGAAAATCGCCGACGAAGAAGTGCGTCGCCGCCTGCGACGTTCATTGCGGGACATGGAACCACCGGAAGGCCTGGGGTTCATCATTCGGACGGCCGGCATCGACCGCTCCGAAAAGGACCTGCAGCGGGATATGCACTATCTCATCCGGCTGTGGAAGACCATTGTCCGCCGCATCGAAAAGTCGCCCACTCCTTCGGACATCTACGAAGAGAGCGACATGATCATCCGGACGATCCGGGATATCTACACCAGCGAAATCAGCGCCATCTGGATTGACGAGAAGACCGCCTACGAGCGGGCTCGCGAATTCATGGAGATCGTCATGCCGAAGCATATCGATCGT
>JAGQPW010000085.1:0-11906 GCA_020426515.1 Planctomycetaceae bacterium | reverse complement strand
ATTCGCTTCTACGATGGCAAAGAGCCACTGTTCACCAAGTACAAAATCGAAGATGAAATTGATCGCATCCAGAGTCGACGTGTCCCCCTCCAGGGCGGCGGTTCACTTGTGATCGATCAAACGGAAGCCCTCGTGGCGATCGACGTCAACAGCGGCAGCTACCGTGCCGACAACGATGCCGAAAAGAACGCCTTCATGGTCAACATGCGGGCGGCCGAGGAAATTGCGCGTCAGATTCGACTGCGCGACCTCGGAGGCGTGATTGTCAACGACTTCATCGACATGCGTGACGAGCGTCATCGCCGCAAGGTCGAAAACAAACTGCGAGACTGTGTGGAACGGGACCGGGCACGCACCAAAGTGCTGCGGATCAGCCCCTTCGGCCTGATCGAAATGACCCGGCAGCGCATTCGCCCTTCCCTCAAACGCAGCATCTACGAAGACTGCCCCTGCTGTAACGGGACCGGACATGTGAAGACCGCCGAAAGCATGGCCATTGAGGTCATTCGAGCGCTGATGAACGCAGCCTCACATCCTGAAGTCCGCAACGTCAAGCTGGAACTGCACCAGCGCGTGGCCGACTATCTGATCAACCGCAAGCGTCGCGAGATCACCAATCTGGAAGAGGCCTACAACGTGGGGGTCAGCGTGCAGACGGGTTTCAATGTCGGCCCTACACACCTCAAGGTGACCTGCACCAACGAAACCGGCGGCACGGTCACGGGTGTGAATCTGCCAGGGTAAGGACTAACATTCGGGCCAGGACGTCGCCGAGGGCGCGTCCTGGGCTGATGTCCTGCACGAAGTACGCATCAAGAGAGCAGGGGGCCTGATTGCCCCCTGTGTTGTGTCGCTTCGCCACCGCGATTTTCGAGACCACCGCATTCCATCCATGCCCGCAATTCAGGCTGAGCATCTGACGAAGACCTACAAGGTCTATCGCAAACGCGAGGGAATCCTGGCATCTCTGGCGGGGCTGTTCCATCGGGAATACAAGACCGTCGAGGCTGTTCGCGATGTCAGCTTCACAATCGAGCCCGGCGAGATGGTGGCGTTTCTCGGCCCGAACGGGGCAGGGAAGACCACGACCCTCAAACTGCTCTCCGGCCTGATCTATCCGACGTCGGGTGAGGCCTCGGTTCTGGGCTACACACCCTGGAAGCGAGACAACGCATTCCGCCGTCGATTCTCGCTGGTGATGGGGCAAAAGAACCAGCTGTGGTGGGACCTGCCTGCCCAGGAATCGTTCCAGTTGCACAAGGAAATCTACCGCATTCCTCACGATGATTTTCAGCGCCGGGTGGATGAACTCACCAGCCTGCTGGAAGTCAAACAACTCGTCGGCCAGCCGGTGCGTGAACTCTCGCTGGGCGAGCGGATGCGTATGGAACTGATTGCCGCTCTGCTGCACAGTCCAGAAGTGCTGTTGCTCGATGAACCAACCATCGGACTCGATGTCGTTTCGCAGCGGCGGGTGCAGGAATTCCTGAAGTTCTATCAGGCACAACAGAAGATTACGGTCATCCTGACCAGTCACTACATGAAGGATGTCGAAGCGCTCTGCAAACGGGCCATCATCATCAACCACGGCCAAATCAAGCATGATGGGCCACTGGCGGAGATTGTGGAACGATTCAGCCGCCACAAGATCATCCAGTTGCTGTTTGCCGAGAACCGCGTGCCAGAAGGCCTTGAGCGATTTGGAACAGTACTGGACGCCATCGCGCCGCGCGTCAAGCTCGAAGTCGAACGCCAGCGAATTCCGGAAGTGCTCACCACGCTGCTTTCGAAGTACACGATCGAAGATGTCGGCGTATTAGAGCGACCACTGGAAGAAGTGATTGCCGAAATGTTCGAGTCGACAAACCCGACCGACGAGTCCTCCCTCTGAACGTGACGTTGCCAGACCGATTGGTCCCAGTGAGAATAGGGGCGGCGATGCTCCGCTGCCGAAGCTGAATCGACTCATAGACCGCAGTCACCGATCGATCTCGACAAATTCACCAGGGGCACATGAGCATGGACGACATCTCGCGGTTGGTAACCGACCTCCTGATTGTCCTGCTGGCCGGGCTGCTGGCCGGTTTGCTGTGCAAACGCTGGGGCATTTCGCTGCTGGTGGGATATCTGGCCGTTGGTGCGTTGATCGGCACAGGTGGTCTGGGCCTGGTCACTCAACATCACGGGGAACTGGAGCATCTGGCCAGCGTCGGCGCACTGATGCTGCTCTTCGCGATCGGCATTGAGTTCTCACTGGATGAACTCCTCCGCCTGAGCCGCTACTTTTTGATTGGCGGCGCGGTCCAGATGGTCCTCGTAGCCATTCCGTTGACACTCCTGAGCCGCGGCCTGGGCATGTCCTGGAATGCCGCCGTGCTCGTTGGTTCGGCTGGTGCCCTCAGTTCTACAGTGCTCGTTTTCAAGGCCCTGACGGAGTGGGGCCAGACAGCCACCCCCCATGGTCGCCGGGCCATTGGAATACTGTTGTTTCAGGATGTGGCACTCGTCCCGCTGATGCTGCTCGTTCCGCTGCTGACCACGAATGGCGCCCCCCCCTCCCTGCAGGCGTATGGGCTGTTGGCAGGCAAGTCGCTGTTCTTTGTGGCTGCCGTCTTTGGAATGCGGCGGCTGATTGAGACGTATCTCGTCCCCTACCTCGCAAAAATGAGGTCCGTCGAAATTGTCGTGCTCTTCTCACTGAGCGTGCTGGGCACCGTCTGTTGGTCAGCTGTTCAACTGGGGTTGCCAGCTGCTATTGGGGCTCTCGCCGGCGGGATCATGCTCAGCGGCAATCGGCTCAGCCAGCAGATTGACACAATCCTGCTGCCGTTCCGAGAGTCATTCGCCACCGTCTTTTTTGTAACCCTGGGCACACTGCTGCAACCAGCCGACTTCTTCCGCGAGCCCATCCTCCTGACCGCCGCACTTGCTGGAATGCTGCTTCTGAAAACCTCGGCAGCGGGGATCGCGTTTCGACTGATTGGGTTACGTTGGCCAGCCGCAATCGGAATGGGACTCGGATTGGCCCAGCTGGGGGAGTTTTCCTTTCTGGTGCTGGCCGAAGGAATGAAGCACGGCGTTATCAGCAGTGCCACTTACAGTCGATTGCTGTTTGTGGCATTGGGAACTCTGCTGCTCACACCACAACTGCTGAAACTGGGTCTGAAGTGGACCGGAGGAGGAATCCCGGAACACGTTGGCGGCGGGTACGTGAACATCGGAAGCGCCCCTGTACGACACGCCGTCGTGGTCGGAATTGGCCCTATCGGTCGCCAGATTGCCTCGCGACTTGAGATTGCCGGGGTGCATGTCTGCCTGATCGACTTCAGCCCCGTCAACCTGTATCCGTTCAGCCAGCAGGGATTCCAGACAGTCGCCGGCGATGCCCGTGATCCCGAAGTATTGCGTCGGGCCCTTGCCGATCGTTGCAGCCTCGCCGTCATCAGCGTTCCCGAGGATGAATCGGCCCACCGCATTGTGAAGACACTGCGAGAGATGAATCCCACCGGGTCGATTCTTGTTCGCTGCCGCTACCAAAGCAGCATTTCCCGGGCTCGCAAGGCAGGAGCCAACACCGTTGTAAGCGAAGAAGCGGAAGCCTCCGGAGCCCTGCTGAGACATTGCGAGGAACTGATCGCAGCCGGCGCAACGATCGGGACGACGCCCTTAGGTTGAGACCGCGGCCTCTCGCCAAATGTGATTTCCACGTGAATTCGGACGCATCTCCGCCCGTTTTCGGCCTTCGCTCCCTTTCCCAATTCTCCGACACGAGTTAGAGTGAAACAGATCGCGCGTTGCCGATGGTTCGGCGCGATCCGGAGGTTGTGCGTCACCGCTGCGTGGCGCATTCAACTCTTCATCGGCACGACACTTCCGACGCCAGTCAGGCAATCGCATCTTCGAGGTACAACATGGCCCCTGCCAAGTGGCTTTACCAGTT
This sequence comes from Planctomycetaceae bacterium, assembly GCA_020426515.1. Lineage (GTDB taxonomy): Bacteria > Planctomycetota > Planctomycetia > Planctomycetales > Planctomycetaceae > JACKHO01. The sequence goes on along the minus strand of JAGQPW010000085.1, from coordinate 7,966 downwards.
TGTTGACGATGGCACCATCAGCGCCGACCAGCTGACGGAAGCCGAGAGCATGGGCGTCAGCATGGGGATCGCGACCGAAGACGCCCTCGTTAAACTGGGATACACCGAAGCGGACCGCCTGATGCAGGCCAAAGCCGCCGCCTTCGGCTTCAAGTTCGCGGACCTCGACAGCATGGAGATTGCCCACGCTGCGATCGAATGCGTCCCCGAATCGGTGGCCCGCGAAAATGTCTGCGTACCGGTTCTCTACGACGGCGAAAAGCTCACCGTTGCCGTGACCGACCCCATGAATTTCGAGCTGGTCGAGAAACTTCGATTCATTTTGAATCGTGAAATCGACCTGGTCATGGCTGCCAAAGATGCGATCAACACGGCGATCAACCGCCACTACGGGCAAACGGAAACGGAGTCCGTCGACTCGATGCTGGCGGAATTCACCGAAACTCAGATCGACTTCACCGAAACCGAAATGAACGAGGCGGCGCAGTCGGCCGCTGAAGAGGAGAAGTCCCCCATCGTCCGGCTGGTCAACCTCATTGTGACCGAGGCGGTCAACATGCGGGCCAGCGACATCCATATCGAACCGTTCGAAGACCGCATTCGAATCCGATATCGAATCGATGGCGTCCTCGTAGAACGTGACAGTCCCCCGCGAAGACTGCTTGCCGCGATCACATCGCGACTGAAAGTCATGGGGCGCATTGACATTGCGGAAAAACGCCGCCCGCAGGACGGACGTATCAAGACTCGCGTGGGCGGCCGCGATCTCGACCTGCGCGTGAGTGTTCTGCCCACAAATCATGGACAGGCCATCGTGCTCCGTATCCTGGATCGCGACAACATCAAAGTCGGTATCCGCAGCCTCGGCTTCAGCGAGGAAAACTACCGCAAATTCCAGACGATCATCCGTCGCCCTAACGGAATTTTCCTCGTGACAGGCCCCACGGGTTCTGGCAAGACAACAACCCTGTACAGTGCACTGGGTGAACTGAACCGTCCAGACCGCAAACTCATTACCGCTGAAGATCCGGTCGAGTACATGCTCCCGGGGATCAATCAGTGCGAAGTCCGGCACAGCATCGGACTCGACTTCGCCCGCATCATCCGGGCGATGCTGCGACAGGCCCCCAACGTGATCCTGGTCGGAGAAATCCGCGACACCGAGACGGCGGAGATGGCTATTCAGGCTTCTTTGACTGGACACTTGGTATTCAGTACGCTCCACACGAACGATGCGCCCGGTTCTATTACGCGCCTCATCGATATGGGTGTACAGCCATTCCTTGTCGCTTCGAGCCTCATGGCGGTCATGGCCCAGCGACTGGTGCGTGTTGTCTGCGCGAAGTGCGGCGAGCCCTACACCCCCGACTCGGGCGAGTACGCACTGTTCGATATTGCCCCCGAGCAGTATCCGGACGCGGCCTGGCGCCGTGGCAAGGGATGTAAGAATTGCCAGCACACCGGCTATCGCGGTCGCAAGGCTGTGTTTGAGCTGATGATGATGAATTCCACGCTGCGAGACATGGCCTTTCGGAGCGAACCGGCCCAGAACATTCGCCGCCAGGCACGCCTGTTCGGCATGAAAACACTCGTGGAAGATGCCGTCGAAAAGGCCATGGACGGAATCACCACCCTGACCGAAGCCTACAAACTGAAATCCGGAGGACACTAGCCACCTGCGCCCAATTCGAGACACCCCGGTCGCCACGCGCACTCGACTTGCATACAGACTGCGTCTGTATGGAGCCGATTGAACACAGCGGCTCAGATCCTTGCGTCAACCCACGTTGATTTGACCACGGGGCTCCGGGACTCGAACGATAGAGCAGCCAATCGCCGTTCTGGCCGTTGGCAATTTCGCCAAAGCAGGACTCGGAATTCTTCCGTTATTCATTTTCCCATCGTTTCCACTGCATACACATCCGGTGATCGACTCTGCCGACTGGCAAACACCGCAAATTGAGGTTTGAATGGCTGGCGAACAACGCGTACAGATCGACAAGCTGCTGGAAACTGTTGTCCGCGAAAAGGTGAGCGACCTGCACATCACCACCGGGCAGCCCCCTGTGGTCCGTTCCGGCGGTCACATGGTTCGCCTGGAGACGAAGTCGCTCGAACCCGACGACACAGTCGCTCTGATGAAGAGCATCACACCGGAGCGAAACCAGCAGGAGCTTCAGGAACGAGGGGGGACCGACTTCGGCTTCGCCTTCGGCGACAAGGCGCGTTTTCGAGTGGCCGTGTTCAAGCAGCGTGGACACATCGGCATGGTGCTGCGTCGCGTGCCAAACGAATTCCTGACGTTTCAGCAGTTGGGTTTGCCGCCAATCTGTGAACAGTTGATTCAGCGTCCGCGTGGACTGTTCCTGGTGACCGGTCCGACCGGGTCTGGAAAGACCACCTCGCTGGCGAGCATGATCAACTGGATGAACCACAACATGGATCACCACATTATCACGCTCGAAGACCCGATCGAGTACTTCCACAAGCACGCGAAGTCCACGATCAATCAGCGAGAAATCGGCGTGGATGTGCCGGACTTTCCCGAAGCGCTTCGCCGGGCTCTGCGAATGGACCCCGATGCGATCCTCGTGGGCGAAATGCGTGACCTGGAGACGATCTCCTCTGCCATCACCGCGGCCGAAACGGGCCACGTGGTGTTTGGTACGCTGCATACGACAGGTGCCCAGGGAACCGTCGACCGTATCATCGACGTGTTCCCAACGAACCAGCAGGAACAGATCCGCACCCAGCTGGCAGCCGCCATCATCGGTGTGCTCAGCCAGGCACTGCTGCCCCGCAAACCCAAGGGGCTGGTGGCCGCATACGAAATGCTCGTGGTCACTTCGGCCATCGCCAACCTGATTCGTGAAGGCAAAACCTTCCGAATCAACTCGGCTGTGCAGACCGGACGCAAACACGGAATGCAGCTGCTTGACGATGCCCTGTTCGACCTGTGGCGCAAGCAACTTTGCGATGAAGATGATGTGGTCCGTAAGGCCAACGCCTCAGCCGAACTGAAGCTGCGGATCATGAATGCCAAAAAGGGAGTCTTCGACGACGAAGAAGAGGAAGACGAAGACGACGATTAATGCTCGCAACGTCGGGCCCCAGTGGCTCGACGTCACCATACCAAGTGCTGTCGCCCACAGCTGAGCTGCCGGGCAAACACAACCTAGAGACATTTGTGCCGGCATTACGACCGGCGGGAGTTAGGGATGGCCCAGCGCAAGCTAGGACAGATTCTGGTTGACCTCGGATACCTTTCCGAAGACCAGCTTTGGGATATTCTGGAAGAGCAGAAGCAAAGCCCGGGCGAAGTCATCGGACAGGTGGCCATCCGTCTGGGTCTGGTCAACGCCATCCAGGTGACCGAAGCGCTCGCCGAACAGTTCGGCATGCCGGTCGTCAACCTGGCGGAAACAGCGATCCCCCCCAAGGTGCTGGAACTCGTTCCCGAAACGATGGCCAGTGTCTACAAGATCATGCCCATCTCGCTGAAGGACAACGTCCTCACGGTGGCCATGGCCGACCCGCAGAACCTCGCCGCACTCGACGATCTGCGAAACTTCCTGGGCTACGATGTTCGTGGCGCTGTCTCCTCGCTGGCAGAAGTGGAAGAAGCCATCAACCGCTTCTATGCCGCCAAGCAGGACGACATGGAAAACCTGATGGACCAGCTCGAAGATCTGGAGATCGGGAACAAAGCGCTCAACGTCAAAATGGGCGCCTACGAGCTGGGCGGCGACGATGAGATCACCAATTCACACCCCATCCGCAAGCTGCTGAACATGGTGATGCTGCTCGCGATCAAAGATCAGGCCAGCGACATTCACTTTGAACCGTTCGAAGAAGAATTCAAAATCCGCGTGCGGGCCGACGGTGTGCTGTACGAAATGGTTCCGCCGCCTCGCCACCTGGCCACTGCCATTGTCAGCCGCGTCAAGGTGATGGCCAACCTCGACATTGCCGAACGCCGCATGCCGCAGGACGGTCGTATCGAACTCAACGTCGGTGGCAACCCGGTCGACCTGCGTGTCAGCGTACTCCCCACCATGTTTGGGGAATCGGTCGTTATGCGTGTGCTCGACCGCACCGTGGTGCAGCTGGACCTGGGCAAAATCGGCATGGACCCGGCCACGCTGTCCCGGTTCCGCGAGATCATTCACCGCCCCAACGGCATCGTGCTGGTGACAGGGCCGACGGGATCAGGCAAGACCACCACGCTGTATTCCGCACTGAACGAACTCAACGACATCGAAACCAAGCTGATCACGACCGAAGACCCCATCGAATACGACATCGACGGGCTGATTCAGGTTCCCATCAATGCGGACATCGGAGTCACATTCGCGGCGGCTCTGCGATCCATTCTCCGTCACGACCCCGACAAGATTCTCGTCGGGGAAATTCGTGACTACGAAACCGCGGAAATCGCCGTGCAAAGTGCGCTCACTGGCCACCTGGTGTTCAGCACGCTGCACACCAACGATGCTCCCAGCGCTGTCACCCGACTGCGCGACATGGGAGTGCCTCCCTTCCTGATCACAGCCACCGTCGAAGCCGTGCAGGCACAACGACTCGTCCGACGCATCTGTGTCGAGTGCCGCACCGAATTCGAACCCAGCGACGACCTGCTGATGGAACTGCAGCTCCCCATCGAGCAGGCCCGACGATACAAGTTTTACTACGGCAAAGGCTGCCAGCGTTGCAACAACGCCGGCTACAAAGGCCGAACCGGAATCTACGAACTGCTGGAAGTCAACGACGATATCCGCGACATGATCTCGTCCGATGCCAGCGTCGATGAAATGCGGAATCTGGCCCGCAGCCAGGGGATGACGACCCTGCGCGAAGCCGGTCTGAAACTGATTTTCGATGGCGTGACCACAATCGACGAAGTGGTCCGCGAAACTGTCATGGAAGACCTTGACTAACCGGTCCTCCGAAATCCTGTCCCCACATTGAACGACCAATCGGTCGACCTCAGGTGAGTTCGCTCACCGCACGTCCCGAAACGGGAGAGCCGACATGCCAGTATTCCAGTATGAGGCCATGGACAACCAGACCGGCCTCGAGATCAAAGATCAGATCGAGGCCGACTCGGAGCAGGATGCCCAGCAGATCATCCGCGAGAAGGGGTTCTTCGTCACCCGCATCTCGGAAAAGGTCGTCAAAAAGAAGGACGACAAGAAGAAACAGCAGCAGCCTGGCGGCCCCCGCAAAAAAACCACCTTCACGCTGGGAGGCGTCGGCGCTAAGAAACTGACGGCCTTCACACGACAGCTCTCCACGCTGCAGGACGCCGGACTGCCGATTCTCCGCAGCCTCCGCATTCTCGAAGCTCAGGAGAAGCCCGGCCCGCTCAAGAATTCACTCATTGGCGTCATCGAAGACGTCGAGTCCGGAAACACCTTGTCGGAAGCGATGGCCAAACAGCCCAAAGCCTTCGACAACCTGTACGTGAACATGGTCAAGGCAGGGGAGGCCGGGGGAGCCCTCGAAATCATCCTGCAGCGTCTGGCCGAGTTCAAAGAACGGTCCATGAGCCTGCAGCGCAAAGTAAAGGGAGCCATGATCTACCCGTGTGCGGTCATCACCGTCGCGACGGGCATCGTCGGCTTCATCATGTACTGGATTATTCCCAAGTTCAAAGACATCTTCCTGGGCTTCGGCGTGGAACTCCCCGCCATCACTCAGGTGCTCATCGATACCAGCGATATCGTCGTGAGCTACTGGTTCCTGATCCCCGTCATCCCGTTCAGTCTCTGGCTGTTCGCCAAGATCGTCAGAAAAAACAAAACGGGGGCGTACATCATCGACAGGGTGGCCCTCAAAATACCGGTGCTGGGGGCCATTATCTCCAAATCGACCACGGCCAGATGTTGTCGAACACTCGGCACACTCATCGCGTCGGGGGTCCCCATTCTGGAGGCCTTATCCATTGCGAGAGATACCGCCGGGAACGAGGTCTTCCGCAAAGCCTTCGACCACATTCACGGGGCCATTCGCGAAGGGGAATCGATGGCCGTCCCCCTGCGCGAAACCCGCATCGTCGATGACCTCGTCGTCAACATGGTCGACGTCGGGGAAGAAACCGGGGCACTCGACAACATGCTCTACAAAGTGGCCGATGTGTACGACGAAGAAGTCTCCGTCCTCGTCGAAAGTCTCATCAGCCTGCTCGAACCACTCATGGTGGTCGTTCTCGGTCTGATCGTCGGCTTCATCGTCATCGCGTTGTTCATGCCGCTGGTCAAACTCCTCAACGACCTCTCCTGACAGTCCGACCAATCGAGCCGATTCCTCCGGGAATCGGCTCGCACCGCATTCTGAATGCCATTTGGCACACCGAATGCGTTACCAGTCATTATCAATTCAACTTCAACCCCAGTGCTGCATCATGCGGAACACATCGCTGCGAAACGCAACACTCACCTCCTTTCGTTCCCGCACGTTGCCACACTCTTTCCGGGAGACCGGCATGGCGCTCCTTGCCCCCCGTAATAACCGTTCCACCCGTCGCGGCTTCAGCCTCATCGAGTTGATGGTCGTGATTGTGATCATCGGCATCCTCATGGGGATGCTGTTCGTCGGCATCAATTCCGCCATGAGCGCCGCCCGCGTCGCCTCAGTCAACGCCGAGATCCAAAACCTCGGAAAAGCCATCTCCGACTTCAAACTGCAGTACGGCGTCGAGCCACCCAGTTTCATCGTGTTGTATGAAGATGCCTCGTACTGGAATGATCCAACTCCGTCTGAACCGGCGGCCATTACAGATGACGCCGAGCGTATCCGCTTGCGAAACGTAAGCAAGGCAACCATTCGCAGCATTTGGCCAAACTACAATTTCACCGCCTCAGCATACATCAACAATGACACTGACAGTTCTGACACGTTCATCCTGAACGGCGCGGAATGCCTCGTCTTCTTCCTCGGCGGAACAGCCGATCCGAATGTCGCCACCCAGTGGCTCCCAACCGGATTTTCTGCAGATTCCACCCGACCTTTCACACCGGGTGGAAATCGCGTTGGCCCGTTCGCCGAGATGCTTCCGGCGCGCTTTGTCGATACAGACTCCGACGGGATGCCCGAGTACGTCGACGGCCTTCCAAGCCAGACCACTCCACTTCAATACTTCAGTTCATACGATGGAACCGGCTACCGCGCTCGCGGACTGGATGACTCCTACGGCACCGCCGACGATGAAACCATCCCGGATGGACTCGTCTCCGAGTACATGCAGGCCAATGGAGCCGCCAGTGGAGCAGATCCCAAGGCAACTTCCCCTAATGCCTCACTAAAACCACAGTCATTCCAAATCATTTCGCCCGGAGCCGACAACGAGTTTGGACTTGGCGGTGTGTACAACGACGACTGGCAAAACCAGACGGCCGCCCAGAAGACATATTTCAGCGGCACGCGTGACCTGACAACCGAACGCGACAATATCACCAATTTCAAGGGCGGCAAGCTGCAGTAGGCACTCGGGATTTACACAGCCTTCTCATCGATTCGCAGACCATTTCGGAACAGTTCCATGCAACCCATTCGCCGGACAATTCGCCCAGCCTCACGCGGGTTCTCGCTCATCGAGATCCTCGTCGTGCTGACGATCATCCTGCTGCTGATGGGCATCGCCTTTGTGACCATGGGCCGCAGCGTCACCAACGCCCGCATCGCCGCCACCAAAACCACCATCGCCATCCTCGACTCCGCCCTCCAGCGGCAGTTCGAAGCCCTGATGCAGGACTTCTCAGAGCAGGAACGCACGAACGCCAAACGGATCGAGTGGGGCAATCTGGCGGCGGGCCAGTACTACGCTCAATCCCTCTCGCCCGCCCCCGCAACCACCACGTCCGCGGCCGCGAAAGCCATTGTCAAACTGAACCGCTACATCGGCACGTTCCCCCAGCGTTGGGAAGACATGTACGGCTTTGATGGAGCGTCAGGTTCTTCCGATGGC
>JAGQPW010000084.1 GCA_020426515.1 Planctomycetaceae bacterium | reverse complement strand
ATCTGGCTGGTACGTCGTCGTGGTCGTCACATTGACAGCGTCCGAGACCGGGCAGCCCTCAGAACTGCTCGACGAACTCGACGAGGAACTGCCGGGGCTGGCCTGGTAGTTCTGGATCGTGCTGGTCTGTCGACCGGCATCATCGTAGGCCATCCGGGTCACCATCCCGATTGGGTCGGTCGTCTCGAACAGCTCACCCGCTGAGTTGAACTCCTGCGAGTTGACCAGCACCGTATCGGACCGCGCGGGGACGGTGGCCGGTCGGCTGAACGCCGCCCCGCCGTTCGTGCCGTAGTTGGCGGTCGCCTGGGTCCGCCCCAGCGGATCGGGGTAGTTGACCGCGTAGGTCACCCGGGCGTTGGGCGTACTGTCCGGATCACCCAGCGGGCCGAGCTGCGTGGCGGGAGCATCGTGGTACCGCTGCCGCTGCGTTGTCTGGATGACGTTCGAACCATCATCGTAGGTAGTCTCGGACTGTTCCAGGACCACATCGGTCAACAGGCTGTACGGCGTGGGGGTCTCCGTGGCGGGAGTGTAGCCGCTCGCACTGAGCACCGGACGGCCCAGGCTGTCGTAGGCGGTCTTATTCCACAGCGACGAACCGGCCGGAGCCGATTGCAGCAGCTGACCCGCCGCATCGTACCAGCGGTTGCTGGTCAGCACCTCGCCGATATCGCCCGTCTCCGGATCGACTTCGTACTGCAGGGTCTGGTAGACGTTCCCCCGGTTGTCGTATTTGCTCTCACTTTGAGCCAGCAGCTGGCCGCTGCCGTTGGCCACCCGCTGCTGCGTCTGCAGCACCTGGCTGAGGTTGTTGTAGGTGCGTGACGAGAACGTGTCGAGCTCACCGCTGGTGGTCAGCTGCCGGTTGCGGAAGTCGTACGTGAACGATGTCACCCGGGACTCACTGGCGGAGACGTGCTGCGTCTGCTGCGTCAGGTTCCCGTTCCCCCCAGCGCTGCCGCCGTCGTAGACGTTCGACGTCACCAGCACCATGTTGTTGTCGGGATCACTGCCACCGCCAGTCGGATCATCTTCCGTGGCTCCCTCGTCGTTGGTGCCGATGTAGGTCGAGGTGACCAGCCCGCGGGAGTCGTAGACCACGAACGTGATCGTCCCGCCAGGCGTGGTCGTGCGGTTCCGCCGCCGCATCGTGTCGTAGCCATAGGTGGTCTGGTTGTAGTTCGTCCCCGAGGTCCCTTCCCCGGAACTGGGGATATTGACGTAGACCCGCTGCGAAGCGACCAGGCAGCACTCGGTATACTGGGTCGTCTGCCAGCGGACATAACTGGACTGCGGGAACGCCGCTGCGCCGCCACCAGCGGCCGCGATGATCTCCTGCAGCGTCCCCGATGTGCTGGCCGAGACCGCCGCGATCGAGGCCAGCACCTTCCCCCCGGCGTCCCGCTGGGTGATCGACACCGGGTTGATCAGCGTCGAGGTGTCGTTGTCGACATCGTAGTACCCCTGCGCGGAGTAGGTGACGTGCAGATCCTCGTTGTAGACCGTCCACGTGGCCTGACGGACGGTGACCGAGGTCCCGCCGATGTCGACCGCATGCGCGGGCCCCAGCGACTGAATGACCCGTCCCCGGGCATCCAGCACGTTGTCGGTCACCAGGTTCAGTCCCGCTCCCGGCGGGGTCGACCAGTACGGAGGGGCTCCGGAGACCACCTCGGTATCGACATCCTGGATCCGCTGCAGCACCCCACCGGTCACTTCGTCGTACACCGTGTGGCTGATCACCCCGCGGGCATCCATCTGCCAGGTCACCCGGCCATTGAGGTTCATGTATTGGCGGGTGCTGACCGGCAGCCCGGTCCCGTTCTGTTCGCTCGGCACGATCGGGAGGGTGGTGACCTTTTGCTGAGCCTGCGCCGTGCCGGAGTGGAACGTGGTGTCGATCGTGGTGATCAGCAGCCCGGTCCCCTCCTCCTGGCGATACCGGGTCTGACGGGTGACCGGATGAACCGTGATCCCCCCGGCGGTGTGGGTGGTGTACTCGTAAGCAACCTGCGGGATCAGCTCTCCCGAGGTCCCCTCCTGCACGGACTCCTGCATCAGGTACCCCGCCACCGCTCCATCCCCGGTGGTCTCGGCGTACGCATACCGCTGCAACAGCCCGGAACTGGTCTGCAGCGTGACATCCAGATCAGCGGCGGTGTCATTGTAACTCACCACCGCCGCGGGAGAGGCCGCCAGCAGTTGCTGCCCCTCATCGTTGAACTGATAGTAATCGATCCAACTGTCCGTGCCGGACTGGAACTCCTTCAGCAGGATCTGGGCCAGGAAGTTCGTGTAGACGATGTTCTGGCTCCCATCGGGGAGTGTCTCGACGGTCTTCTGGGACCAGTTGTTGTAGTCGGAGGCATTCCCGCTGGCGGTGTAGGCGAACGTGTACGTCCGGGCTCCTCCATCCGCTCGCTCCAGCGTGACCCGTCGCTGCCCATCGTACTCGTAATAGAAGTCGGCATAGGTGGCCAGTACCCCGTTGCTGGCGGTCAGCGGATCGATGCTGGCCGCCTGCAGCGTCTGCCAGGTCGCCGGGTTGACCACGAACTTCAGGCCATGCACGAACCCGTCGGTCTCTTCCTCCAGATAGTAGCGGTAGTAATAGACCTGGGTATCCTCCCAGCCGCTGAGAGTGGGGGTCTGCAGACGGGCCGTTTCCAGGTCATCCTGGCTGCCGAACGTCGACAGGCTGGTGTAGTAGCTGTACACCGCCCGGCGGATGTCCCCCCAGGCTCCCCCGTTCACCTGACGGCGGAGCGTGACCGACTGCAGGTTGCCGCTGATGTAGTCGTATAGGAATGATTCGATGACGGTGTCCCCATCAACGACTTCCTCGCGGCGGATCTCCGTGATCAGCTCTCCGCTGTACTCGAACACGGACGTCTCCGCGCCACCCGGTTCCTGACGGGACGCGAACAGCCCCAGCGGGCCCGAGGCCAGGCCGCTGAAGTCGTTGAACCGCCAGACCTCACCCGACGGCATGGTGACCACGAACTGATGCGCGTCCGTATCGTGGGTCAGCGTCTGCAAGGCCCCGTACCGGGCCACATAGTCCCCGTCCACCAGGTCGAACCACAGGGCCTCACCCGAGGACCATACCACAGCGAAAGTATCTTCCGAGATCTCGGTGATGTACGGCCAGTCCCGCACCACCCAGTTGTAACCATTGCCGTAGTTGTAGGTCTCGGAGAACTGGTTGCTGTACGCCCGCGTGTGCGACCAGCCGCCCCCGAACCCACCCGCCGTGAGATCCGTGACCTGTAACGGGATCGCGCCGTTGGCATAAACAATGGGCTTGGAACTCAACAAGCTTTGTTGCGGCCCCCTTGGACAAGGGCAGACATTGCACGGAGGTGGGCTGAGCCATGGGAAAGGTGCTCCAGGGCCTGGACCGCTGGTGCTGGACGAAGACGGGGGCGGGGGAGTGGTACTCGACGAGGAACTCGAGGAGCCGACCGGAGGGGTGGTACTCGATGACGACGACGAACTGGATGAGCTTGAGGACTCATCCGGGGGCATGCTGCTCGATGACGACGAGGAACTCGACGAACTGACCGGCACAGCGCTCGATGACGACGACGAGCTGGAGGAGCTCGAGGACTCATCCGGTGGCACGCTGCTCAACGAAGACGAACTGGAGGAGCTGACCGGCGGGGGCGTGCTGGATGAGGACGACGAACTGGATGAGCTCGACGACTCATCCGGTGGCACAGTACTCGATGAAGAGGACGAGGAACTTGACGAACCGATCGGTGGGGTGGTGCTTGACGACGAGGAGGAACTCGATGAACTGGAGGACTCATCCGGCGGAATCGTACTCGATGAGGATGATGAGGAGCTCGACGAACTGACCGGTGGAGTGGGACTTGATGACGAAGAGGACGACGAACTCGACGAACTCTGCGGCGGGGTGGTTGACGAAGAAGATGAAGACGACGAACTCGAGGACTCATCCGGCAGGTTGGAACTTGAAGAGGAGGACGAAGAACTGGACGACATCACAACTCTATTCGCTCAGGAGACACGATCACCAACAGAACCACCCAGCCGTCTCGATGCCCCGCCTTCCCAGTCTCGGGACGTGCACATCCCGGAAACGCCCCCCTCCGGGGCTCCACCAGGATCCACACGCTCGCTCCACAGGCCTGCCGACAGCCCGGAATTCACGGCTGCCCCACACCCGCCCGTCCTTAACCCCGTCATTAGAAATTGGCACCGAATACGACTCGCGTCGTAGCTTTTCAGGCAGGCCACGAATTGTCAACCAGAGTGATTGCCGTCACCGGACATTTTTTACATTGGCTTCATTCCCGGTTTCTCTAATCCACAAAAACATCCCATCACCCCCCCGCTCATCGATGGACCACCCGACCAGGATTCGCCAATAGCTGGATCTCGCGGAGGTTCGCGTTGACGCGTGAACGAATGTCCGGGAGACGTTCGAATTTCCACCCATTACCTCTCGCCAATAACAGCAGACGCAACGGACATTTCAGTCTCAAGCAACTGCTGCAGTTCACGATCTCCGGCGGGTGTCCAGTGGCGGATATTGGCAAGATTCTCCGCGATGGCGGTCTGGTAACGTGGCCACCACAGGTTTCGCCCCCGCGGGGAAAGGTGTTTATCACCATGCAGATGCCAAACATGGACCTGATCTCGTGACTTTCCATGCCGTGGTGAACAATTCCAGCGATCGTCCAGGAGCCGATGAGGGATATGATGCAGCAGGAGCTGCAATGCGATTTCGTCGCAAATGAACTGTTGCCGTCCCAACACGGCAAGTGATCGCCAAAGCCGAATGGCTTCAGCGTCGCGGCGAACGGCAAAGACGCCCGTGTTGATGGCGGGGTGGCCATTCTGGGCGGAATCCAGCAACGTGTCCCAACTCATCCCGAGGAAACTTGGCACCGACATCTTTCGCCAGCCTTCAATTCGCGAGCGGACGGGATTGCGGTCGCTCCGCCAACCTGCAAATGACGTGGCGATAATCTGCGTCTGCTCGGTGAATTCGAAGAGCGGCCGAACCTCGTCGACGATAACCGTGTCAGCGTCCAGAAACAGGGTCTTTTCGAACGGCGTGTGCTCCAAGACCGCCACTTTGGTGAGGTAACTCGCATTCCGTCCCTTATAGGGGGGCTCGATCGGCCGATGAATTACCCGGAGTCGCTCGTCATCCACAATCATCTGGCCGATCGCGTGGGATTCCGGCTGCGTGGTGAACAACACCACCGGTCCATCATAATGTTGTCTTAATGAGGCGAGGGAGACCACCAGACGAGCGGCATGTGACGGACCGGTCAGCAGGTACACCACGCCTTCGGACGCTTCAGCAACTGCGCCGCGCGAAGGGGCTGGGGCTCTGGATGGCAACTCACCAGGAACCGTCAACGACGAGTTGGTGGACGCTGCAGCCAGCGATCTGCTCGCCAATCGCTCAAGGCGCCGTGGTTGACTGGCGTGCGCCCAGCCAAACTTCTTCATCGAAACCCGTCGATAAAAATCTCCCCGACGTTCGGCGCAGTACCAGAGATAGGTATCCTGAGAAGGAATCGGAAGTTGGCCACAACAGCAGGTGGTCACTTCGCGCGTCCACTTGGTCCTCCCGAAGAAACACCAGGAAATAATACGCGGATGCGAGACCAGCGATTCTCCCGGATTGGGGGACAACCCCAACGGCTGGGTGCCGGAGAATTCGGGTTGCATGTTCGCCCAGCGGTCAAGCCGTTCAATCGCATCGGCAGGCTTGGTGTATCCCCATGGGTTACTCACAAAAACCGGCTCGCTTCCCTCGTCACCTGGGGCAAACCACTCCTCACGCAACCAGTCTGCGGGACCAGTGGCCACCACATCGGTATCGAGCTTAAGATACCACTCGGTATCGACGTCCATTCCCGGCAGGATGGTGAGCGCGGTCAGCATCTTTTCTCGCTGTGAAACACCTTCCTGGTCCCAAAGCCGGATCCGGCGGGCGGGATGCTCCACGAACTGCAGGCGGTCCTCCCAATCCTCTAGAGATCCAGCGGCCCCATCGACAATGATCAGCAAGGGAGATCGCATGATCTCCGGTCGATGGCGTACCCAGGTGGGCCAGACGATCTGCAGTTCACGCACGTGGGCAGCGTCAACAGCAACGACAGTTGTGAACTCAATCATAAGGGTACCACAGGAGAGGTCAGCCGGTTGTTCGCAAGACTTGGGCGCAGCGTTTGGCCAAGCTGGAGTCGTCCCAGCCAAACGAATGATCCCAGCCTGCCTGTTTCGCCGCGATCCTGCGCCATTGCTTGCCACTTCTGGCTGCGCAGAACAGCGAGAAGGTGGCGTGGTCGCGGCAAGGAAGCGATGCTCCTGTGATATCGGCGATTGCCTGCGCCCAGTCCCGATTCGCCAGGAATGCCCAGGAGGAAATCGCCTCATGATGCAGACGATCACTCTGCGGATCATACGGCCAATTGAGTCGAGGAAATGCCTGGAACTCAGAGACACCGTCAGCCCAGTCATCCAATTTCCGATATGCATCGGCAGGTTTCGTGTACCCCCATTGGCACGCCGCGAACGCGATGGGCCCCTGTTCGGGGTCTTCATCGAACAACTCCGGCTGGAGCCAGTCGGTACCTGAGGTGGCCACAGCGCTGGGATCCAGCAGCAGGTACCAACGTGTCTTCACAAGCCGCGGCACTTCATGCACCTTAGCCCACTCCCAGGCTTCGCTCTCGCGGGTGCTGCGATCGACGTCGGCCGTCGCAAGTTGAGCACTTCCGTGCTCCTTGAGAATGGCGGTCACCAAGTCATTCGGTTCGACGCCTGGATGTCGCATGAACAGCAGTGACGCACTGCTGAACCAGGGCTTGTATTTCATCCAGGTGAACCATGTCTGGTCCAGTCGGCGGCAGTCACCTTCGTGCAATGGGACAACGAGGGTCAACTCCGCCAGGCGGTCCTGGTCCAACGGAGCTTCTCGGGATTCGGCGCTCGCAATCGGCGTCTGGACAGACACGGTGGCTTGCGACTGCGCGTTCCGGTCATACATGTTCGCGGTGATCACCCGCTGCGGCATTGTCTCCCGCACGGCTCGGATCGCTTCCTCATAATCGAGCATCGGAAATGCCGTCAGGCCGCTGTCCGGCGTGCAGTTGGAAACGTGAAATCCCGCTGCTTCAAAGCGAGGGAGCAATTGTCGAAAGCGGCTGTTCAGCACGCGATACGTCTGGTTGTTCCCCCGGACCGAACTCAGAGACCGATCCTGCTCGAACGCATAGTTGCTGGTCCCCGGGTCCATGCGGAAGTCACAGCCCAACAGGTAGACTTGCCGGATCCCCAGGAAATACAGCAACCTCAGGGCAGGTAACATCACCGAACGCGATCCTTTGTGGCCCAAGGCGTCGGTCCGATTTCCGTGGTTTCCCCAATTGAACGTGTCCTCTGTCAGAAATTGTTCTGCGACGAAGGCTTCGTTCCGGCGGAACCCAAACACACCAGGCATATCGCCGACGCGCTCACGGGAATCCACGAGTGCACCCTGCTCATCACGCACCGAAAACGGTTTCTCCATATGGCAGAGCGGAACGAACTTCAGGATCCCTGGATCGCGCCAGATCACGTCACAGAAGTTTCGGGGGTCATCGACACTGCACCAGAGATTCGGACGAATGATCGTTGCCGCGTTGTTGACGGCCATCGTCAGGAAGCCGCGTTCTTGAAGAGGTGTCAGATCCTGTGTCCGGAGCGATGGTCCGCTGCAGATCAGAAAGGCCGCCCGCCCACGGTGCATGTCGCCCAGGAACACATTGTGTCCATCGCGGGTAAACAACATTGGAGCGGGCTGCAGGTACTGCCCCACAGGGAATCCCAGTTCACGCTCCCGCGCATGGCGAAGCCGCATGAAATCTCCATCGTCTCGCTCTTTTCCTCCGGGTGAGTTTCCAGAGGGTGTTGACAGCCCCATGCCCATCCTCAAACCGAATCTGCACTCGCATCGCCAGTACGAGCGCGTCATCTTAGGCCAACCCGCCCGTAGAGAAAATAGAATCGTGGGGAGAAATCGGCAGCCCTTACTTTGCTGGGAGAATCAGGCAGCTGCCTCAGTGGCTCCTGCGTCTCCCGCGCGGGTCAAGCGAGTTGCCGGACGATTGCCTCGGTCTGCTGTCGGAGTCGGGACAATTTCCTGAGTGAGCCGTTCAGGCTCCCGGTTGCCTGGATGGCCTTGGCCACCAGTGTCGCGGAGACATGCTGACTGTAGAGCACCTTCTATAACCTTCGCAAGGTGATCAGGGCGCAGGCCAGGTGGATCCAGCCGGTGTACCGCAGCAGTGTGGTTTCGTAGCGAATGATCGTTCGGCGGAAGTTGTGGAACCAGCTGTGGGTCCGTTCCACTTTGTAGCGTCGCTTGTACTTACGACAGGCTCGACCATCCTGCGTGGGCTTTGTCTTCCGGCCTTTGCGATGTGGGCAAACCAATTCGACCCCCGTTGGTCCATCAGCCGCTTTGGCAGGGCGTCGCTGTCGGCGGCTCGGTCGTAGATGAGATGCTCGGGAACCCGGTGGGGAAGTTGCAATTGGTCCAGCGTCGGTTCGATCAGTTTGACTTCGTTGTGGTTGGCTGCGGTGATGTGCACGGCCAGTGGAGTCCCCTTGGTGTCGACAATGTCGACGACGTTGCAGCCTTTTCCGCACTTGGTGTTACCGACGCTGTCCCCCTTTTTCGTCCGTGCGAACCAGGCGTCCGCCGCTGCTTCCCTCCAGTCGATGTGGCCCAGTTCTTTCAGTTGCTCTAGCAGGGCGAACCAGAGCCCTTCGAAGATACCCCAGCGAGTCCATTCATCAAACCGCCGACAGCAAGTGCTGGACGAGGGGAAGCACTTTGGTAATTTTCCCCATTGGCAGCCTGTCACAAGTACAAACAGAATGCCCTCCAAACAGTCTCGACTGGCGTGTGGAGGTCGTCCACCTTGCGGTTGAGGCAGCGGTTCGGGGATCAAATGCTTGAGGCTTGGTTCAACTGTATTCGCTCGAACCGTGCAGCCACGTGAGGGGCCGCATCAGCGTTCCGAGGTAATTGCTCGTCGTCTTGGCGGTGATGGGCGTTGTTGTCCCGAACTTGCAGGGGCGGCGACGCCAGTAGCCAATCAGGTCATCCACGGTCGTTCCATTCAGCTGTGATAGCAACAGATTCGGATGGTGCCGCATCAAGTTCTTGGCCTGGCGGACCTGTGTCCGGCCCCACGGAGAGACGTGGCCGGTCTCGTGTCGAAAGTGTTCCTTCTCCGGGTAGACTTGGTAGCGCTGGAACGCCTGATGCAACGTGGCAGTCGGAGATGCTGATCGGTGCGTTGGGACGGTGGACGTGTCGTTCCGGTGGCTTGAAGTTGGCAGTGTCCCCTGCGGTGCGGCCGGGCTGTTATCGGAACAATTGTCGGAGGTCTCAGAGGTTGGGCAGGGTGGTGTGTCTGCCGGAACTCTCGGAAAACCCTGGGTTTCCAATGAAAATAGCCGCTTGCGTTTTGCCCGCAAGCGGCTATTGGATGGAGGCGGGGGGAATTGAACCCCCGTCCTGTGAGCTCTGAGATGGAGCCTCTACGTGTGTAGTTCGACGTTTGGTTTCTCACTGCTCTTGGAACGACGTACGAATCCTCCAGCAGCCAGGTCACTACTTGTCTCGTTCCCGGCGTAGCGTCCGTTGACCGGGAACCAGCCCGAATTTGTAACCGGCAGTCGGACTCCTCAGGCGGGGATTCCTAAACCGGGGTTACCATATTAGGCAACCATTGCGAACTGCTTGTTGGCAGTTATTGTTGTGATCAGCTTTTAACGTGGCCAACTGATCAACCACGACACGCAACCCTCACCCCGCGAAGAACCAGTCGAATCCGATCGCCCCCGGAATGTGCGGAGTGGTGCTCCGCAACTTCAAGTATCGTCGCTGAGGCGGGAATGACAAGGGGCAAAATGGTCGTTCGGAGGGCTTTTCGTGCGTTGAAGCGTTGAAGCTTGGCGGGCCGGAGGTGCACGTTGAGGGTGGGCAAGATGGTGTTGCTGCCCGCAGGGTGTGAAGGGACGGCGAAACGTCACGACGACCTTCACTGAAGCCGCTTCTCCAGTCACTCTCACCTGCGTTTGGCTCATGGCCATTGGTCGCGTTGAGTGGAGGGGGGGAGACCTGCGTCGATTGTTCGTGTCGCAGTTCTCAGGCCGCTTCCTGTTCGGGGCGTTTGGGGCCGATGGAGGTCGCGGCTCCTTTGGCGTTTCGTTTCTTGAGATCGAACAGACCGAAGATTTCTCCGGCGGTCAGGCTGAGGGATTCGTTCTCGTTGTCGCCGTCGCCGAGGATCTTGTAGAAGAGCTCGCGCTTCTGTTGCAGTACGAGATCGATCCGTTCTTCGATGGTGTCTTTGCAGATGAACTTGCTGACGATGACCTGGCTCTTGCAGCCGATACGGTGAGCGCGGTTGATGGCCTGGTCTTCGACAGCAGGGTTCCACCAGCGATCGTACAGGAAGACGTAGCCGGCGAATTGCAGATTAAGTCCGACGGCTCCGGTGCCGTAGCTCATCAGCAAGAGATGCGAGTCGGGGTCGTTCTTGAAGCGGTCGAGAATCGGTTCGCGTTGTTTGGTGGGAACGCCTCCGTGGTAGACGAGGCGGCCGAATTGCTTGGTGCGTTCGGCCAGCCAGTCGATGGTCTTGGTCCACTGGCTGAAGAGGATCGCCTTGCCACCGCTGGCAGCGATTTCTTCCATGTCGGCAACCAGCCGGTCGAGCTTGGAGGATTCGCCGGTGAGCGGATCGTAGTTGGTGATCTGCTTCAACCGCATCACCAGTTCGAACACGTGTTGGACAGTGATCGAGTCGCCCATGTCGTTGAGCTGAATGACGCCGTCCTGTTCGGCCTGCTGGTAGGCGTGCTGCTGGGCGGGGCTCAGATCGATGATGGCATCGCGATCGAGCCGCGGCGGCATGTCCTTCATTACCAGGTCTTTGGTGCGTCGGAGAATGTTCTCTTCGCTCAGCTTGGAGAGCTGCCGCACATCGGGAGTGGCGTGTGGAGGGATGACGCCCATGAACTCGAACAGGGAGTACATCTCCTCGGCCCGGTTTTCGATGGGAGTACCGGTCAGGCACAGGCTGCGTTTGCGGGGAATCGACCGGATGACCTTGGACGTGACGGCGTCCCGGTTCTTGATCCGCTGGGCTTCATCGAGGACGACGAGGTCGAATTTGGGAAGTGGAGTGTCGATGGTGGTGGGGGCCGAGCGATCGGTGATATCTGTCTTGCCAGCTCCTTTGATGATGCGTCCGAGTCCATCTCGACGTTTGGCATCGGGACTGTCGCACTCATCGAGCATCGCCTGAAAGTCACGAACGACGACTTCGTAGTTGCACAGCAGCACTTGAGCGCCGGGCATCTGCCAGATCATTTTGCGGCGGGCTCCATCACCTTCGACGGTGGTGACGGGGATTTCCTCGGCCCAGGTCTTGAATTCGCGTTGCCAGTTGGGGATGAGTGGTTTGGGGCAAACCATCAGCACGCGACGCACCTGTCCGGCCCGCAGCAGCAGGCGGAGTGCGGTGATGGTTTGCATTGTCTTGCCGAGTCCCATTTCGTCGGCGAGCAGGGCACACTTTTGTGAGAACAGCCAGGCGATCCCTTCGTACTGATATGGGAACGGCTCGAATGGCATGATGAGTTCCTGCCCGCGCAGCCACGTTTCGAGCGGGGGCTGCAGGACGTAGAACAGGCGGTCTTCGAGGGAGAGGGCATCGCTGGGGGGCTTGACGCGGGTTGGCCTGGGGCGTTTGTCTGGGCTGCTGGCAGGCTTTTGCGGAGCCTGAATCGACTTCAGGTCGGCTTTGTCCTTCTCTTCCTTGGGAGGAAGGAATTCCATCCCGGCCGGGAAGGTGAGGCCGAACGTTTTGATCCTGGGCCAGATGGGAGACCACGTGGGAACAAAGCCGGCTCGACGAATCACCGGTGATTCGGTCACACCAACGTGCGGCCACCGCTTGAGGGCTCCATTCATCCCGGTAATATGAATCTCGGGCTGGCGGGTCAGCAGCTCGTGAGTCTGGACTTCCGGCAGCGGTAGTGGTTCCCGGATGGCAGGTTCATCGCCTGCAGGGGGGGAGGCCTGATCCATGAGAGGTGACTGGTGCAGATCCGGCATCTGGAACTCTTCCGGCCACGCACTCATGCCACGGCTCCTGCCCGGGTTGTTTCGACGAGAGCGTCTTTCACGCGATCGAGAGGCTCGGCCAGATCGGCATCGCCGGGAACCAGTCGGGACGCGGATTGCAGGGCGTCGACATCTTCGGTGTGCTCCGGGTGGACGCGAAGCACCTGGGCTCCAAGTTGCACGCGGGTTTCATCGGGCAGTGCACCTTCAGCCTGCGGATCGACAACGCAGCCGACGGGTGTGGCGAGATGCAGACGCAGGTCCAGCAGTTCGGCCTGTTGAACGATGATGATGTCCGGCTTCACGCTCAGGCGTTCGACGAGCGTCTTGCCGAGCAACTCTGAGTAGATGAAAGGATGCAGTGTTGGGCCGTAGAGGATTTCCTGTGTCTTGTTGGGGCGAACGGGCGTTGTGCACTGGAACTCCAGTGGTCGTCCCTGCCGGTTCGTGACCAGCAGTCCGCCAACAAAACCAGCATCTGTGTGGGCGACCTGTAAGAAGCCCAGGTGCAGACGGTCTCCATCGGAGCGCGACATCGATCCTCCATCCCTGCGGTACGTCGAGTTGTGGGAAGAGCAACTCTGCTCTCCGCGATGTCGGTGCAGACTCCTTCCGCACACGACTCTCGCACTGGCTGGAATCGGCCTTTCCGGCGCAGAACTTGAGCATCAAGAGACGGAGCCGCAGGACATGACGTTTTGCGTTAGGTGATATGGTGCCAATGGTTATGTCGCTTTGGATGAAGCGCCGGCGGAATCCGATGCAAACGGGATCGGAACATGCCGGTTGACAAGAGTTTGCGGCTGATGCGATTTGGGCCGTTCCTGAAACGACAACAGCCCCCAATATCCAAGGGACATTGGGGGCAAAGTCAGTTGCCGCACTGAAGATTTTGACCGAATCACCCGGGGGGGGGGATGGGTGAGTCGATCGGAAAGTGGATTACTTCCCAGCCGTCTTTGCGCGACGGTAGCTCTGGTTCAGGTAGTCCAGGATCGACTGAGTGATGTCGTGTTCTTCCTGGTGGTAAACAACCTGACGGTTCAGGCCCTGGATGATCTGCTGAGGATTGGCAGAATCGGCCACATCTTCGCGACTAAAGCGGAGGACGAGTGTGTACTTGTAGTAGTTGGCGTATTCGCCAACGGCCTTCTGCACGTCCAGGTAAATCTGCTTGTAGACTTCGGCCTGCTTACGGGTGATTTCCCGTTGTTCCACCTGCTGGAACGTTTGCAGCTTGGTCTGGGCTTCGATCATCTTGCTTTCCTGAGCAGCGTAGTCTGGGCTGCCAGGATTCAGACCCTGCAGGACCTGCTGCTGCTGCTTCAGGGATTCAACCATGGCATTTGCCTTGGTCTGGGCCTGTTCGGCAGCTTTTTTCAGGGTATCGGTCTGATCGGTGAACTTCTCGTAGTTCTGGAAAATGTACGCCATATCGATCAGGCCAACCTGATGCGGTGTGGCTGGCGCCGCCTGCTGGGCCGTAGCGGTCGCAGGGCCAAAGGCCACCGTGGCAGCCAGGACCACAGCGAACAGAGAAAGAGAAAGCTTCTTCACAACGGCACTCCTTTGCGGTTGCAGGGTCGACGAAGGTGTCAGGTGCGAATGTTGACGGGGGGAAGTGTCGACCAAAATGCGAGGGGGTTTTGTTTTGGGAGGGCTGTCCCTCCGCGTGGGGGAACTGCACCACCAAACCGGCTCCAACCGGCGTGGATGTCGCGACTTTAGGTTGATCGCCCGGATTGGGTCAATGCGTTTATTGGCGGAGCCAGTCACAACCGGGCTTTCGGTCCGGGAATCGGCAGGACTTGCCGACTGGAAGAGACCACCCTGGGGAGGCATTTTCGAGGTCCTGCGGACAAACTGAACGAAAATTTCGGGGAAACCGACTGGTGGTGACGGGTTGCATCATCAAGCGGGTCTGTCAGAATAGCCATCTCATACTGTCTTCCCCCGATTTGGGGCGATCTGATGACCGCGTGTCGTGTTCACTTGGGAGTAGGTCCGTGATATTTGGCTTTGGTCGTCGAAACAAACCCGTGGATGACGATGATGAAGACGAAGATGAAGACGAACGCGACTATGTCCTGTTTCAAGGGGCGTTGAACGGGGAGACCCCGGATCTCGCTGCCAATGCGAAACTGGTTCAGGCTGGCTTGCTGGAAACCAAGCGACTGGTGACCGATGCCATGGATCGTCGGGCAGAGATGATCCGAATTGAACCCAAGGGAAAGGTGGCTCAGGTCGCCTTTTATATCGATGGGATTCCGTATCCCGCGAGTCGGCTGCCGGGCCCTCTGGCCATGGCCATTACGCAGATGGTCAAGTTGCTTTCCGGCCTGGATACGCGGGAGCGGACCAAGCCTCAGTCTGGTGGAGTGCGGACTGAGTTCAGTGAAAAGAAGTATCTGATGAAAGTCGACAGCGCCCCCGTACAGGGAGGAGGCGAGCGACTGATTGTTCGAATTCAGGATCAGTCCAAGGTTCTCGAGAAGCCGGACGATGTCGGTTTCAGCGAGGACCTGAAGTCCAAAATTCGGGAGTACACATCCCACAAAAACGGACTGCTGCTGGCCGCTGGTCCGCCCAATTCCGGGGTGACGACCGTTTCTGTTGCGATTGTCCGCAGCGTGGACGCGTACATGTATTCCATCTACTCGCTCGGGGATCTCGGTGGGCGTGAACTCGCTCACGTGACTCCGTTCGAGACGAAGGCAGGGGATTCGCTAAGTCAGACAATTGAACGTGCCAAGCGAAAGGAAGCCGACGTCTGCTTTGTCGATCCGATCCGCGATGCGCAGGCGGCCAAAGACGCCGTCGACAGTGCGGACAAGTGCAGCATTATCGCCGAGTTTCCGGCTGCGGATGCTGCCGATGCGGTTGCTAAATTGTGCAAGCTGGTGGGCAATCACGAGCTTGTGGCTGAGCGGCTGAAACTGGTCTGCAGTCAGAAGTTCATCCGCGTGTTGTGTGAAAAGTGCAAGCAGGCCTATCGTCCCAATCCCAAGCTTCTGGCCAAGGTGGGGCTGCCGCCGGAAACCAAGGTGCTGTATCGACCTCCGCGTTTCGATGAAGATGACGAAGAGGAAGATGGCGAGGAGCGGAAGGTCTGCAAGCGTTGCGCGGGACTGGGTTACTACGGGCGAACCGCAATGTTCGAGGTGATCGACGCGACAGAAGGCATGAAAAAGGTCATTAAGCAGGGAGGGGATCTGCAGGCGATTCGCCATCAGGCCCGCCAGGACAAAATGCAGTCATTCCAGTCCGATGGATTGCGTCTGGTCCTGGAAGGGAAGACGTCGCTGGAAGAACTGCAGCGGGCTTTCCGCAGCTAGGGCCGGATGAATTGACGGCCGATGGATCGACGCCGGGTTGCTCTGCATGTCAGGGCAACCCGGTTCGCGTTTGATGTGGAGAATGCGAGGTGTCGTGCCGCCGCTGGTGTGAATGTCAGAACAGGTCCGTGACGGCCTGACCTTCGGCGAGCAATTGGTAGGGACGCCCCTGAGAGTCCTGTGCTTCCAGGTTTGTGATGCCCATGGCGTGGTACACGGTCTTGGCGACGTCGGCAGGGGTGAGCGGCTTTTCGGCCGGGTACTCGGCAAACCGGTCGCTGGAGCCATACGTCTGTCCTCCGCGGACACCGCCACCCGCCAGAACATCGGTCAGGCAGTGAGTCCAGTGATCACGCCCAGCGCCATAATTGCCCCCACTGCGGGGATCACCAATTCGGGGCTTCCGTCCCATTTCGCTGGTGACCATCACAAGTGTCTCGTCCAGCAGTCCGCGTTGTGCCAGGTCTTCGAGAAGGGCCGAAAATGCGCGGTCGAACTCAGGCAGCAGGTCGTCCTGCAGGCATTTGAAGTTGTTCCCGTGCGTATCCCAGCTGCCGGCGCTCTTGCATTTCTTGGCCAGCGGGGACCCGATCCCGTGCCCCAGCCAGAAAACGGTGATGAAGGGGACTTCCGCTTCGACGAGTCGACGGGCCAGCAGCAGGCTCATGCCATTGACCGTGTGCCCATATCGCTCGCGAATCGAGGCTGGCTCCTGAGTCACATCAAACGCTTGAGTGGTGCGAGAGGATGACAGCAGCCTCAGGGCCCGCTCTTGCTGTCGGTTCCAGACCCGGGCCGCAGCGACGGCATCGAATTCGTGGCGTGCATCATCGATGGCGGTCAGCAGGTCGTATCGGCGTGAGAGTCGTGAGGTCTCATTCCCCGGCAACAGCTCCAGAGCCGGGGCCGTGAACTTCAATGGCTCCTCGACGCTCCCCTGCAGGTACAGCGGGTCGTGCTCAACCCCGAGTCGAGCTGCGAACTGGCCCGGCCGTGTATACGGCTTGCGGCTGGGCATGTGAGGCAGTGTGATTGCGTTGGGCAGCACGGGATGCTGTGGCCGGCGCGACGCTGCAACGGTTCCCAGGTAGGGCCAGTCGTCGGGCATCGGGGTGCGATTGTTTCCCAGGATCACGAAGGAAGGATCAGGGACATGCCCGGTCAGGTTGTGGTAGTAGCCGGCGTGATGATCGTTCGTGTTGACCGTGGCTCCGACGGAGTTCAGCAGCGCCAGATGATGAGCCTGCTGAGCCAGCAGCGGCAGATGCTCACACAGCGTGACGCCGGGAGCAGATGTTGAAATCGGCTGGAAAGGGCCTCGATACTCCAGCGGAGCTTGCGGTTTGAGGTCCCACATATCGAGATGCGAGGCCCCACCGCAGAGAAAGAAGAGGATGGTCGATTTGGCCCGGCCGCCGGTGATGGAAGCAGCGGGCGCGGTCTCGGCCAGGGCCGGTCGACCAAATGAGAGTCCAGCGAATCCGAGCCCGGACGCCACCAGCCAGCGTCGGCGAGTGATAGGGGATATCTGCGTGTCGGGCTGCATGGTTGCCTCCACTGCCAACGAGATCAGTCGGTGTTGATGCGACTGATCGTAGTCTGTGGCGGCACGTCGGGAAAGTCGACTGGCAGAGGTTGGTTCCCTGCCTGCAAACCGAGGAACCCGATGGCCGATCTGGACGACCCGTTCAAGATGGTGTCGCTGCTGTCAGCGTCACCAGTGTTTGAGGCGAGTCGATCAGGGCAACAGCCACTGGCCGCCGATCATCAGACCGTGGACATACATGCTGGAGCGGCTGCGATCGATTCCGATGGCCGGTGCTCCGGTCGGGTCTGCCGATTCGTACGCCACGTTGTCGTAGGCGCGGTACACACTTCCGGTGAGCATGAAGTCGTAGCCAACGTTCACCGAGAAGTTCTCGGTGATGTTCCACTTGGCGTAGCAGGACAGGTCCAGTGTTGGAGAGAACCGCGTGAACTGGTCCGTTTCGCTGCGTGGGGCTTCGGCCGGGGTGGCATTCCCGTTGATGTCAAAGCCACCAGAAGTGGTGTTGTAGATTTCCTGAGTGGAGACGTCCTGATTGACCCGGTTCACGGTCAGAGCCACTTTGGGTTCGAATCCGAGGGTCAGGAATCGTGATTCGAGCAGGAATCGAAGTCCCGCCTGTGGGCCGAAGAGGCGGTTTCCCATTACCGAGTTAATTCGGTGGTTGAGGACGGTGTTCGGCAGGTTGACCGGGTCCGCAATGTCTGCCCCGGCAATCAGCATTTCTTCCTGCATCCGCATGTAGCGGAAACCGAGCATTGGGAAGATTTGCAGGTGATGGTGGTTGGCGGGTGTTGAGGGCCGGAAGACCCAGTTGCCTTCGGTTCCCCACATGTTCGCGTTGAGCTGCACGGTCATGCCTTCGCTGAACAGGATCATCGCTGTGTCGGAGGGGAGTCCGTCTTCGAGCAGCGTAATCGCCGGAATCAGGGTCGTGGCGTTCGTCGTGACCGTATAGGACGGAAAGCTGATGGGGTTCCCCGAATCCTGCAGGGCCCACACTTCGGCTTCCAGAACTCCATCGTACAACGGGATTCCACCGGAAAGTCGGGCTCCATTGAGGTTGTCGTGCGACGCCCCATTGGCCAGCTGGAAGGCAGCCCGGTTGTCGTTGGGAATTCCCACGATCAGAGAGTTGGAGTTTCGGAGATATGTTCCACCAAAGTTTGCGTCAATGGCGGCAATCGGAAGCCCCTGGTCATCAAGCCGGGCACCGCCGATGGGATCAAAGGCCGAGAATGCCGAGCGCGGATCGGTGCTCGCCATGGGAGCTCCGATGAGCGTATCACCGGGCCCCTGAATGTCCCACAACAGGTAGTCTGCGTGGATCCAGGCACCGTGGAATGCTTCGCGAAAATTGTGCGGGCTGCGATCCAGTCCCGACCACTGATCGGCATGGTCGGGAATCAGTTCCCGCGTTGTTTGAGGGCCTTGATAGTAGCCTCCCTGTTGAGGGCTCCATTGGCCGTAGTTGTGCCACATCGAAGGATCGGGCGGACCGGGTTGAGGCGCGCCGTAACCAGAGGGGACATACGGACCTTGAGCCAATGCCACGGTTGTGGTCCAACTGGCAAGGGCGATGAGCACCACCTGAGTCCAACGCATCATCGGGATCATCCTGATCGGGCAGCGAAGTTAGGGGGACTGCGAGGAGACAACTCACCAAATCAAGGACCATTAACGGCAAAATCTGCCGAAGATGGCTCAACAATCCCTCTGCCGACGGCGCAAGTACGCCCCGTCATCCCGAGTATCGGCTGTGCCGGTTGTTTAACTTGCGTCGACTTTAACGCCTTTTTGGATTACGCCGGTTTTCAGAGGCCGGCGCCAAAGGACCAGCAGGCCCGGTCGAGCGTCCGGGCAGCAGTAGACGGAGTGGCTCGCGAAGGTGCGGCATCCCACCACGCGCGGCTCCTCAACGCAAAACTCCCCGTGCGCCGCTGCGGTGAGGCAGGGAGTACGGGGAGTTGAGTCTATTCAGTTTCTCGAGACGACCGAATCAGGCGGTCTTCCAACTGGGCTTCTCAGGCAGGTAGCCATCGAACTCGGCAATCAGCTTGGCCTGATACTCGCCAGCGAACGTTCCGGCAAAGAAGCGGTCCAGCGATTCATCGAGGAATCGGGCCCAGCTGTCTTCTTCGTGACCTGGGTTGATTGGGTAGAACAGGGCGCCCACGGCTTTGGCGGCGTTCATGTCGCCGGGGGCATCACCAATCATCAGCATCTTTTCGGGCTCGTAGCCGAAGGCCTGGCAGGCGGCGAGCGATTCCTTTTTGCTGCCGGCTTCCTGTCCGCAGATGCACTTCACGAACTGATCGATGTCGTGCTCGGCCCATTCCTTCTGCAGGGCCCCATTGGGAGTGGCGGAGCAGACGATCAGGTCAGCCTGAGCCTGCATCTTGACCAGTGCTTCCCGCACGCCGGGGAACGGCGGGACATCGTGTACCATGTCGTTGACGCAGTCATCCACCGCCTTGGACCAGGCGTAGGCTTGTTTCAGATCGGGATCGCCCGTCTTTTCGGCTTCCGGGCCCAGTGTCTTGGTGCCGAGTTTGGTTTCGCGGGCGACCCAGTCGCGAACGCCCTGCAATTGTGGGAGTTCGACATTGCGACGCTGCACTTCAGGACGCTGAGCCAGCAGGTCCAGAGCCAGCAGGTAAGCGGGAAAGCGGTTGGCTCCACGAGTCTTGGAGTACAGGTTCGTGAATTCGCAGGCTTCGCGGGCGTACTTGGAAATCGCCTGCAGGCCCATGTGCTTGATGAAGTTGGGGATGAAGCACTCCTTGTGCTTAATCTCCATGGAATCGAATGCACATCCATCGGAATCGATTCCGATCAGGAAGTCCTGCTGCTTCTGGAATCCAGTCAAACCCAACTGCGACACGCGACCACTCCGGTATGAGTCAGAATTCTGTGTTTGCTTGCGGAGAGCCCCGGCTCTTTAAGAGAGGGAAGGCTACCTCCACGCACACCTGAAGACGCGATGCTTAGGGCTGCTCGGTTTCCCGCCTGACCCGGTTCACACGGCTCCACCATGCGGGAGGTAGCCTTCCATCCCCTTCGGAGTCGGGGAGAGAACCGGAGAGTATCGGGAACCCGGAGAGATTGCAAATTACGCCGCTGGAGCGTGACGAACAGATTCTGCCCGACTGCGCTGGACATGACAGAGCGTCCGGTCAACACTCTGGGCATGCTTCAGCGTACCATTGCCCTGGTTCAGCGTTCGCTGCGGGTGGACAGTCGGGACATCCGCCCGCACCTGTTCCGCATGGCGTTGCCGGGCATCTTCATTGTCACGCTGATCATGATGCAGATGGACAATGGACTGCGGAGTGCTCCGGGACGCTCGTTACTCGGCTGGCTGGTCACGTATGACTATTTGTTCATTACATTCGCTGCAGCCACGTTTTTTGCCACGGCAATTTCGGAGGAGCGGGAACAGCAGACGCTGGGCCTGCTGCAGATGGCCGGCGTCGGTCCGCTGGCATTGCTTCTGGGCAAGTGGTTCCCGCGGTTATGGTCCGGAATCCTGCTGCTGCTGGTGCAGCTTCCCTTCACGCTGCTGTGCGTGACTCTCGGAGGGGTGATGTGGAATCAGGTCATGGCTCTGTTTGCCTGCCTGCTGGCTCACTTGCTCCTTGTGAGCAGTATTGCCCTGGTTTGTTCCGTCTGGTCCCGGACATCCAGTGCGGCGTGTGGATGGGCCACATTCACCATCGTGGCGATGCATTTGGGTGTCTGGATCGGGTCATCCCTGCTCAATGCGCCGACCCCGCCGGTTCCGACCGCCTGGCTGGATCACTTTCTGGGGGCGAACCGGCTGTTTCGGATTATGGAAATCGCGTTTGACGAGCCCATCCTGTCGTATCAGGTGTGGTCCAATCTGGGGGTGAGCCTGATGTTGAGCGGTATCGCCTGGGGGACCTTCGCTCTCGTTCAGGAGAAGCAGGAATTCGCGGCATCGCCAGCAGCCCGTAAAGTCGATGGCTCACCACGTGTTTCTCGCCGTGCCTGGCAATGGTCCCCGCTCATCTGGCAGGGGTTTTATCAGGTGGTGGGTGGCCCGATGTATCTCGTGGGCCGCATGATCGTCCATTTTCTCACCGTCATGGCTCTGCTGATGTGGATGAGTTCCTGGGGAGGAACCATTGATTCCGAGGAATTCGCTGGGGTACTGATTTTCTGGGGAGTTTTCGCCTGGGTTTGTGAGGGGGCGTATGTCGCTTCGCAGGTATTTCGCGGTGAAATTGCCGGCCAGACATGGAGCACGCTGTGCCTGCTGCCCCGGTCATTGCCGGAGATTGCGTATCCGCGGCTGCTGGGGGCTCTCACCGCGCTGGTTCCCGCCATCGGCTGCATTGGATTTGGACTCTGGCTTGTGCTGGACGACTTTGTGGATGTATTGGACGAAGACGAATTCTGGATGATCCTGTTCTATTTCAGTGCGCAGGTGGTCTTGGGCTGGCATCTGACGACGCTTTTCTCGATTACCATAGACTGGTCGGCCTGGCCGATTTCAATCTTTCTGGCAACGGTTGTGGTGGTGCTTGCCAACATCTGCCTGATGGTGTGCATTGAAACAGCCGCAACGGGGTCCGGCGAGCAGGCGCTCGTCTGGCTGGTGGGGATGGCGACTTATGGGGCGAGCGGCGTTGTTCATGTGTTGATCGGCAGCCGGCTGACATCCCGGCTGGGGGAATAGTCTGAACTGCGGGCTCCGTCCACTCTTGTCTACCCCGTGCAATCGATTCCGGGACAGTCGATTTCTGCGGGCTTACCCGGTGAGCCGCTGGCATTTGGTCCCTCTCCGCGTACACTTTGCAGGACACGCAACTGCTGAGTTGAGACTGAATCCATGCCTGAAATTTCCGGAAGACTGCTGGCCCACCCCGAGGATCGTTACGCCATTGTGGTGTCGCGATTCAACGATCTGGTGACCGACCGCCTCAAAGAAGGGGCTGTGGATACCCTGCTGCGGCATGGGGGGACGCTTGATCACATCGACGTTGTGCGGGTTCCCGGTTCGTTCGAACTGCCCATTGTGGCCGAGCGGCTGGCCAGTTCCGGCACCTATGCTGCTGTGATTGCATTGGGGGCCGTGATTCAGGGGGAAACCACCCATCACGATTACATCAACCATGCCGTCGCTCAGGCCCTGATGCAGGCCGGACAGAAGTCGGGCTGCCCAGTCTTGTTCGGCGTGCTGACCTGCTCTACGATGGATCAGGCGCTGAATCGCGCTGGCGGCAAAGCTGGGAACAAGGGGCACGAAGCTGCTCTGGCCGCGATTGAAACGGTGGATGTGCTGCGTCAACTGCCGTCTTCCCGCTGATCAGTTCTGATCATCCGTTGACGTTCAGACTCGGCAGGGGTCCCGGATTTCTCCTGCCATCTGGTTGCATTCATCCAATGAAAAATGTGTTAGAGGTAAGGCATGGCTCGCCGCAGTAAGGCCCGAGAGGTCGCACTGCAGATGTTATTTCAGGTGGATCTCAATCCGGACGTCGATGGACGGATGGTCAAAGAGATGATCCTGGAGCGTCTGCAGGATGACGATCTGCGCGAACTCGCCTGGTGGTTGTTCACCGGGACCATGGAAATGCGATCGCAATTGGACGAGCAGATTCAGGCGGTCGCTCAAAACTGGAAACTGCATCGCATGGCCGCAACGGATCGCAATACGTTGCGACTGGGGGCCTACGAAATTATTCACATGGACACACCGCCCGGTGTGGTCATTGATGAGGCCATCGAACTGGCTAAGAAGTTCGGAGCGGGGCAGTCTTCTCAATTCGTGAACGGGGTGCTGGACAAGTTGGTCCCCCCGGAAAAACGTCGCCGACCGCCGCAAGCCTGATCTCCGTCCTCCTTGCTTTTTGGCAGCATATTTCTGGCCAACCAGAAACGCAGTGACCGGCTACGCTCGCGCCCGGAGTGGTGTTCGTGTGTTCATGCTTGAGCCGCGAATCGTGCATTCCTGCCGGTCTCATGCGTTTAACCGGGCGATCAAGTTGGCGGGACCAGAGGCTTGGCCGTCGGGGAAGGTTTTCAGCGAACACGTAGACCGATTACCATATGATGTGGTTTTGATGTCTTCCCGGGAGGGCGTGTGCGCATGCAACAGGTACTGTTTCGAAGCTGGCTGCTGGTCCTGCTGATCAGCGGAGCCGCTCCCAGTCTGTGGGCCGATGCAGGGCTCGATTTCTTTGAAGCCAAAATCCGTCCCGTTCTGGTGGAACACTGCTACAGCTGTCACGCCGCAGAAGGAAAATCTGTCAAAGGGGGACTGTTTCTGGACAGTCGGGCCGGAATGCAGCAGGGAGGCGAGTCGGGACCGGCGGTTGTACCGCACAGAGTTGATGAGAGCCTGATCGTCGAAGCGCTGCGGTATGAATCGTTTGAGATGCCTCCCAAGCAGCGGTTGCCGGAAGAAATCGTCAACAACTTCGTGAAATGGATTGAGATGGGGGCTCCCGATCCGCGTGACGGGGAAGTTCCCAAGTCGCCGGAAGTGGCGTTTGATCTGTCAGCGGCCCGCGAGTTCTGGGCCTTTCAGCCTCCCCGCAAACATGCTCCTCCGGCACCGGAGTCGAAATGGGCGACATCCGAAGTCGACCAGTTTGTGGAACACGAACTGCATCAACAGGGGCTCGGTCCCTCAC
>JAGQPW010000083.1:21833-24106 GCA_020426515.1 Planctomycetaceae bacterium | reverse complement strand
GACAGGGACGTAATCTGGATTTGCCGTCACTGATTCGTGAAATCCAGCAGCCGCCGTTCAAGAAGATCGGCATCATGGATCTGGAAACGATCTTTCCCGCTGCCGACCGCATGCAACTGGCGATGACGGTCAACAACGTGCTGGCCTCGCCGGCATTTGCCTCATGGTCGCAAGGAGAGCCGCTCAACATCCAAAGGCTGCTGTACACTCCTGAGGGCAAACCACGGCTGGCGATTCTGTCGATTGCGCATCTCAACGAACAGGAGCGGATGTTCTTCGTCACGCTGCTGCTGAACGAAGTCATTACCTGGATGCGGTCGCAGGCGGGAACATCGAGTCTGCGGGCACTGCTCTACATGGATGAAGTGTTCGGCTACCTGCCCCCAACTGCGAATCCGCCCTCCAAAATCCCGTTGCTCACGTTGCTCAAACAGGCCCGAGCCTACGGGCTGGGACTGGTGCTGGCGACGCAGAACCCCGTCGACCTGGACTACAAAGCGCTCTCCAATGCGGGGACCTGGTTCCTGGGCCGGCTGCAAACCGAACGGGACAAGCTGCGCGTTCTCGATGGACTGGAAGGAGCATCGACATCGGCCGGAGTGGCGTTCGATCGACAGGAGATTGAGAAGATCCTCTCTGCCGTGGGGAACCGCGTCTTCCTGATGAACAATGTCCATGAGGACCATCCCGTCCTGTTCCAGACGCGCTGGGCGCTCTCCTACCTCGGTGGACCACTCACACGGGAGCAGATTTCGACGCTGATGGCCGAGCGCAAAAAGCAGGCCCCGGCATTGACGGCCAGTGGCGCAGCAACATCGATGAGCAATCTTCCTCATCTGGTCGATGCGGCGGCTCATTCACTGGCTCCAGCCAACCTGCAACCGGTGTTGCCGCCAGAAATCCCGCAGCAATTTGCCATGGTGGGCCGGCGAGTTCCCCGCGATGCAGCGATCCGGTATTCGGCCATGCTGCTGGGGCACGGCAAACTGCATTTTGTGGATTCAAAAAGCGATGTCGATTGCTGGCAGGATTGCCTGAGGCTGGCAAACGTCACCGACGATATTGGCCGCGATGTGTGGGACGAATCCGATGCCGTGACCAGTGATGCGTATTCACTCAGCAGCGACCCAGAACCTCACGCGGCCTATCAGGAACTTCCCAGCGACTGCACACGGGTACGCTCCTTCAGCCGCTTCGGCACGGCACTGAAATCCTACCTGTACCGGGAACAGCGGCTGCAATTGAAGTATTGCCCGGAACTGAAGCAATACTCCACTCCGGAAGAAACCGAAGGGGATTTCCGAGCCCGACTCAAGCATCTGGCCAACGAAGAACGAGACCGACAGATTGCCAAGCTGAGGCAGGACTACGGTTCCAAGTTCGAATCACTGCAGGAACGCATCCGTAAGGCGGAACAAAAGGTCGAGGTCGAGAAGCAGCAGGCATCGTCCGCAACGATGTCGGCAGCCATCTCGTTTGGCACCTCGATTCTGGGAGCCATGTTCGGACGTAAGACATTCAGCGCGACGAACGCATCGAAAGTCGCCACCAGCGCGCGAGCGGCATCTCGTGCCATGGACCAGCGCAGCGATATCCAGCGTGCAGCGGCCAATGTCGAAAAATTGCTGGAAGACAAAGAGGAACTGGAACGCGAACTGGAAGAGAAGGTTGACGCCATCCAGGCCTCACTCTCCCCCGACCAGCTCACACTGGACGACTACGAAGTCAAACCTCGCAAGTCTGACATCAGCGTGAACGAAGTCACCCTGCTCTGGCTGCCGTACATCAGCGAGAGCGATGAACCCGCCTTTGACTGACCGTGAACCGTCGTTCGCAGCCTATTTCACCGGAGCAAACAGTTTCTGATTGATAGGCTTCGCCTGAGTTCCTGCCGGGGCGACAATCACTTTGCCGGAAAGCGGAATCGTCACGGGCCGCAGGCAGTTTTCATCGTTGCAGGCCTGATACTTGATGCCGATCTGCAATTCATCTGCTCCGGCAGCCGCACTCTCCGGAACGGTGATGGTGCCGTACAGTACAATTTTGCCTTCGTAGACCGACAGGGCTTCATCAATCCCTTCAACGTTGAACTCATGCCCGGCGGGATAGCGGGCGCCAGTGAGCGTTGCTCCCCCTTTGGTCTTGCCGGTCAATGTGGTCGGGATAACGTAGTCAGGCTGCGCGGGATTCGCATTGATGTGCCAGCCGTCGACCACATCAATCACAACCGCAACCTTTGTCGGCTGTCCCACGACCAGAGCATCCGCAGCGAG
>JAGQPW010000083.1:0-21733 GCA_020426515.1 Planctomycetaceae bacterium | reverse complement strand
GTCAGCTTTTCATGCTGTGCTGCATCTTCGGCTGTCGGCGAGGCCGCCACGACCAGCGGGGCATCTTGAGCCGGTTGAGGCGGAGTTGCCGCAGGAGGTGCCTGCGCGGGCGGCCCTCCTGCACCGGGCACCGGATTGGCCCCCGCAAACAGGTCGCCACGCACGATGGCGGGTGAATCACCAAACGCGGTCAGGTACTCGCTGATCCCCACAGCCAGCAACGCCATGCTGGAGGGGCTTCGCTTGAGCTGCGGGATAAACGCCTGCATGGTTTGTTCAGCGTACTCACGATAGCGAGGCTCTTTGAGCAGTACCGCCAGCCGCACAAGGTTGCGCGCACTCACGCTGTTTCCGGACGGCAGAGCACTATCGTAGGCCGTCTTGGTACGGGCAATCAGCGGCTCGTGATCGTGCGTGGTGAAGTAGCAGGCACCGCGCTGGACATCCCAGAACAACGCCAGTTGCTCATCCGTCAATCGGCGGGCGGCATTGAGCCACTTTTCTTCACCGGTCGCCGCATGCAGTTCCAGCAGACCGGCCACCAGGAAGGCGTAGTCGTCGAGGTAGGCATTCAATTTGGCCTTTCCATCCCGCGAGGTGCGACGCAAACGCCCTTCCGAATCCCGCATCGTCGAGAGCAGTTCGAGCGCTGCACGTTCGGCCTGCCGCGTATACGCGCGGTCCTGAAGAATCAGACCGGCATGGGCGAACGCCTGCACCATCAACCCGTTCCAGCTGGTGAGCACTTTTTCATCGCGTAGCAGTGCGGGCCGTTGCTGCCGAGCCGCGAGTAATTTCAAACGCGACTGTTGCAGCCGCATGTCGATGTCTGCCTGCGGCTGCTGCAACTGATCGGCCAGCGCCGCAGTTTCCATGCCTCGGTGCAGAACCACCCCATGTTCAAATGGATTCGGGTCGTCAAAGCCGTAGGCCCGCGTGAAGAGTGCCGCATCAGCTGGGCCCAGCACCTGCTGAATCTCGGCTGGCTGCCAGACATAGTACTGCCCTTCCACACCCGCGGTTTCCGCATCGAGTGCGGAATAAAAACTCCCCGCTTCCGAAGTCAGTTCCCGGGTCACAAACGCCAGGATCTCTTCGGCCACTTCCCGATAGCTGATGCGATTGGTGCGACGGTAGGCATCGAGATACACAACGGCCAGTTGAGCATTGTCGTACAGCATCTTTTCAAAGTGCGGCACCAGCCACTCGCGGTCGGTGCTGTAGCGATGAAAACCGCCGCCGAGATGATCGCGAATGCCCCCGCTGGCCATGTGCTGCAACATCAGGTCGACCATCTCCAGACCCTGCGCATCGGCCTTGCCACCTGCAGGATGCTGCAGCAGATGCAGACGGGATGGAACCGGAAACTTGGGAGCGTCGGGACGGTCGGCATCGAAATCGAGTCCGCCGAATTCTGGATCGTGCTGCTCCTTCACATTGGCAACGACGAACTCCACGAGTTTTGGCGAAAGAGTCGCCGCTTCCAATTCCAGTTGAGGCTGCGAGAGCCGCTTCACCTCTTTCACAATCAGGTCGGCTGTCTGCGTGACATCCGCAGCACGATCGGTCCAGGCTGAGTGAATGCTTTCCAGAACACGCAGAAATCCGGGCCGGCCGGGAGCATCTTCGGGAGGAAAATAAGTCCCCCCGGCAATGGGCTTGCCATCGGGTGTCAGGAACATCGAGAGTGGCCAGCCTCCCCCTTGATTCGATCCGACCAACTGCAGATAGACCTGCAGCGAGAGCATGTAGATGTCATCGAGATCGGGGCGTTCTTCGCGATCGACCTTGATGTTGACGAAGTGCTCGTTCATGTAGGCGGCGATCTTCTCGTTTTCGAAGACCTGCCGTTCCATCACGTGGCACCAGTAACAACTGCTGTAACCGATGGAGAGAAAGATGGGCTTATTCTCGGCCCGCGCCCGCTCCAGAGCTTCCGGCCCCCAGGGATACCAGTCCACCGGGTTATGGGCATGCAGCAGCAGGTAAGGACTCGACTCACCGGCCAGCCGATTGGTTTGCCGCTCCTTCTCCGGAGCCTGTGCTGCAACGGGCGACGCAATACACAGCGATGTGATGTATAGCGTCGAACAGAATACGGAAGTCCACATTACCGCGGGTAATTGCATCATGAGCAGTTCGCCTCCTTGTTGAAGCGAATTCTACGACAGACCCCCGCAGCATGCGAGAGGAAGCCGGGGGAGTTCGTTGAAGCGTTGAACGTTGCCGGGCCTGCCGCCCGCGTTGAGAGGGGACGCCGCGTGGCTGGGACGATATTGTGGCTGGGTGGCTGGGGCGATTCTGTGGCTACACAGGCAGGTGAGTGCTGATCGCGGGTGTTGCTCTGGCGGGCAGAGTGTCTGACCTGGCCCCAGCAAGGTTGACCTGGGGCCATGACATATTTCCGGCCTGCGACGGACGGAATCTGAGTTCCACCTCCAATTGCCCATCATGCGCCAACAACGCCCCAGCCACCCGTTTCGCAGAGCGTCCCGGCCACATCACTCCGCTGTACGACTGCGGGCCAGTGATTCCAGAATCGGGGCCACCAGTGCGGTCCAGCCGGTTTGATGACTCGCCCCCAGTCCGCGGCCGGTATCGGCGTGGAAGTATTCGTAGAACAGCACGAGGTCGCGCCAATGTGGATCGTTGAGGAAACGTTCTCCGCGCGTGTAGCAGGGTCGACCGCCCTGATCGTCGGCCATAAACAGTCGCGTCAGTCGTAAGCGAAGCTCGTCGGCCACTTCCTTGAGGTTCATATACACCCCGGACCCCACAGGACATTCCACTCGCAGAGTGTCTCCGTAGTACTGGTGGTAACGTTCGAGCGCTTCGATGAGCAGGTAGTTGAGCGGGAACCAGATGGGCCCGCGCCAGTTCGAGTTGCCGCCAAACATGCCGCTGTCCGATTCGCCGGGGACATACTGCACGCGCAGTTCTTCCCCATGCAGATGGAACGAGAACGGATGCTCGAGGTGATATTTTGAAAGCGAGCGAATCCCGAACGGAGAGAGGAACTCGTCTTCGTCCAGGAGATACCGCAACATCCGTTCGAGTCGGCGGCGGGTTGGAATGGCCAGCAGCCTCATTCCGCCCCGGTCGTCTTCGGGGCTGTCATGTTCCAGGTAGGTCATGTACTGAGCGAGGTCCGGTCGGTACTGGAGAAACCAGTCGAGCCGGCGACGGAATTCGGGAAGTTTGTCGATCACCCGGTCAAACAGCACATCCACGGTAAACAGCGGAATGATGCCGACAATGGAACGAATTTTCAGCGGAATGCTTTGCCCGTCGACATGCAGATGGTCGTAGTAAAAGCCGTCGGTTTCATCCCACAGCCCCTTGCCATCGAGTGAATTCATCGCTTCGGCAATCGCGACATAATGCTCGAAGAACTTGGAAGCCATGTCTTCGTAAGCCGGATTGTCGACCGCCAGTTCCATGGCAATCGAGAGCATGCTGCTGCAGTAGAACGCCATCCACGCCGTGCCATCCGCCTGCTCCAGGTGCCCGCCGGTGGGGAGTGGCTTGGAGCGGTCGAAGATCCCGATGTTATCGAGACCGAGAAAGCCGCCGGTAAACACGTGTTTGCCGCGCACATCCTTGCGGTTGACCCACCAGGTAAAATTCAGCAGCAGCTTCTGGAAACATCGCACGAGAAACACGCGATCGTCGCCACCGGTCTGCTGGTAAATTCGCCAGCAGGCCCAGGCATGGACCGGGGGATTTACATCACTGAAGTTCCATTCATAGGCGGGCATCTGTCCATTGGCATGCATGTACCATTCACGCATGAACAACAGCATCTGGTTCTTGGAAAAGTAGGGATCGATTTTGGCGAACGGAATCATGTGAAACGCAACGTCCCACGCCGCGTACCACGGATACTCCCACTTGTCGGGCATCGAGATGACGTCCCGGTTGTACAGATGCCGCCAATCATGATTTCGATAGCTGGCCGGTGTTCCGGGAATGGGCTGCGGACGTGAGTCATCGTCCAGCCACTCGGCCACCACGTAGTTGTAAAACTGCTTGGACCACAACAAGCCGGCATTGGCCTGCCTCAGCACGCGCCGTTCATCGGGCTTCAG
Organism: Planctomycetaceae bacterium; assembly: GCA_020426515.1. Lineage (GTDB taxonomy): Bacteria > Planctomycetota > Planctomycetia > Planctomycetales > Planctomycetaceae > JACKHO01. Next base: position 17,645 of record JAGQPW010000083.1, on the reverse strand, counting down.
AGCCAGGCCATTTTTCTTGACGCTGTAGAACGCGTCTGCTTCGGCGATGCGTTGCTGAAAGATGTCATTGAACTCCGGACCGAATGGTTGCTCGGGCAGTGTGCCCGCTTCGGCCAGTCGAAAGCGAAATTCGATGCTGCTCTTCGCCGGGACGGTCCCCTTGTACCATGCTGCCGACTTTGTCCCTTGCGGCTTGGGATTCGCCGCCCCCGTCAGCCCGTTCACCACGACCAGATGAAAGGCATCCTTACAGGAAGGGCGACGACTTTCGGCATCGTCCATTCGCCAGCTGTTGGTCTCATTCTCGGTGAACAGCCACTGTGGCTCTCCGGTTTCGATTGTGCTGTCGGCGACGAGTTCCATCTTGCCGAGCGTGTCATGCTCGGCCAGCACGCGTCCGTTGGGCTGCAGCTGGATTTTCGGTTTTGGATCCCGCCCTTCAATTGTTCCGCTCCACGACCAGGTGTTTCGGAACCACAAGGTCGGCAACAGATGCAGTTCCGCCGCATCGGGCCCCCGGTTCGATACGGTCACGCGAATCAGAATGTCTTCCGGAGATGCTTTGGCGTATTCCACCTGAACGTCGAAGTAGCGATCCTCATCGAAGATCCCCGTATCGGTCAGTTCGTATTCCAGCTCGTGCAGAGACCGCCTCGCGTTGACCTCCCTCAGTTCGGCGTACGGGAACTCGGCCTGCGGGTACTTGTACAGACCTTTCATGTACGAATGCGTTGGAGTGGAGTCGAGGTAGAAGTAACACTCCTTCACATCCTCGCCATGATTCCCCTCGGGGCCGGTAAGTCCGAACAGACGCTCCTTGAGCAGCGGATCTTTTCCATTCCACATCGCCAGTGAAAAGCACAAGCGCCCCTGGCGGTCACAGAGTCCCAGCAGACCATCCTCTCCCCAGCGATAAGCGCGCCACGTCGCCTGTTCGTACGGGAAGCTGTACCACGCCCGACCATCGGCCGAGTAGTCCTCGCGAATGGTGCCCCACTGACGATCGGCCAGATACGGCCCCCAGCGTTTCCAGTTGGCTCCCGGAACCCGCTCTGCCTCTGCAGCCAATCGATCCAGTTCAACCTGTGCGTTTTCGTGCAACAAAGAAATCCTCTCCGGATCGAACACCATCCGACGCTGAAAAACGGGCAGGTCTGCGCAGGTTCGTGGCAGCCTCCCATTTTCATCTCGGAGACATGACTCACGTTTGCGGTCGTTTCCAGTATTCCGCGAATCGTGTGCCGAGGCTGATCACGGCATTCAATAAACCCCGTTGCCACAGTTTGGCAACGCCGCAATACTCCCGGCACCAAAATTGCCGGTTTCACCGGCTCAGGCAAACTATCGTAGCCAACATCCGCGCCAATACGAATACGGCTGTACTGATGGAACATTTCCATCGGCACATCGTCCCAATAGCAGAAGTCCAATGAAAGAACTGAAATACGATGTGGTGGTGATTGGAACAGGCCCCGGTGGCGAAGGTGCTGCCATGCAGGCCTCCAAGTGGGGAAAGTCCGTCGCCGCCGTGGAAATGATGCCGCGAATTGGTGGATCGTGCACCCACCGCGGCACCATTCCCAGCAAAGCGCTGCGATTCGCCATCTTCCAGGTCACGAACGCCATTAACTCTGGCGTATTTCACGACCTGCGGCTCAGCTCGATCGTTCACTTTCCCGATCTGCTCAAATCAGCGCGTTCGGTGATCGACAAGCAGGTTGGCATGCGGCTGGGGTTCTACGATCGGAACGAGGTCCCGATCCATCGTGGGCATGCCCGGTTTCTGGACACACAAACAATTGAGGTCAGCAACGACGAAGAAGGACGAGTCTGCCTGAAAGCGGACGCCTTCGTAATCGCGACAGGATCGCGTCCGTTTCGCCCGCCGGAAATCGATTTCTCTCACCCGCACGTCTTTGACAGCGACACGATTCTGGAACTGAAAGAGACGCCTCATTCGATCAGCATTTACGGGGCCGGCGTGATTGGCTGCGAGTATGCCTCCATGTTTCGCAATCTGGGCATCAAGGTCAATCTGATCAATACGCGAGACAAACTGCTGGAGTTCCTCGACGACGAGATCATTGATGCCCTCAGTTACCATCTGCGCGAACGGGGCGTGATCATTCGACATCGCGAATTCTACGAGCGCGTTGAGCCGACCGACGATGGCGTGATTTTGCACCTGAAATCAGGCAAGCAGATCAAGACCGACATCCTGCTGTGGGCAGCCGGGCGGTCCGGAAATTCAGACAACATGGGACTGGAAGAAATCGGAATCCCCCCGAACAACCGTGGGCAGATCCCGGTCAATGAACACTTTCAGACCTCGATTCCCCACATCTACGCCGTGGGTGACGTGATTGGAGCCCCGTCACTGGCCAGCGCGGCCTACGTCCAAGGGCGCTACGCCGGTCAACACCTGATCAAAGGGACCTGCGAAACGGCCATGGTCGCCGACATCCCGACCGGAATTTACACCAGTCCGGAAATCAGTTCGCTGGGCAAGACCGAACGAGAGCTGACGGAAGCAGGTATCCCCTATGAAGTGGGCCAGTCGATCTTCAAGAGTCTCGCCCGAGCCCAGATCACCGGACAAACCATCGGGATGCTCAAACTGCTGTTCCACCGTGAGACGCTGCAGATTCTGGGGATTCACTGCTTCGGTATGAATGCGTCCGAAATCATTCACATTGGACAGGCGATCATGTCGCAGCCGGGCGAGCAGAACTCGCTCAATTACTTTGTGAACACCACATTCAACTATCCCACGATGGCCGAGGCATACCGCGTTGCCGCCCTCAACGGACTGAATCGCCTGTTCTGATGCGTCCATCTCGCAACCAGCCACCCATTGCGGGATGTCTGCCGCAGCACGAGCCCGGCTGCTATCATGCGGCGGCAAACTGACCGCTGTCCCCTTGCCCCGTTGAATGCGCCCGATGCAGTACGAAGTGATTGTTGGTCTGGAAGTTCACGTCCAGTTGCTCACGAAGTCCAAGATCTTTTGCAGCTGCGCGAATCGTTTCAATCCCGATCAACCGAACACACAAACCTGTCCCGTCTGCCTGGGCCTGCCCGGTTCACTGCCGGTCATGAATGCCGAGGCGTTTCGGCTGGCGTGCATCACGGCACTGGCACTGAACTGCGAGATCACCCCGTTCACGAAGTGGGACCGCAAACAGTACTACTACCCCGACCTGCCCAAGGGATATCAGATCAGCCAGTTCGATCTGCCGTTCAGTCATGATGGCTGGATTGCTCCGCAGGTCGACAACGAAGAACCGCAACGAATCCGCATTCGCCGGGCCCATCTGGAAGAGGATGCTGGCAAGAACATTCACGACGAATCCGGACGCGGAGGGGACAGTCAGGTCGACCTGAATCGCACGGGGACACCACTTCTGGAAATCGTGAGTGAGCCAGATATTCGCTCCGCAGCCCAGGCCAAGGCCTGCCTCGAAGAAATCCATCTGTTGCTCACGTACCTGGGCGTCTCCGACTGCAATATGCAGGAGGGCAGTCTGCGGTGCGATGCCAACGTGAACTTGCGAATCACAACCGATGCGGGCGAGACCGTTGCCACTCCGATCGTGGAAGTCAAGAACCTGAATACGTTCCGCGGAGTGGAAGCCGCCATTCTTTACGAGACCGAGCGACAGCTCAAGGAATTCCAGAAGTCCGGGCGCAAGCTCGGCGACCCCGGAGTTGAGAAGGAGACTCGCGGCTGGGATGCTGAACGCAACACCACCTTCGCCCAGCGAGGAAAGGAAGAAGCGTCGGACTATCGTTACTTCCCCGACCCGGACCTCCTGCCCGTCACCGTCTCGGAATCCCAGCTGGCTGAGTTTCGGACTCACCTGATCGAACCACCCGCGAGCCGACGTCAGCGATTTCAGCAGGATCTGGGACTCTCCGGCTACGATGCGGCTGTGATCGTGAATCAAGGCCGCGAACTGGCCGAATACTTCGAAGCCGTCGTCTCACTTTCCGGCGATGCCAAGCAGACTGCGAACTGGGTCACGCAGGATGTCTTGCGAGAACTCAACAGCCGCCACGAGTCACCCGGCGAGTTTGTGATCACCCCGGAGATCCTGGGCACATTGCTCAAACGGATTACCGACAAGGTCATTACGCTCAAGAGCGGGCGCGAGCTGTTCTCGGCTTTGCTGGACGAAGCGGATGAGGATCGGCTGCCCAGCGCCACACGTATTGATGAGTTGATCGAGGAACGAGGGTTGAAGGTCGTCTCCGACGCCGGAGCCCTCGACACAGCCATCGCCGCAGCCTTGGCCGCCAGTCCTCAGGCTGTCGAGGACTTTAAGGCGGGCAAGCAGCAGGCCATTGGAGCGGTCATTGGCAAGGTGATGAAGTCCCTCAAAGGGGCCGATCCCAAGGAAGTTCGTGAGCGTTTGCTGCAGCAACTCGCCAATTCTTGAGCGAAATCGCGTGTGCGCCCCAATTTTTCCTCAACCCTGTACAGCAGGGTAAGCGGGGGACAGTCTGCCGCGTAACCATGAGTTACTGGTTCTGCCGGATCTCTGCCGTGCCGTCGGCAACCTGACTCCGTCCGCATTCGGCAACGGGAGTCGGATCAATTTGCACTCAGGGGATTTCCGATGCAATTGAGAGTCCCGCTTTCCCATATCGATGTCGGCTGCCCTTGGGAGATCAGGGAATTTCACATCGCCTGACATTGCAGACCATAAGTGCTTCGGTCTCTATGACGAATCGCCATCATCCCTGTCCCGAACTTCCAGCCCCTCCGGGCCGGTTGTTGCTCTTCGGTCTGCTCGCCCTCGCGGCCGGCACCGCAGTAGCGTACGGGTTACGGTGTCCGTCGCATCCACTGGTGGCCGGATACCTGGCCGCTCGAACGACTCACGTAATCTCGGATCGCGAAGGGATTGTGACCGAATTCGTGGTCAATGAGGGCGACGAAGTCGGACTGGATACCCCACTGGTTCAACTCGCCGACAACCGACTGGCCGAAGACATCGACCAGAAGAAGCAGGAAATCGCCACCCTTCGCAGTGAACTGCAACGCTGTCTGGCCGCTGCGGAACTGGAAGTGGAATGGCGGATGCGAACCTTGAATGCGGAACTGTGCGACATTCAGCTTCGCTCGGCCGGATTCCTGAAAGAACGCTTCAACAACGAACTGCGACGCACAATGATCGCAGACATCCTGCAGGGTGATTCGTTTGTAATGAACGATTCGGGGGACTCGCTTTACGAATCCGTCATTCTGGGAGCCCGCCTGGGAAGTCCCGATCGTGTGACCAGCATGCTGGAACTCGAAGCCGTCTCCAACAGTGTCGAAGTTTCTGCGGCACAAGTCGAAATTTGCGAACAGCAGATCAAGAGTCTGACCGCACTCAAAGCCAAAACTCCAGAGCAGGTACGGAAGTCCGCCGGTGTCGATGTGGCGGAACTCAAGTTACACAAGGCGGAATCGGAACTGCAGCAGCTGCAGCGTCGGGAAGTCCTGCTGACCGTTTCTTCGCCCGCCATCGGAAGAGTGGGCGTCTTCCAGCTGAACCGCGGCGACCATGTCCTGCCGGGAACCCCCATCGTCGAACTGCTGGACTCATCCCAACGATACCTTGTCGTGCATGTGCCCTCCCAGCAGATTACCGGCTATACCATTGGTACTCGCGTCCGCCTGACTTTTCCCGGCAACCAGATTCGCGAAGGCCGCGTATACAGCATTGCCCCGCAGGCCGAACCTCGAAACACCACGCCGCTGACAGTCGGTACCGATGCCCCGGTCACAGTCCATGTCGAGCAGGTTGGCGAAGTGTGGCCCGATGTCCCGATGGGGTCCCGAGTCATCGTCGGTATTCGTGACTAGAGCGTCTGCTCATCGCCATTCCAAGAGAATCCGTTGACGCGGCTGCCAGACACACCTAATCTTACGAGCATGTCGTCACCAGCAATCACCGCTGAAATTCGCCCGACCGCACTCTACTGCGGCGGCTATTTCTATTTTTGGTGGACCAACCGGGATTTCCGGGCTGGGTGAGCACGATACGTTCCTGCAAACAACATCCACTGGCCTTGAAATCCCTGCGATTTCAAGGCCAGTTTTTTTTGACACCTACACAACCGCCATTCCTGTCAGGAGATACCAATGATTGTGGTCATGAAACACGGGGCCACTGAGGCCATGATTCAGAAAATGGTCGAACGAGTTGAATCACTGGGCCTGAAGGCTCACGTCATCGTCGGGACGGAACGAACCGTCATTGCCGCCGTCGGTGACGATCGTGATCAGGGCAAGGAATCACTGGAAACCTGCGAAGAGGTCGAACAGGTGGTCCCGATTTTGGCCCCGTACAAAATTGCCAGCCGGGAAACAAAGCCCGAGCCTTCGATCGTCCGCGTGCGTGACCTCGCCATGGGCGGTGGCAACATCGGGATTATCGCTGGCCCCTGTTCCGTCGAAAGTGAAGAACAGATTCTGCTCTCTGCCCAGCAGGTGAAAGCTGCCGGGGCCACTGCACTGCGTGGCGGAGCGTTCAAACCCCGCACCAGTCCATACGCCTTCCAGGGTCTGAAGGAACTGGGACTGCAGTACCTGGCCGCCGCTCGTGATGCCACCGGCCTGGCAATTGTGACCGAAGTGATGACTCCTCAGCACGTCGAAATGGTTGCCAAGTATGCCGATGTGCTGCAGATTGGTGCCCGCAACATGCAGAATTACCACCTCCTGCAGGCCGTGGGCGAAATCCGCAAGCCCGTCCTGCTCAAGCGAGGTCCCTCGGCAACGATGGAAGAATTCCTGCTCGCAGCGGAATACATCCTCGATCAGGGGAACCAGGAAGTCATACTGTGTGAACGTGGTGTCCGCACCTTCGAAACGCACACTCGCTTCACGCTGCCACTGGCATCCGTTCCATACCTGCACGAACGGACCCATCTTCCGGTCATCATCGACCCCAGCCACGGCACGGGGATCGCATCACTGGTACCTTCCATGAGCGCGGCCGCCGTCGCTGCCGGGGCGGACGGGTTGATCATCGAAGTCCACCCGGACCCCAAAAAGGCCTTGAGCGATGGCAAGCAATCCCTCACCCCGGAAGCTTTCGCCGCAACCATGGCGACCTGTCGCCGCGTCGCGGATGCGTTGGGCTATGTCCTCTCCTGAACTGGTCGACTCAATGAATGCCCCCGGAGACCTTCCGATCACCTGTCATGCCGTCTGGGACGGAAGCCACTCCGGGCTGCGCAATATGGTCACCGACGGCGTTCTGCTCGACGCCGCCGTGCAAAATCAGTTCTGCTCGCTGCGGTTTTACGAGTGGAGCCAGCCCACCATTTCGCTAGGGCACTTCCAGCCGGACAACGACCCGGTCGTCCAGCAGCGATTTCCGAATCTTGCGCAAGTGCGTCGACTCTCTGGCGGTGGTGCAATTCTGCACGATCGCGAACTGACGTATTCCTGCAGCTTGCCAGCCGCACATCCGCTGGTCCGCAATCCAGGTCAGGTGTACGACATCGTGCATCAGGGAATCATCGAGGTTCTGGCCCGACACGGCGTAGACTGCCGCATGCGGGGAGCGGCCTTGTCCGGTCCGGAACCGTTTCTGTGCTTTGGCCGAGGTGACCCGCGCGACATTGTGATTGGAAACAACAAGATCGTTGGGAGCGCACAACGTCGACGCAGTGGCGCTGTTCTGCAGCACGGCAGCATTCTGCTGTCCACGTCGCCCCATGCCCCGGAGTTCCCCGGCATTCAGGAATTGACCGGTGTCAGCCTGAATTGCGAGCAACTCATGTCGCCACTCCTAGAGCGAATCGGTCGAGACTTGGGGACGATCGCCACTCTCTCGCAATGGCCGGACGACATTCTGCAGCGCATCGAGCAGCGAATGGTTCCATAGCACTCTTCATCGCAAGTTCCAGCGGCTGCCCGCCTCGCCCCTCCGCAATTGCATGCCTCTCAACCTCTTGTTCAGCAGGGACTTTGGGGAATTGCGAAATCAAGTGCGGCACCCCCTCCGGTTGTGGCCTACGTTTGTTCAATAGAGGAGATTGATCCGCATGCCAGGCCATGTCACAGAACTGGAACAACACGTTGAGGCGACACCCGGCAACCGCAGGGACTCCAACCGCAAGGAGTTTCGCACCGCTGGCACAGCCTATCTTCTGGCTGATGACGCCCGCGACACGGGCCATTCGATCCGTGTCTGGACGCGCGATGTCTCAGTTTCCGGAGCCAAACTTTCCTCAAATGAGGAAATCCTTCCCCGGAAGTTTTATTTGAAACTGCTGCTTCCTCAGCTCAAAGACCAGCTGCTGGAATGCGAAATCATGAATCGCGACGAAAAGGCTCGCGTGGGCATCAATGGCAAAGAACGCCGCGAGTTCCTTTACGGAATCCGCTTTTTGAACGTCCTGTCAGCTACGGAGTTGCCAACGCAGCTGCAGCCGCTTCTGGAGCCCTCATCAACCTCCACCCCCTCAGGCTCGACGTAGAGCAAACATCCAAGCTCGTCTATGTCTCCCAGCACACCCATCTCGCCACTTGCAGGCGCGATGACCATCGGATAAAGCAGGCGTGTATCCGGCACAAATCTGCCACAGGCATTCTTGAGCTGGAAATGAACTCACAGCACGCTGCCCTTCCTTCGGGTCTGATTGCACTCACCCCGAAATTGCCACCACGCAGGTGACCACGGATGAAAGTCCACCAGTTTCTTGATCACTACGGCATTACCGAGAATCCATTTGCACAGGAAGATGCGGCTTCGGACCGCGTGTTCCAGGAGCATTGCCTGGAAGGGACTCATCACCCCGCCTGGGACAAGGTGTATGGCGACCCGGAAACGCCCGCAACCGCTGTGGTGTTCGGCGAACAGGGAAGCGGCAAGACTGCCCTGCGTCTGCAGATGGTGAACCGGCTGCGGAAGTACAATGCGGAACATCCTCAAGAGCGGGCGTTCATCGTCGAATACGATGACTTCAATCCGTTCCTCGACAACTTCCGCGAACGGCTCTCCGGTCGTCAGCGCAAGATGGAAAATGCGATCAAGAACTGGCGATTGTGGGATCACATGGATGCCATTCTCAGCCTCGCAACAACTCGTCTGGCCGACACAATTCGACACGACGGGACCGACACCCATGAGCCCTCGGCTGGTGTCACCAACGATCAACTGGCCCAGTTGACCCGTCCTCAAAAACGCGACCTGCTCCTGCTCGCGGCGTTCTACGACAACAACCGGGAACTGTCGCTCCCCAGCCGCTGGTCGGCTTTGCGTCACAAGCTGAAATTCCCGTCGTGGTCCTCCTGGAAGTTCATGCTGATCGGTCTGCTCGTCACGGTCGCTACGGTGGCCAGTGTGATCTACTTCCAGGAATGGAAGGGGCTGCTGCAATGGTGGGTCTGGGCAGTCGTGTTTGCCGGGTGGGTACCGTACCTGTGGCGACTGACGCGGATGCACTGGATGGCTTGGCGCGTCTCGCGGCAGATCCGCATTCTGGACCACATCCCCGGCGAACTCAGAAGACTGCTGCTGCAAATCGATCGCAGTGAACTTTCCGGTCAACCGGTCCCCAGCCGCGCCCGCGGTGATGACCGCTACGAAATGCTGATGAAGCTGCAATCGGTCCTCAAGACATTGGGGTTCACCAGCATCGTCGTCCTCGTCGACCGGGTCGATGAGCCGCACCTGATCAACGGCAACTCAGAGCGTATGCGCGATCTGTTGTGGCCGATCTTCGACAACAAATTCCTCAAGCATCCCGGCGTGGCCTTCAAACTGCTGCTCCCTGCTGCCGTGGTTGTGTACCTCAACCGGCAGGAAAAGGAGTTTTACGAACGGTCCCGGCTCGACAAGCAGAACCTGATTCAGTCACTCAACTGGACCGGACAGGCTCTGTACGACGTCGCCAACGACCGCATTCGAGCCTGCGCCAAACTGGCCGATACACCGCCGTCGCTGCACGACCTGTTCGCCCCTGCCATTTCCCAGAATGAACTCGTCAGCACTCTTGATCGGCTGCGGGCACCGCGTCACCTGTTCAAGTTCCTGTACCGCCTGCTCGTGGACCATTGCAGCAAGTACACCGAAGACAATCCCGAGTGGAAGATCCAACCCGAGACACTGCAGGTTTCGATGTCGGTGTTCCAGCGGGAACTGCAAAACTATGATCAGAAGCTGGGAACCGGCTGATTCCAGACCGGTCATGATGGAACCAGCTCCACGGAGACCGGGCGATGCGGATTGGAGTCATCGGAGCGTCGGGCCAACTCGGGTCAGAACTCTGCCAGCAACTCGGCAATGCCGCTGTCCCCTGGACACGGGCGGCAATCGACCTGACGGACCATGTCGCTCTGGCCCCAATGCTGCGCGACAGTGGTGTCGATCTCGTCATCAATACCGCGGCGTACAACAAGGTCGACCTGTCAGAGGATGAGCCCGAACTCGCGTTCGCCGTGAACGCCTTCGGGCCACGCCAACTGGCACTGGCCTGCGCCGAACTCGAACTGCCGCTGATGCATGTCAGCACGGACTATGTCTTTGGACAGGAAGTCCATCGCGACCGGCCTTGGCAGGAGACCGATGCACCGGGACCGGTCAGTGCATACGGCACCAGTAAGCTGACCGGCGAATACTTCGTGCGCAGTCTCTGCCCGCAACACTACGTCGTTCGCACCTGCGGCCTCTATGGCCACGCCGCCCGACAAGGGGCCGGAAAGGGCAACTTCGTTGAAACAATGCTGCGACTGGGCCGCGAGCGTGAGGAATTGCGTATTGTGAACGACCAGCACTGCACGCCGACCTCGGTCCGTGACCTCGCAGCTGCACTGATCGAACTGGCCGCGACTGAACAGTTCGGCCTGTACCACGCCACAAACTCCGGGCAGACGACGTGGGCTGAACTGGCCGCCGAGGTATTCTCCCTCGAGCAGATGAACACACGCGTCATCCCCATTCCCTCAGCAGAGTATCCCACCAAAGCCCGCCGACCGCGTTATAGCGTCCTCAGCTGTACCCGGCTGGAAGAGGTTCTGGGACGCCCGCTACCGTCGTGGCAGGAGGCCCTCCGGCGCTACCTGGAGGAACGGCGAACGCCGGAGAATCCGTCAGCAAGATCCGCTACTTGAAGATAATTTCCAGGTCCTGTTTCTCGCGAAGCAATCGCGAAGAGACATGGATTTTATCCTGCACCAGCCGGTCAGCGCCCGGCACGCGGATGAACACCTGCACCACGCCGTCCACGACGGGGATGGCCTGTGTCACCGGTGCGGGAAGGAATTGCTGCTTCTCTCCCATGATGAACGCACCTTCCGGAACTTTCTGACGATAGCCATCGGTCCCGACAATCACGCCAGTCAGGTCGCGTAGCGGGTAGATGCTGCGATTACGCGGCATGGCCAGCTGCACCACAATGAAATAGTCCTGCCCCGGACGAGGTGCCTGTCCCGGCTCAACCTTCTCACGAAACGCCTGCGCGATTGGCAGCGTGAAGACGGTAAAACTCCCGGCCTTCACTGCGTTTTTGGGCTCCTTGATGCGGATACCAGTCAACCCGCCGTCCTGTCCCGGCTCGGTGGAGTCCCCTTTCGTGGCATTCTTGTTATCCAGCACCATGCTGTTGAACGCATCCTGAGGAATCTCGCCAATCGCGGTCAGCAACTGGTCCATGTTGTCCGAACCGCCGCCCGAAATGTCCGGAGGAGCGAGCAGGGTATCGACATCGATGTTCGTCGAGATCAAGTTCGGTTCGGGATCTGCTTCCGTCACCGTAGTGGAGATCACTGAACCTGGATTGGCAGCGCGGTAAATCGGAATGGCCATCAGCGACAGCACGACAACGTGGAAAACAAAGGACATTGCCGCCCCTGCCCCCTCATCACCGTTGAGCCATTCCCAAAAACGCTGTCTCAGCGTCAGCTCAGTCTCATCAGAACTCAAAACGTCCGAGGCAGGGACAGACTCCGAGACAACCGGCAGCCGGGGAGGCTGAGCCTTGGCAATTCCCTGAGCGGTTCCGTCCCAAACGGGCATCGGTCACCTCTGTCTCCGAGCAAACAACTCCCTCAAGCAGGCACAAGCCTGCTGAGACATTATCGTCATCGACGCAGCGTGCGACAACAACGTCCCGACATAAACGTGGCTCCATCGCCAGATTCAACATCGATGCGGATTTCCTTCGAATGTGCCGAAATCCGCACACGTCGACGCTCTCAACCTCCCTGTCAGTGCGTGAATTCGGTCCGAATTCCCGTTGAAAGCGGCACAGTCGCCCCGGTCGGGCAGGCGAAACCAAATGACATCTCGAATCCTGCTCCCAACGACGACCAGTTCGCCACTCGCCCAAAAACAACGCTAAGATACACAAGGTGAAACAGATAGGCTGATTGTGCTGGCATCCCCGTTTTCCACTCGCGAACCGAGTGCAATCCATGACTGATTCAGCACATGCAGCCAGAAAAACGTAACCAGTCTCGCCCGGTTTGCCCTTCAGCCTGCTGATCTATTGCCATGCGTTTCCGCCAAATCACGCGTCTGCTGGGACTGTCCTGTGCCCTGTTCCTGCTATGTCCGCTGTCTGCTGAATCGCCGCAGCGACCAAAGAAGTCGACCAGCAGAACATCAATCAGCCCGGACCTGCTCGCTGGCCTGCTCCCGAAGGAGGAGACGGGCGCACTGCGGTTCCTGAACGAACATCCCGAATACGATGGACGCAACACCATCGTTGCCATCTTTGATACCGGCGTAGATCCCGGTGCCCCCGGCCTGTCGACGACACCTCAGGGCCAGCGGAAAATCGTTGACCTGATCGACGCCACTGGTGATGGGGATGTCGACACCAGCAAGATACTCGAAGCCAAAGACGGCAAACTCAGCGGGCTCACCGGTCGTGAGCTCATCATCTCTCCCAAGTGGCGGAACCCCTCAGGCAAGTATCGCGTCGGCATCAAAGCAGGCTGGGACCTGTTCCCGCCGGAACTCACCGAGCGGCTGAAAGAGGAACGCAAACGAACATGGGACATCAGGCAGCGAGAGCGACTGGCCGCACTGGAACGCTCGCGTGATGCCGCCCAGGACGACGACACCCCCTCCAGGAAAGAATGGGATGCGCGTATCGATGTCCTGAAGTCGGCTCTCGAAGACTACGACGATCCCGGTCCGGTCTACGATTGTGTTCTGTTTCAGGATGGTCGCCGCTGGCGCGCGGTTGTCGACACCGATGAGGATGGTGATCTCCGCGATGAGCAGATCCTCACCGACTACGATGCCGAACCGAAGTTCGCCACATTCGGTCAAAACTCTTCGCTGAACTTCTCGGTCCACATTTACGACGATGGTGACACGCTCTCGCTCGTCACCGTGTGCGGCGAGCATGGGACGCACGTTGCCGGAATTGTGGCTGCGTACGAAGAGAAGGACAGCGTTCGCAACGGCCTCGCTCCGGGAGCCCGCATTGTTTCCGTTAAGATTGGACACAATCTGATCAGTGGCATGGAAACCGGCGCTGCGCTGACGCGTGGGATCGAAGCGGTGCTGCGGCACAAATGCGACCTGATCAACATGAGCTACGGCGAACCAAGCTCGTGGCCCAACCACGGGCGCATTATCGACCAGTACAACGCCCTCGTCCGCGAGCATGGCATAATCTTCGTCTCCAGTGCTGGCAACAGCGGACCGGCTCTCAGCACTGTCGGTGCCCCCGGCGGAACCTCAAGTGCGATCATTGGCGTGGGAGCGTATGTCTCGCCAGTAATGATGCTCTCCGAGTACACACTGCGTGACGAACTGCCCGGCATGGCCTACACCTGGACTTCGCGTGGCCCCACCCTCGACGGAGCGCGAGGCGTCGACATTTTCGCTCCTGGCGGCGCCTACGCCCCCATCCCGAATTACTCGCTGCAACCCTCTCGCCAGATGAACGGGACGTCAATGGCCTCGCCCAATGCCTGCGGCAACATCGCCCTGCTCCTCTCTGGACTGAAAGCCGAGAAAGCCCCGTACACCCCCGCCTCCATTCTCCGGGCGTTGCAACAAACGGCTGAGCCGGTCAACACCGCCGATCCATTCGCCCAGGGGCCTGGCCTGTTGCAAGTGGATCAGGCGTTCGATTACTGCACAATGAAAGAGGCCACCGACGACGAGTTGATCGAAATCGAAACGCACGCCTCCGGCGGTCGGCGGGGCATCTACCTGCGAGATACATTTGAGACATCTCAGGCCCGCGAAGTGGACATCCATTTGCAGCCATACTTTCGCAAGGACTCCCTGAACAAAACCCAACTCGATTACGAAGTCCCGCTGGCAATCAAAGCCACCGAGCCCTGGGTGCATGTCGGCCCGCTGATGATTCTCTCGCGAGACGGGAATTCGATGTCCGTTGAAGTTGATCCGACTTCGCTGCCGCCGGGCGTCCATACCGCCGAAATACTGGGGCACGACGCACGCACGCCCGACCGCGGCCCACTGGTTCGTGTTCCCGTCACCGTGGTGCGTTGCACGCCACTCAAACAGGGGCGTGCAACCGTAAAGGCGACAACGGAGCCCGGCGATGTCGCCCGCTTCTTTTTCGCAGTCCCCGAATACGCCTCGGCCGCAACACTCAAGGTGAAACGCCTGGCCGGTGAGGGAGACCGCCTGGGAATTTTTCATCTTGTTCAACTCGTGCCAGGCCAGTCATTCGAAGAAGGCGAAGTGAAATGGCCTGTCAACCTGTCCGGAGATGAGGTGGCCGAACGTCTCTTCTCCGTTACAGCCGGACGGACACTGGAAGTTTGCTGGGGGCATTACTGGTCGAGTCTTGGCACCGGCGAATTTGAGTTTGAGATCATCTTCCACGGCCTGTCCAGTACTCAGCAGCAAGTCAGCCTGCCCAGTGACGGCGGAGCTGTTCGCATAGATTTCACGAACCACGACCGCCCATTGCGATTCCATCCCAAAGCCGAGTTCCAGACACGCCGCACCGTCTTGCTGCCAGAGAAACATGAGCTTGAGTCGCTCAACGGCAGCCGCGATCGACTCCCTGATGCCCGGCGGTCACACCGGCTGCTGCTGACTTATTCACTGTCGCTAAAGAAGTCTGCTCAAGTCACACTGCGCTGCCCGCAGCTGGACCAATTGTTGTACGAGTCGCCGTTGGAGGGACTGCTCCTGCAGGTTTTCAACGAGCAGAACGAAGTCGTCGCGACCGATGACATGTTTCCAGACGCCCATTCGCTCCCCAAGGGGACATTCCGCATTGAAGTGGAACTGCGAGACACCGATTCCGACCGACTCGACAAGTGGAAACAACTCGCACTGGCCGCCGATCGACCGCTCGGTTCCCGCATCGCCATACCCATGGGACAAACCCGGGCCGGGCTGGCTGCGGGAGACAACACCGTTCCCAATGCCGACCTGCAACCGGGCGAACAACAGGTCCTGTGGTTGCAGGCTCCCGAAACCCCAGACGATGTCGACCCCGGCGATGTCCTCGTCGGAACGCTCAAACCCGCCCCGGCATTGGACGTCATCTCCTACTCCATCAGCCATGTCGTCCCTGGATCGGCCGAGGAAGACTCTCAGAAGGCAGAGTCGCTCGCTGGACTCGATCCGAAACTGTCCGCCGACGACGCCCTGAACACTTTCCGACTCGCCCGCCTGAAGTCACTCACCTGGCCGAAAGATCGCGAGGAAATTGAATCGCTGAAAACGCAGTTGGCCGAGAATCCCAAGAATGCTATGCCGCTTGCCATCGCGATGCTGCACCTGCGTGATACGAATGCTCACCGCAAGGAGGCACTGCCGGAAATCGTGTTGCTGGCCGACAGCGTGATTCAAACCATTCCCCGCAAGAAGCTGCAGGCCTACTTTGGCACGCGACATGACGATCTGACCGACAAAGAGAAGACGATTCA
Source organism: Planctomycetaceae bacterium (assembly GCA_020426515.1). GTDB lineage: Bacteria > Planctomycetota > Planctomycetia > Planctomycetales > Planctomycetaceae > JACKHO01. The sequence continues at coordinate 1,765 of JAGQPW010000083.1, read as the reverse complement.
CAAGGAACGGACCGCACAACGCGAGGCGCTGATCGATGCCCTCTACCGCAAAGGGCGAGCGCTGGGATACATGGAACTCCCCGATGTCGTGAAGGAACATCCGATTGAGAATCAGGCCCAACTCGACAAAAACTTTGCGGCCAATTTCAAAGAACTCTCCCGCTGGGTCGACACGAAGCAGCAGGAATACGTGTTACTGCACATCCGCAAGCTGCGCCGGGCTGGCGAACAGGGACAGGCCCTTCAGCTACTGAAAGAGGCAAGCGAAGACTCCAAGCATGATGCCTGGCTGATGGCCAAGAAGCGTCGGGACATGTTTGGCGAACTCGGCTGGACCGACTGGCGCGAGTACGAACAGAACTGGATGCTGCGTCGCTTCCCCGGACACAAGCTGTGAGGCAAGACTACGCGAGGCGAACCCCGTTGGGCACCGGTTGGTCCGGAACCGCCAGCACCACCGCTCCATCTTCACGATAGAAACCAGTCACCAGACATTCCGACACGAACGGACCAATCTGCTTCGGCGGGAAATTCACGACGCCAATCACCTGCCGCCCGACGAGTGACTCCGCACTGTAGAGTTGCGTGAGCTGAGCACTCGACCGCTTCGTACCGATCTCCGGACCAAAATCAACCACGAGTTTGTAGGCCGGTCGACGGGCTGCCGGAAATGCCTCAGCCGAAACAATTCGCCCGACCCGCAACTCAACCCTCTGGAAATCATCCCAACTGATCGCTTCCATCGCCGCTGCCTACTCAGCCTTGGGTGGGGTAATCCCGAAGTCTTCAATCGTCAGAAGCGAAGAGAACGGAATGTTTCTCGCATTGAAGTTGGCCCGGCCCCCTTCCATGCGGTCAATAATTGCTCCCACGCGGACCACTTCCAGACCAAACTCCTGCACACGATCAATCGCCAGCAATGAACTGCCGCCGGTGGTCACGACGTCCTCCACAATGGCGACCTTCATTCCCGGCTGCACGGGACCTTCGACGAACTTGTTCGTGCCATGTCCCTTGGATTCCTTACGCACCAGGAAGCCAAGCAAGTCTCGATTCTGCAGAGCAGCAGCCGAGAGAATCCCGGCCACGATCGGATCGGCTCCAATCGACATGCCTCCAACGGCCTGAATGTCATCATCGGCGAGCAATTCCAGCAGCCCGGCACTCACCTGCTGCAGTCCCCGCGAATGCAGCGTAATCTGCTTCCCGTCCAGGTAGTACTTCGCCTTCTTGCCACTGGCCAAAGTGAAGTCACCAAACTTCAGAGCCCGTTCACGGAACAGTTCAATGAGCAGTGCCTTGTCGTACGTCACAGACATCGGAATTTTCAATCCAGCTGAAAGAACAAAAGGCCGCAGCCGTTGAAAGTGAATTCGAGTCGCGACCGCCTGCGGGCATCATCGAAATGTGATGCCGCGACGTCAATTCCGCAGAGGCAAATCCCTCCAATCGGGGAAGACGCCACAAGTGCACAGCGCGCACGAAGACACCCGCGGACGAGGTAGTCGTCCACGGGTGTTCGTGTATCAACTGGTTGGTAGTTGTGATCACTTTAAACGCCCACCGTGACTGGCTGGCGTAAATTTTTGTGCCCAGTCAATTAAGACTGGAACACGGTTCTTCGTGGTCGCCCCTGTCTTGCAACAGAAGCTCATCTTCGAAAAGACTCGCTTTCCGAAACTCGACAGAAGCAACTTTTGGAGCCTTCTTAGAAGACTCGATCATTTCCTTAGAAAGGAGGTGATCCAGCCGCACCTTCCGGTAC
>JAGQPW010000082.1:8105-24393 GCA_020426515.1 Planctomycetaceae bacterium | reverse complement strand
GGGCTGGGATCCGCGGCCCTGCTGCTGAATCGCGAGCCCAATGATGGCAAACGCGTTGCTCTGGTCACCACGGATCCGCCAGGAGCCAATGTGGCCTTTGTGCCCGTGAATCCGGTTTCAGGCGATGTCATTCCGTCCGAACTGGAACATGCCTCAGGTGTCACGCCGCTGCGGCATCGGCTGCGACCCGCGACGTATCTCGTCGTGGTGTACTTCGAAGATGATCCGACGCGTTTTCACGAGGGATATCGCAAAATTCCCCTGAACACTGAAGACAACTATGGCGGGTATCGCCATCTGAGTTCGCGTATCCTGGAGAACGGGGACATCAAGTGGGCAGAGATTGAGATTCCAGATCCATCGGCGTTCAGTGATATGGCCAGGGTGACAGGACCAGCAAAGTATCTGTCGGGAATTGTGGGGTCTACCCTGGTGCCTCCGGCGATGTGCTCCATTCCCGGTTTCTTGATTGATCCATTTGAATTCACCGTGGCCGATTACAGCCGTGTGACCGGTCAGTTAAAACCTCCGAACATCCCCTCGCAGGTTCGACTTGGACCGCGGCAGGCGGTCAATATTTCCTGGAACGACGCGATTTGCCGGGCGGAAGATGCTGGTAAACGACTGTTGCACGAATATGAGTACGAGTATGTCGCGACCGCTTTCGGAAAGCATGTGTATCCATGGGGTGATGAACTCCCGGAGGGGTTCACGGAAATGGATCATCTAGGGGATGTCGGCACGCCCAGCTTCGATCGAATCCGGGTTGGTGGTGTGGATGTCTATAACCTGTTTTCGAATGTAGCAAAGTGGGTGCAAACCATGGTGCCGTTGTACCCCGAACAGGAAGAGGTCTTTGCCAGAATGGCTGTTGGGGATCGCGGAGAACGTGGGATTCGGGGATGGTTTTCTCCGGGAAATCTCAGCTCTTTAGGCGAACGAATCGGCCCGCGCCAGCGTGCATCGAAATCTTGTATTGGGATCTACACCAGTATCGGATTTCGCTGCGGCCGGAGTCTGAAGCCTCGGCTTCGACCAGAGGACTTTGTGAGTTACCACGCAACCGCTTTGCCAAACTTCAAGCTGCCGTCTGCGAATGGCCCTGGAGACACAGGAAAATAAGAGACCGCTCAAACTGTTGTCTGAGCGGTCTCAATCTGCCGAATTCAATACTTTGAAGGCCGCTAGAGGTTCCGCAGGAACACGAGATAATCCTTGTCGTCGATTCTGATGACGAACTTGGAGTTCGCCCCATCGCCGGGATGTGTGATGTTCTTCACGCTGTCAGCCGGGACTTCCGGGAAGTTCTCGGCATTCCCCTGGCTTTCAAATCCGATGCAGATCATGAGGCTGTCTGGGGCCTTGTCGCAATTCCCAAGGCCCTGACCGTTGCAGGCCGCCTTCGGGCTAACCTCAATATCGCGATGGAAGCGAACCAGTTTGTCGGCGATGCCGTCACCATCGTGGTCAAACTTCATCAGGAAGATGTTGGTTGGCGCTTTGGTGTTGCGCCGGAAGTGAACAGGCAGGCCGCCTTTCTGGAAACGCCCGTCGCGAGGCAATGTTCGTCTTAAGTTTTCATCGCCCAATGGGGCTTTGGCGTTGGGAACTGCCTTGGCAGGAAAGCACACCATCGGGTCACATTCGTAAACTGGAGCCGGTGCGTTCCCCCACGCATAGTCTGGATAAGGGTTCTCACAGTTTTCGTCGTGAATGTAAGCGTAGTAGTAATACAGACCGGTATTGGGATCGTAGTACACTGGCCAAATCGGGCAGGCAAATCCGGCGAGTGCATCTCCTTTCTTCGCCGGAATCGGTTTCAAGGGCTTGTCGTCGGCCTGTGCAAATTTGCTCAGCATGCAAAGCAGAGCAGTGCCCGTGATCAACATCAATCGCATGAAGTGACTCCCAGGTTGTGAGACGAGGTGAGAAGGAACCGACGTGGCCCTTCATGGATGTGTTTGAATGGAAAATTACTTGCGAGGCACGGTATGCACGCGCCAGGTGGTGACGCCGATTTGAAGATCGAATTCCGCGTCGCGAACCGGCTTTACGAAATTGGCCGGGACGTCAAAATCGGGGACGAAGGCCTCCGGTTCGGTGACATCAATTTCGTGCCCCAGCAGCATGATTGTGTCAGGAACGCCTCGTCGCAGTTTGACTTGCTCGGGTGTGAGGTCCGGCGGCAGCGGAATTGTGCGTGGATGCAGTTCCACCAGAAACAGCCGCACGAAGTACACTTCGCCCTCTTTCGTGGCAAACCGTGCATACCGCCGCAGGGTGATCTCCAGACCGGGGGTCAGGTCGAAATCTTCCGAGAAGTGCTTGCGCTGCTTGAGCAAGGTTGGAGTCTGTTGACCCGGCGGAGCGGCATTCCCCGCAGGGTCTGCCCCATAGCTCAACGGCAATGACAGCAGCAGCGTGCACGTGAGGACGGCAATCGATTTCTGCATAGCGGGCCCGCTCTTTCTAATGAATCAGAACTCTCCTACGACCTGCCCGTCATCGCGGGTGGCCAGACGCTTGATGATTTCGATGTCCAGATTGTCGCTGATAAATCGCACGGCCCCATCGGCCAGCGCCACTTGAACACCCCCTGTGTGTGCGGATGTCAAGGGATTGTTAGCTCCCCGGGCCTGGTGCACTCCCGCATTGGTGTAGGAGCAATTGGGGGCGTAGCGAATCGTGGTAATGTTGAAGGCCGGCAGTGCGAACGGGAGTGGTGGAAATCCCGGCCCTGTCACTGCAGATGAATAACTCGGTGGTATCCCAATGGTCGATGTGCCCGAAAACCAGGCGGCGCCGTTGGACCCATCGACTCGTTTTTTCGCGCCGCTGGCGTCCAGTGCGTAGTCCGACGCTTCTCCGATCGTCATGGTGTTCGATGATCCATCCGACAGGTCCCGCATCTGAGCCACGCCATTTGGGAACAGCACTCCCGTGGCCGAAATCTGCCCCGAGTTTCCATCCGTGATGCAGCATGCCGCCTGTTTGGTCGCTGGAAAGCCGTTGTGGTCCGTGGCCCCAGCAATACCCACGTAGGACGTGCGCTGCAGGGAGTATGTTCCGAGAGTTTCTTGCTCTGGCAAAGGGCTGGAGGGGCAGCGGTAGACGGAGGTGATGATCCCGTTGAGAAGCTGGCCGGTCCGGGGTGATGCTGGAGGTGTCGTCGCCGGCAGTCCTGCCTCACCGTTCTGCGGGGCATTCATGTCGAATTGGTTGTACAGCGCCTGTTGGTCAACGTACGGCAAAATGCCCACCATCCAAGAGGGCCCCGTTCCCGACTGCGAGCGCACGCCGAACGGAAATCTTGTGAAGGTATCGTGGTAGTTCGAGAGCGCCAGGCCGAGTTGCTTGAGGTTGTTCTTGCACTGCGTGCGCCGAGCGGCCTCACGCGCCTGCTGCACCGCTGGAAGCAGCAGGGCGATCAGGATGGCGATGATCGCAATGACAACCAGCAATTCGATCAAGGTAAACCCGCGTCGCGAAGTGCTCTCGGTAACCATGACGACTCTCTCTCGCAACCTAAATCCAACTGCGTCCTCAGCGCCCAATCGGGCCGCGCGCTCCTAGCCCGCCCGAGCGCATAACTTCAAGTTATAACGATCGGGCGCTGAGGAATACAGTTCGATGCAGTTTGCTGCAGCGAGAATCAGCGACAAATGTGTCTATGTGATGTACCGGAAAGTCTCAAAAATACAGGTCAACATTCGCCGTGATTTCGTCGCAAATTCCGAAAACCTCTGTACGCAACTCGGCATTCCTGTGTCAGATTCAATCGACATTGTCCTGCAATCGGGCGGCTCGCAGCGTGTTTTTCAGCAGCATTGCAATGGTCATGGGGCCAACACCTCCCGGTACAGGTGTTATTGCAGATGCGATGTCTATTGCGGCGGGATAGTCCACATCACCGACCAGCTGATCATTCAGCCGGTTGATGCCGACATCAATCACGACTGCTCCCGGCTTAATCATGTCGGCCGTGACAAAGTTGGGCTTGCCGATGGCCGCGATCAGAATATCTGCCTGACGGGTAATTTCGGCGAGGTTTCGTGTGCGACTGTGGGCGATCGTGACAGTGGCGTTGGCGACATCCCCCTTCTGGACGAGCAGCGCGGCCATCGGCTTGCCGACGATTTCGCTGCGCCCGAGGACCACGGCGTGGGCTCCGTCGACCTTGGCTCCACAGGCGGCGAGCAGTTCCTGGCAGCCGTGCGGTGTGCAGGGAAGAAAGCGGGGACGCCCTTGTACCATCAGCCCGACGTTTTCCGGGTGAAAGCAGTCCACATCCTTGAGTGGAGTGACAGCATCAAGAATGGACGTCTCGTGAATGTGCTTTGGGAGCGGCAGCTGAACCAGAATTCCGTGAACGGAAGCATCGGAATTCAGTTGCTGAACCAGTGTCAGTAACTCCTCCTGAGTCGTGCTTGCGGGCAGTCGATGCAGCGTGCTGAGCATTCCGGCCTGCTGACAGGCCCGCTCCTTGTTGCGGACGTAGACGGCACTGGCGGGGTCATCCCCGACGAGAACTGCTGCCAGGTGAGGCCGCGATCCACCGGAAGCGACGTATGTTTCCACCTGAGCGGCAAGCTCCTGGCGAATGCGGGCGGCAATGGCTTTTCCGTCGATGATCTGAGCGGTCACTGGGGTGTCCTTGGAAGGCAGTGGAAAACGGGTCATGGTGGCGAGGGGAGTTTAGCAGCTGACCGGGTGAGACATCATGAGACCCGCTGCGGGAAGTCTCTCCACGGGGCCGGTTTCTCAGAGCTTGAAATTCCCGGTCTCGGCCCGGTTAGGAGCGATGCTTGCCATCGAGAAAGTGCGGTTTTGCGGTTGTTACCTCACGACTGGCTCCCATCGACCTTGCCTAATCGGTAGTGCTACCCGCTGGAACTGGTCCTCTGGCCTCAAATTTGGTCCTCCAGGCTGCGTGCGCTGTTGATCCGAAAGGCGGTCCGATACCATGTGCGGGCTTGCGGATCGTTGGCTGAGAGTTCCACATCGGAGGAACTGACCGATGGTTCGCACCTCACTCCACGAACATTTTTCGCTGCGCTGGCGGGATTATCCCAGGCAGCAGGTGATTTGCGATGCCCCTCAAACGACTCAGTCGCACGGCGTTCAACCTGATTCACGGGAAGAATCTCGTGTACAACCAGTGTTGGGAAGATCCCCGACTGGACCGTCAGGCCCTGCAATTAGGGCCGGACGATCATCTGGCGGTCATCACGTCTGCCGGATGCAATGCCCTCGACTACGCGCTGGCCGGAACCGGGCATGTCTACGCCATCGACATGAACTTCCGGCAAAATGCCTTGCTGGAGCTCAAGCAGGCGGGCATTCGGGCGCTGGACTACCCCACGTTCTTCAAGCTGTTTGGCGAAGGACATCTTCCGGAATGGAAAGATGTGTACGCTTCGAAGTTGCGCAGTCAGCTTTCTCCCCAGGCTCAGGAATTCTGGGACCGGCATGGGGTGTTCTTCGTTGGAACCCGCCGCCGTCCCAGCTTCTACTTCCGGGGCACTTCCGGATTGTTTGCCTGGATGGTGAACGGGTACATCAACCGCATCGCCAAAATTCGTGGTCCGGTGGAGCGGCTCATCAACGCACAAACCGTTGAAGAGCAGCAGGTGATCTTCAAGGAAGAGAAACTGCACGACCGCCTGTTTCGTCCGGCGATTCGCTGGTTCCTGGGCCGCGATACCACGATGGCCATGCTGGGGGTTCCCCGCAGTCAGCGTGAGCAGCTTGATACGCAGTATCCTGGTGGGGTGGTGCAGTTCATCATCGATCGCATCGAGACCGTGTTCGCCAAGCTCCCGTTGCACGACAACTACTTCTGGCATGTCTATCTGACCGGCAAGTACACGCCGACCTGTTGCCCTGAGTACCTCAAAGAAGAAAACTTCGAGCGACTCAAAGGGGGCATCGTCGACAACGTGACCACGCACACCAACTCGCTGCTCGGCTTTCTCGAAAAGCATGACGGCAAGATTTCCCGCTACGTGCTGCTGGACCATATGGACTGGCTGTACAGCAACTACAAGGAAATCCTCGCCGATGAATGGCAGGGAATCGTCGACCGGGCGGCACCGGAAACGAAGATCATCTGGCGGAGCGCCTGTCTCGAAGTCGACTTTGTCGATCCCATCGAAGTGCAGGTTGACGGACGCACCATGCGGATGGGAGACCTGCTGCATTACAACCGGGAACTGGCCGCTCAGCTGCATCCGATCGACCGCGTCAACACGTACGGCAGTTTCTACATTGCCGATCTGAAGAAGCCCGGTTAGGTCTTCCTCAGCCACGCAAGGACGGCTGGCTGCACTGTGCGACGGATCGCCCAATGGTTTTCAGGTCTTCATTGCGAGGACCGCACTCCGACCCGGATGGCTGACTCGACTTATGGCAGTGCTGAACGACTTGCGGACATTGTGGAATCTGGTGATGCATCGCACACGCGGAGCCACACACCAGGAACGCCTCGACAGTTTCTACTCGGGCCAGGCGACCGGATATGACGACTTCCGTCGTCGGATGTTGCACGGTCGGCAGGAAATGATCCAGTCGGTCCCGTTTCCCGAAGGAGGCGTGTGGGTCGACCTCGGTGCCGGAACCGGTGAGAACGCCGAGCACCTGGGAGAGAACCTCGCCAGGCTCGGGCACATGTATCAGGTGGATCTTTCCACATCATTGCTGGAACAGGCGACGAAGCGGGTAGAGCATCGAGGCTGGACCAACGTGACGCCGGTCTGCCACGATGCCACAACGTATGTGCCACCCGAAGGGGCTGCTGATGTCGTCACCTTCTCCTACTCGCTGACGATGATTCCCGACTGGTTTCGAGCTGTTGACCAGGCGTACGCCATGCTCAAGCCGGGCGGGACGATTGGTATTGTCGACTTTTATGTCGCAAGAAAGTATCCAGCGGTGGGACGTAAGCAACATGCCTGGTCGACCCGCAGCTTCTGGCCGCTGTGGTTCGCCTCGGACAACGTGTTCCTGAGTGGCGACCATGTCCCGTATCTGCAGAACAAGTTTGAGACCGTTCAACTAGAAGAGCGGCGAGGTAAGATTCCTTACCTGCCGCTCGTTCGTGTTCCGCATTACATCTTCATCGGCCGCAAGCCAGCCGCCTGAGCGGCAACTGGCATGTGGCCTTGTGATGACTAGCTGATGGTGCCGCCGTAGACAGCGGTGTTGCCCAGCATCTCTTCGATGCGGAGCAGTTGGTTGTACTTGGCAATGCGATCGGTTCGGCTGGCGGAACCGGTCTTGATCTGCCCGGTGCAGAGGGCCACGGCCAGATCGGCGATGGTGGTGTCTTCGGTCTCACCTGAGCGATGACTCATCACGGCGGTGTAGCCATTGCGGTATGCCAGGTTCACAGCTTCGATGGTTTCGGTCAGTGAGCCAATCTGGTTGACCTTCACGAGAATACTGTTGCCGACACCCTGTTCGATGCCCTGAGCGAGGCGGGTGGTGTTGGTGACGAACAGGTCATCGCCAACCAGCTGGCAGCGGTCGCCAATGCTGTCGGTCAGCAGCTTCCAGGTGTCCCAGTCATCTTCGGAGCAGGCGTCTTCGATGGAGCAGATCGGGTACTTGTCGACCCAGCTCTTGAGCAGTTCGACGATCCCGGCACCATCGTACGTCTTGCCTTCGAGGGTGTAGATCTTCTTTTCGGTGTCGTAGTACTCGGTGGCGGCACAGTCGAGAGCGATCTTGATCTGCTCACCGGGCTTGTAACCGGCCTTTTCGATGGCAGTCAGGATGACTTCGATGGCGGCATCGCCATTGGGCAGGTCAGGAGCGAAGCCCCCTTCGTCACCGACGGCCGTGCTCATGCCCTTGTCGTTCAACACTTTTTTCAGACTGTGGAACACTTCGGCTCCGGCCCGCAGGGCATCGCTGAAGCAGTCGAAGCCGAGAGGCATGACCATGAATTCCTGCATGTCGATGCCATTGTTCGCATGGGCACCTCCGTTGATGATGTTCATCATTGGAGCCGGCAGACGATTGGCACCGACGCCGCCGATGTAACGGTAAAGTGGCAGGCCGGCACAGTTGGCGGCAGCCTTGGCGACGGCCATGGAGCAGGCGAGGATGGCATTGGCACCCAGGCGGCTCTTGTTTGGAGTGCCGTCGGCTTCCAGCATCGCCTTATCAACACCAGCCTGATCGAAGGCGTCCAGTCCGAACAGCACATCAGCCAATTCGCCGTTGACGTTCTCAACGGCCTTGGTGACACCCTTGCCGAGATAGACTCCCTTGTCGCCATCGCGAAGCTCGCACGCTTCGTGGGCACCGGTGCTGGCTCCGCTGGGGACTGCGGCACGACCGCCGGAGCCGTCTTCGAGTTCGATCTCGACTTCGACCGTCGGGTTTCCGCGGCTGTCCAGGATCTGTCGACCGTGAATGTGAAGAATAGGAGCTTGCATGGGAGGCTTTGAATCTGAAGGTTTCTGAACACCGACCGCGGCCTGTTTTCAACCCGTCAGGGCTGGGAAAGCCGCGCCGTATGGCCGCGAGCTGGACGGCGGAATCAAGCGGTTCCGGTCAGGAACAACTGCGCGGGGTTTTAGCAGAATCGAGACCGGATGACGAGTGTCGGCTGCCATCGGCTACAGGGTTGGGAATCCAGGACTCCATTGCCTGAGAACGGGGGCGGAGTGACCGGCTGGCCTGTGCAGTTGGGAGCGACTCGGCTTGCCATCGCAGCGAGACATCTGGCGGTCCAGGTGTTCTCCTGGTTCACGGGGTGCCCCAGATTGCCGTGTCTTCCTGGTCTTCGTGACCGGAACAGTGGTTGAATTTCCTACCAGCGTTAGATCGAGCAGCTTCATTGCACTCGTTTCAATGCGTCCAATTGCCGATTCAAGAGAGGAACTCGTGCCTGAAGGGCATGGGGAGACGGTCTTGTGGCATCACTTTGACGACGTGTATTCGAGTGATTTCCAAGAAATGTCACTGTATTGATGGATTGGGGGACAAGGGAATGTCTCGAAGACTTGGCTTCGCATGCACCGTTCTGGTGGTCGTTGGGACGTTGTCCACCTCCTCAGCTCAGGCGCAGCTGTTCTTTGAAGCCGATGCTGTGTTCATGGACCGGGGGGGAGATGGTGCCGGACAGCCTTTGGTTGTCGGAACCGATGCCGTTGACGGCAGCGGAGCCAGCGGTGGGTTCGAACCCGGTTATCGGCTGCGTTTCGGGGGGCGCCTGTTTGACTATGAAGTCGACGCTTCGTTCCTGCAGGTGAGCCCGTTTGGAGGCTCAACCGGAGGGACGTTGACCAACATGCTGATTCTGGACAACACAGCTGGTAACGCGATGGTCGATCCGGGGTCGACTGCGAATGTGTTGGCGTTTCCGAATGGTCTGTACGCCGCCGCCACACAGCCCGATGAACTCGGGGAAGGTGAACTGCTTTCGGCCGGTGCGAACTGGACCTACTTCGACCGCGTGAATTACCGCGACTTCGAAATCAACATGGGCACGGCCCGCGATTGCCGTCGCTGGCGAACATCGCTCGGCTATCGCCACATTCGGTATGACGGCAACAATCAGTTTGTCATTTCGGGAGACTTCGACGCCATTGACGACGGCACTGGCTTGGGGGCGGACAATGATGGCCTTGCCGGGACGTCCTTGACTGCCGTCGGATTCACCGGATCCGGTTCATTTGCCAACCTGGCCACATCGTCTTCTGTTGATGCTCTCACCTACGCATCGCAAGGACAGGCTCGAAACGAATTGAATGGAGCCCAGGTCACACTCGCGTATCGCGTGTTTGATGGGACCTGGGTCACCGTGGAAGGGTTCGGCAAGGCGGGGATTTTTCAGAATCAGGTCTCCGGACAACTGACGGAATTTGTCGTTGGCTCGGGAGGCAGCTCGGCAGTCTACCAGCGTCAGTTTACAGATCGGAAAAAGTCCGCCGCTTTTGCTGGAAACCTTGGTCTTCGCGCTGTGGTGTCGCTGACGGACTACATCAATCTGGTTGGTGGATACGAGGCCACCTGGCTGGCTGGCGTTGCCCTCACCGGCGATCAGCAATCCGCGTTGACGACCGACTTCCTCGGAGCCAGTCAGTACAGCGTGGACAACACCGGCGATGTCATTTTGCATGGTGGCACGCTTGGTGTGGAAGTCCTGTGGTGAGTTCATGCATTGAAGTCTGAATCGTCCCCTCATTCCGATCTTCACTGTTGATTCAGTGCGTTCCTGTCGTTGATTCGCCATGTCTCAATTCTATCGCCAATACGCCAAGCAAATCCTGGCGCTGGGACTGCTGCTCTTGCCAGTGCTTGCCTTTGAGGGCGAGCGGGTTCCTGCCAACAACGATATTGAGACCTGGCTTCCAATGGACTCGGAAGTCCGGCAGGAGTACGAATGGTTCAAGGAGCAGTTCGGGGCTGAAGAAATCATCCTGCTGGGTATTCCGAATGCCGTTGCAGACTCGGAGCTGATTGAAGCGCTGGCGGGTCGACTGGAACGTCTCGATGGGGTCCGACAGGTCTGGACGCCGGATCGACTCGGCGGACTGATGGCGGATCTCGGTGTCCCGAGCGATGTCATCCATGCCCGGCTGACTGGATTGGCCATCTCTCATGACCAGCAGATGGCTGGTGTTGTTGCACTTCTGTCAACCGAGGGGCTGGCGGACCGCGCTGCAGCGGTTCACGATGTGCGCCAGGTTCTGGAATACTGTCAGCTTCAGGACGATCGAATTCTGCTCACCGGGGCACCCGTGGTTGTGGCGGAACTCAATCATCTGGGAGGAGTGGAGCAGAACCGCGCTTTCTTCGTGATTAACATGCTGATCAGCCTCGTGCTGTTGTACTTGGCGACCCGCAGCTGGCAGCTGTCCAGCTCCATCTTGATGATCACGTTGTTTGCGATTGAGCTGACGCAGGCATCCATTAAGTGGACGGGCGGCGAAATGAACTTCATCCTGGCGGCTCTGCCGGTCATGGTGATGGTGTTCACGCTCGCCATTGCTGTGCACTTCGTGCACTACTACCAGTCAATGCTGGATGAGCCCGATCCATTGGCGGCCGCTTTGGCGCGGGCCTGGAAACCGTGTGCACTGGCGACGTTGACAACAACCATCGGCCTGCTTTCGCTGCTGATCAGCGACATCGCTCCGGTGCGTCAATTTGGAGTAGCTGGCTCAATCGGTGCTGTTGCATCAGTGGTGGCTGGGCTCGGCTTCACGCCAGCGCTTCTGGTGCTGTGGCCTCAGTCGGTCAAACCGATTCGCGAAACACGGGAAGACTGGATCGCCAATTTCGCGCATGGCGTTGTCCAGCAGGCTCGTCCAATTGTGCAGATGTGTGTTGTCGTCGTACTGGTGGCTTCCATTGGGGTCATGTGGTTGAAGCCGCGGATCGATCCGCTCGACTTCCTGCCGCATCACAGCAAAGTCGTTTCAGATCTGCTGCAGTGTGAGCGAGAGCTGACGAACATCGAATCGATCGAAGCGATCGTTGACTTCGGCACTGAAGACCTTTCGTTTGTGGAAAAACTGAATCGTGTGCGAGCGATCGAAGCGCGCATGGCGGAGCATTCGGCCATTCGGCACACAATGTCGCTGGCGAGCTTCTTCCCGCAGGAACTTCCCAGCCGGGCGCTGGAAGCGGCCCGTATGTTTTCGCGGGCGCAGGCCAGCGGCCAGCGTGGCGACTACATGTCGGCTGGGGAACGCTACTGGCGCATTTCCGCGCGGGTTCAGGGGGACACGACTGAGGATAAAGCGCGGGCGTTCGATGAACTGGCCGTCATGCTCAAAGATGATCCCGTTCGATTGACGGGCATCGCCCCGCTGCTGGGGCAAGCTCAGCAGCAGATCTTTCGTGGATTCTGGGAGAGCTTTGGAACGGCATTCCTGATCATCGGAATCGTGGTGGCCTGTTCAGTGCGGTCGGTCAAGACGGCCTTCCTCGCGATGATTCCGAATCTGTCGCCCATCTTCCTGGTGTTTGGAATCCTGGGGTGGCTCAATCAGACAATCGATATCGGCATGATGATGACTGCCAGTATCGCGCTTGGTATCGCTGTTGATGGCACGTTCCACTTTCTGGTGATCTATAAGCAGCATCTAAAGAAGAACTGTACGCCAGAACGGGCCTCCTACGAGGCACTGGTCGACACCGGGGCTCCCATTTTCCAGGCGGCTGTGATTGCAAGCTGCGGCATGCTGGCGCTCACTGGCAGCAGCTTCTCGCCGACTGTGCGGTTTGGCTGGCTGATGGCCACACTTCTGATGAGCGCCGTGGTCGGAGACCTCGTGTTTCTTCCATCCTTGCTGGCTCTGCGACGCAACCGTTTGCCGGAGTCTCAGTGCACGGGGCTGCCGCCAGTCACTGTTGTCGAAGAAAATCACCGCACTGCGGCGTAGGCATCGCCGGCGAGGTAGATGTTACTGGACTGCCTTGGTCGGTTTGTCGTGGGCAACCTTGACCACCGGAGGGGTGAGCGCGTTCTCGTCGACGTCTGGCGTGACGACCTTGTCGATGATGCGGTAGATGCTGCCCTGGTAGCTCTCGCTGAGTTCCAGCAGATCCCGCCCCGCTGGCAGCGAATCGCGCAGCCGCAGCTCATCAACACTTTCGTCGACAATCAGGAATCCCATGGCTGGCTGTTCGGCGAACTCGGTGATCTCATCGGGAGTATTGTAACTCAGCAGGCGAATGTCATCGCGGTTCAGGTAGAAGGGGACTGAGCCGGGCGATTGCTGCACGCAGGCCACGGGCCGCGATGGGTCCTCCATCTCGCCGGCCAGCAGAGAATCAGGAATCAACACGCTACGCTGCACCGCCCAGGCCGGGAACAGGTGATGTGTTGCTTCCAGTGTGGCGGCAAAGGCCATCAGGCAAAACCCGCCCCAGATCATCTTGGGCGCCAGCCGATTGCGGATGAGGACCACCACCAGTGCGACACCGATCCAGACAGCCGTATGCCCTGCAGCAAAGGCCTTTGATTCGAGCCCCAGCTGCCACATCACCGTGGGGAACGCAACCCCGGCGAGCGCCAGATACAGGGCGCCCTGCCCGAACAACTGCTGAACCTTTCGCAATCGTTCCCCAATGGCGAAGGGAGAGTGCGTGCACTGCAGGTAGTGGCCAATCAACAAGGCGATAGCCGGGAAGCAGGGGACAATGTACGTGGGCAACTTGCCACTGGAGATGGAGAAGAAGCCGACGCACCAGATGATCGAAAGGGCAAGCAGTCCAACGGCTGCCGGGCGTTCCGAGCGTCGGGTTTCGTCCCGGGAAGCGAGAAAACCCATCAGCGGGAACAGCAAGAGTCCCCAGGGCATCCAGCTGAGAAACAGAATTGGCAGATAGAACCACGTAGGGGCCGGGTGATTCGAACCGGTCAAAAAACGGGCGACATTGTGTTCCCAGAAAAAGTGACCGGAGAACTCCGGGACAGACTGCATCATCGCGATGTACCACGGAACGTTGATCGCGGCCACGATGACTCCAAATGCCAGCCACGGACGCAGGGTCCATGTTTGCGGCATCCGCCGGAGCCAGCAATGAGCGAACAGCGGTGGAATCACGAGGACGACGGCCACGGGACCTTTCGTCAACATACCCAGTCCGCAGAAGACGGCCGAAAGCAGCCACCAGACTTTGCCGCCGCGCTGCTCACCAGTGAGGGCAAGCGCCCCACTCAGCAGGCTGGCCGTGACGAACATCGACAGCAGGCTATCCAGAATGACGTAGCGACCGCACAGTGCAAAGCCGACAGAGAGCGTAAGGACCAGAGAGCCCAGAAAGGCCGAGGGGGTTCCCAGCAGCCGCCGACCACACAGGAAGGTCATCAGCACTGTCAGCCAGCCAGCCAGAGCCGGAACAAGCCGCACCGCCCAGGCCTGGGGACCAAACAGTCGAACGCTCAAGGCCCCGCACCAGTAGAACAGGGGAGGTTTGTCGAGGTAGGCCTGCTGGTGCAGTTTCGGAACCACCCAGTCACCTGTTGCCGCCATCTCCCGCATGATTTCGGCATACCGACCTTCATCCGGCTCAATCAGCGGATAGCTGAGCTTGCCGAAAAATACGACGCAGGCAATCGCCATGACGACGAATCCAGCCAGCCAGGTCCAGCCAGGATGTGTTGCGTTTTCGTCTGGTGAGTCCGCTCCAGCGAAGTGCAGGCGCCACCAGTAAGGAAGCAGGGCATCGAGTGTCCGCGGGACATCGGTCATGCGGACCTTGCTCTCACCGGCGGCTCGGGAACGATGACGCACGCCCACATCCACGATCCGCAGGTTGAGTTCACGTGCCTTGGAAAACATCTCCGTGTTTGCAAAAAACTCGGAGGTTTCGGGGAGAATTTTCAGCAGGGCTGAGCGTCGAAACACTTTCAGAGCGCAATCGATGTCGCGCACCGGGCTGCCCATCAGCAATTGAACGAGCGTATTGTAACCCCACGAACAGAATCGGCGCAGTACCGGGTCCTGGCGATCAATTCGGTAGCCGGAAACGACATCGAAACGCTGAGCCAGTTCGACGAGGTAGTCGAGATCCTCCAGATGAAATTGGCAGTCTGCATCCGTGAAGCTGACGAGTTCCAGCTGCGCCGACTGAAATCCTGCCCGCAATGCCGCGCCATATCCCATGTTGCGAGGCTGCTGCAGCAATCGGACTTGTGGTTTTCGGGCTGCAAAGTCGCGCACGAGCGCCGCTGTGTGATCAGTGCTGCCATCGTCGACAACAATGATTTCGTATGTCGACGTGAGCGCTGTCAGCGCAGTCACCGCCTCTTGCAGCGCTTGAGTGATGACCGCTTCTTCGTTGTAAGCTGGAATGACCAGGGACAGTCCGACTTGCCGCGCAGGGGATCGAATCAGATCGGGGTTGGGTTGGGCCCGGTGGGTCATGATAGGGCTTCCTTCCGTGGTCGCCGTAAACGATTTGAAAAAGGGGGCTTGCGTGAGTACCGTCCTGGTCTCGGTCTCTGCGATCTGACCGCAAATTCCCGTGATTCAGACAGCTATACCGAACATTCGAGTCTGGCGAAAGAGCAGATTGGCCTGGCGTAACTGTCGAAATGGAGAGGCCTAAGGATTTGTCACACTGGCAATCTCCAAGCCGCTCTCGACCAGTGGTTGCGACAGTGGCTAGCATATGAAAGCCGCGCAGGGAGCGTTTGGTCTAAGGCAATATTTTTGAGGAGGTTACGGTGAGCTCGATCGAGACAGCACAACGGTACTTTCATCTCGCGGCAGATGTGATGGACCTGTCGGCCAATATGCGGACCCTGCTGCTGACCCCGCTGCGTGAGGTCAAGGTTCAAATTGCGCTGGAACTGGACAACGGGGAGATCGGCACGTTCATTGGCTACCGCATCCAGCACGACAAGGCGCGTGGACCGATGAAAGGTGGGCTACGATATCACCCGGAGGTGAACGCCGAGGAAGTTCTGTCTCTGGCCTCACTGATGACCTGGAAGACCGCCGTCGCCGACCTGCCATTTGGTGGAGCCAAAGGGGGGATTTCCATGGACCCGTCGAAGCTCAGCGTTGGCGAACTGGAACGGATCACCCGCAAGTTTATTGATGAGATCCACGACATGATCGGGCCAGACAAGGACATTCCGGCTCCCGACATGGGGACGAATGCTCAGGTCATGGCCTGGATCAACAATCAGTATGAGAAGTTTCACGGCTACAACCCGGCCTGTGTGACCGGGAAGCCTGTTGAACTGCACGGAGCGGACGGACGTGAAGAGGCGACCGGTCGAGGGGTGGCAATCGTGACCGAAGCTGCCCTGAAGCAGATGAAACGCGACCTCAAGGGGGCCACTGTTGCGATCCAGGGATTCGGGAATGTGGGGAGTTTCGCGGCCCGCATTCTGCATGAAATGGGAGCCAGAATCGTCGCGGTTTCGGACGCATGGGGAGGGATTCAGAATCCCGCCGGGCTCGACATTCCCAAGTTGCTCGAACATCTCGCCAGAACCCGCAAAGTGGAAGGCTTTCCCGAGTCGGAACCGGCCTCCAATGCTGAGGTCCTTACGGCCGATGTTGATGTGCTCATTCCGGCAGCCGTGGGCGGCGTCCTCACACGGGAGAACGCCAAAGATGTGCGAGCGAAGTTGATCGTTGAAGCAGCCAACAATCCAACGACTCCCGAAGCGGACGAGATCTTTGAAGATCGCGGCATCCTGGTCATTCCTGATATCCTCGCGAATGCCGGCGGCGTGACCGTCAGCTACTTTGAATGGGTTCAGAACCAGCAGTACTTCCGTTGGGACATCGAGCGTGTGCGACATGAG
>JAGQPW010000082.1:0-8005 GCA_020426515.1 Planctomycetaceae bacterium | reverse complement strand
GTGCCACTGCCTGCCCGCCAGTCAGGGCGAAGAACGAACGAGTCTCCAGATAAGTCTGAACACGAATGTTCCGCTTTATTCACGCTGCCGATCTGCATCTTGATGCTCCTTTCAAAGGGTTGTCCGGTTACGAAGGTGCGCCAGTCGAGCGAATGCAGAATTCCACCCGTCAGGCTTTTGAAAACCTGGTGCAGCTGGCACTCGATGAACAGGTGGACTTCGTGGTCATTGCGGGCGACCTGTTCGATGGCCGCTGGACGAACATTCAAACCGGCCTCTGGACGGCCAATCAGTTTCGTCGACTGGAAAGCAGGAACATTCCTGTGTTCCTGATTCGCGGCAATCACGATGCACTCAGCGAAGTCCCCAGGCGTATCTCCTGGCCCGCGAACGTCCGCGAGTTTTCCGTCGAGCATCCCGAAACGATGCAGCTGGAACAGCTGGCGGTGGCGCTCCACGGGCAAGGGTTTACCTCGCGTGAAGTGCGTGAAGATGTCGCGGCCAAGTACCCCGAACCGGTGGCCGGGATGTTCAACATTGGCTTGCTGCACACCAGTCTCAGCGGCGATTCCCGGCACGACACCTACGCACCGACGAGCGAAAAAGTCCTTGTCGACAAAGGCTACGACTACTGGGCGCTGGGGCACATTCACCTGCGCGGTGAGATTCGCGAAACACCGCGTATCGCCTATTCCGGTTGTACGCAGGGGCGGCATATTCACGAGCAGGGGGCGAAGGGTTGCCTGCTCGTCGAAGTCGATGGGCCTCGATTGACCTCAACCTTCAAGCCTCTCGACCTGTTGCGTTGGCAACGGCTGGCTGTCGAACTTGGTGAATGCGAACACCTGGATGAGGTCTACGACACCGTTTCCGATCGATTGCGGGAAGCCCGCGATGACGCTGAAGGCCGCTTCCTCGCGGTGCGCATCGAGCTGGAAGGAATGACTCCCTGCCATCATGAGTTCATGCGAACCGGCGGGGCGGAACTGGTTCTCAACGAACTTCGCAATCGCAGCAATCAACTCGGTGATGTGTGGATTGAACAGGTGAAGTTCGACACACTTCCCCCCGTTGATGTTGAGAAGCTCAAGCAGGCCGATGATCTGCTGGGAGAGTTGCTGCGGGATTTCGAGCAGTTGCAAGGCACCGAATCAGAATCGGAACTGGCTTCGTTGGCCGAAGCGCTGGCACCGCTGATGAGCAAGACGGGGGCCGAACTGCGCGAAGCCGAATTGGACCTGCAGGACCCGGACAACATTCAGCGATGGCTCACTCAGGCCGAAGCCCTGCTGCTGACGCAACTGGCTCAGGATGAGCAGTCCGGAGCGTAGGCGGTCGACCTACGACTCCGGATGCTGAATGCCGCGATGGCGATCACTCGCCGCTTTCGCCACCGACCTCGTCTTCGTCTTCAACCACTTCTGCAGGGATGTGAGCGATGGAGACCAGCTTGTCGCCTTCATCGAGGCTCATGATTTTTACACCCTGCGTGTTGCGACCGATGGTGCGGATATCGCTGACGCGAATTCGCTGAATCTTGCCACTGGCGGTCACCATCAGCACATCGTCGCCATCGACAACGGACAGTGTCGCCACGACCAGTCCGTTTCGCGATGTCGTCTTGATGTCACGCAGTCCCTTGCCACCTCGACGCTGTCGACGGTAACGCATACTGCTGGATGAGGACGCTTCCCCTTCGCTGTCGTCCCCTTCGGGAACATCGGCGGACTCTGCGGTATCGGCGACTTCGGTTGTCGCGTCATCCTCGTCGCCACTATCGGCATCGTCTTCAATGTGACCGAATGGGGTCCGCTTGCCGTAGCCGTTTTCGCAAACGGTGAGCAGCGTCGCCTGTTCTTCGGCGACGACCATACCGACGATTTCGTCCCCCTTGGACAAGTTGATGCCCTTCACGCCGCGGGTGTTGCGGCCCATCGCCCGGGCATCCGACTCGCTGAAGCGGATCGACATGCCGGTGGCCGTGCTAAGGACGACATCCTGCCTGGGGCCGACTTTGACCACATCGATCAGGCGATCATCGTCATCGAGATTGATGGCGATGATGCCTCCCTTGAGAGGCCGGCTGTATGCGGAGAGCAGGGTCTTCTTGACGATCCCTTTTTGAGTCGCCATCAGCAAGGATCGCTCATCGTCAAACTCGCGCACATCAATGCAGTCCTGAACCTTCTCTCCTTCGGACAGATTCAACAGATTGACGAGCGCCCGCCCCTTGGCAGTGCGGCCCTGCAAAGGCAGATCGTACACCTTCTGCCAGTACACCTTGCCATAGTTGGTGAAGAACAGCAGGAAGCTGTGGGTGCTCGAAACGAACAGGTGTTCGATCGGATCTTCTTCGTCGGTCTTGGCTCCCTTGATCCCCTTGCCGCCACGATTCTGTGCCTGGTAGATCGAGAGCGGAGTCCGTTTGATGTAGCCTCGCTGTGTGAGCGTGACGACCATCGGCTCTTCGGCGATGAGTTCGTCCTTGTTCACATCGGTCAGCTCATCTTCGCTGATCTCCGTTCGACGCTTGTCCGAGAACTTGCGTTTGAGATCATCCATCTCTCCGTGAACGACCTGCCGGATGTGATTTTCGTCGCTGAGTAACTGGCGGTACTCGCCAACGTCTTCAATCAGCGAGGCATGTTCGCCCTGCAGGTTGTCCCGCTCCAGGTTCGCCAATGAACCCAGCTGCATGCTGACGATGGCCTCGGCCTGATTCAGAGAGAGGTGGTATTCCGGCAGCACTCCCTGTTCCAGCTGAAACTCCGCGAAACCGCTCTCGCCCAGTGCCCGGGCAACCATCTCCGCCGGGACATTGATTTGCTGCAGCCGGACTTTGGCTTCATTGCGGCTGGGGGAACTGCGAATGGTCTGGATGACCTCGTCGATGTTGAGCTGCGCGATCAGCAACCCTTCAACGGTGTGCTTCCGCTTGCGGGCTTCGGCCAGCAGGAACTCGGTTCGGCGACGAATGACGGTCGTCCGGTGCCGAATGAATTCCAGCATCAATTCCTTCACGCTCAGCGTTTGCGGGCGATTTCCCACGAGCGCGAGCAGGATGACACTGACCGTCGATTGCAGCGGCGAGAACTTGTACAGCTGGTTGAGGACCACTTCGCGATCGGCATCGCGTTTGAGGTACACGTGCAGCCGCACTTGCCATGCAGGAGTTTTGCGGTCGGTGTAGTCGACGATCCGGGAGATCCCCTCGACTTTGTTTTCCTTGATCAGGGCTTCGAGCTTTTCCTTGATCCGGTCGCGAGTGTCGAGGTAGGGAATTTCCTTGATGACGATGACTTCGGTGTTCTTCTCGGTTTCGAAGTCGACCTTGGCTCGCAACGTGAGCGTTGAGCGTCCCGTCTGGTAACCCTGGCGAATGCCGTATCGACCGCAGATGACCCCCCCGGTCGGGAAGTCAGGACCGGGCATCTTCTCCAGAATGTCGTCGACGGTCGCGTCAGGCTGGTCAATCAGCAGCTGAATTGCATCGGCGACTTCGGTGAGATTGTGCGGGGGAATACTGGTCGCCATCCCGACCGCGATCCCCTGCGAACCGTTGACCAGCAGGTTGGGAAACCGGGCTGGCAGAACCACCGGCTCTTCGTTTCGCTGGTCGTAAGTGAGCGTGTAGTCGACGGTATCGCGCTGCAGGTCGTCCAGCATTTCCGCGGCTGCACCGGCGAGACGCGCTTCTGTGTATCGCATGGCGGCAGGACCGAGACCAGCCAGCGAACCAAAGTTCCCCTGCTTGTCGATCATGGTCTCGCGCATCACCCATTCCTGGCCCATGCGGACCAGGGTCGGATAGATGACGCTTTCGCCGTGCGGGTGGTAGTTACCCGAGGTATCGCCGGAGATCTTCGCGCACTTCACCCGGCCTGAGGCGGGGCCCAGGTTGAGATCGTTCATGGCGACGAGGATGCGTCGCTGCGCGGGCTTCAGTCCATCGCGGGCATCAGGCAGAGCTCGGCTCACAATGACCGACATCGCGTAGGTCAGGTAGCTCTGCTGCATTTCCTCCCGGATATCGAGAGGTTCAATGCGATTGGTCTGGCGCAGGGCATCTTGCCCGTTTTCGGTGCCTGAATTGTCCGCGGGAAGATCGTCCTGGGGAGGGGTGCCGTCCGACAACGTGGGGTGCTCCTGCTGCGGTTTGTATTGTTCCCGAGTTGATTCCGGAACATGTTATCTGTCAATGGGTTCCGGAATGCCGCGTCCGTTCGGGAAAGCGTGCCGAATTGTACCGGATCGGAAGGCCCATCACAATCGTCAGAGGGGAAGGGATCGAGGGGCTGAATGTGGCTGGGGTGCAGTGAATCATCACGGCGATTGCCCCTCCCGCTGACCTTGTAATCTTGCCCGGGATTCAGTCAACTGGCACTATGAGTTTCAACGGACATGAAATGG
Source organism: Planctomycetaceae bacterium (assembly GCA_020426515.1). Lineage (GTDB taxonomy): Bacteria > Planctomycetota > Planctomycetia > Planctomycetales > Planctomycetaceae > JACKHO01. Next base: position 3,595 of record JAGQPW010000082.1, on the reverse strand, counting down.
GGCGGCCCTTCCGTTCCATCTGGGATGCAGTGCGGATTGAGCGTGGCGTGGACTACGGTTTGTTCACGTTCGGCACGTCCGATTTGCCTTATTTCCTTGTGGTGGATTCCAAGGAAGATGGGGACCCGGTCGATGTCAGCCGCGGCGAAGTGAAGGTCACCCGCCCGATGGTGATCACTCCCTACAACGCCCGCCCGGAGTTTCGAAATTTCTTCGAAGAAGGGGACGATGAGGGAATGATCGATTTCCTGCTGGCCCGCACAGCAGGGTTCTCCCATCTGCAGCTGGAACGCCAGTCGGGCCCCTCCAAGCTCGTCAGCGACAGCGTCGAAGAAGTCGTTGCCCGCCTGAACCGTCAGTTGAACGACCAAGAAGAAGACCGCGTCGCCATTCTCACGGCACCGCATGGACTGGGGCGGTTCGCAGTGCTGAAGTACACGATCCGACGCATTATGGAGAGTGCCCCCGGCAACATTCAGGAGCTGCGGGAAAAGGGCTTCCTGCCAGAAGATTAGAGTCCTCGGCCCATGATCAGCCGCTTCATCTCGCGGACAGCGGCTTCCATTCCCACAAACACAGAGCGGGCAATGATGCTGTGGCCGATGTTCAATTCACTCAGACCCTGAATCGCCGCAACCGGGCCGACATTGCGATACGTGAGTCCGTGTCCCACATTCAGTTTGAGGCCGAGCTGCAAGGCATGATTGCTGGCCGCAACGAGCGCCTGGAGTTCGCCGCGCCGAATTGAGTGATCAGTGGCATCGGCATAGCTGCCGGTATGCAGTTCGACCGCGTGAACTCCCAGAGCTTTGGAAGCATCAATCTGATCGGCATCGGGATCGATAAACAGGCTGACTTCGAATCCCGCATCCAGCAACTGATCGACACAGCGTTTCACCTTGTCGCGATGAGTGATCACATCCAGCCCCCCTTCGGTGGTGACCTCCTCCCGCTTCTCTGGGACGAGCGTGCACTGTTCCGGACGGACTTGCAGGGCGAATTCGGTGATGGCCTGTTCGGCTGCCATCTCGAGGTTCAGGGGAACCTGTACGGTCTCCCGCAGCACACGGACATCACGGTCCTGAATGTGCCGCCGGTCTTCCCGCAGATGCACAGTGATCAAATCGGCCCCGCCCAGTTCGGCAGCAGCAGCGGCCCAGACTGGATCAGGCTCATTCGTGCGGCGAGCCTGACGAATGGTCGCCACGTGATCAATGTTGACACCGAGAAGAGGCATGGCAGTGCAGGGATGAGTATTTCTTTGTCTGTCAGTGGACTGGCGAAAACCAGCTCAATGGCAGCTTACTTCCGTTCCAGACTGACCGCAATCAGTGCGTCCCGGTTCGCACTGCGCCCAGGTTAGGCGGCCTCTCTTGCGTTTGGCTGCAGCATTGCCAGTAGAGAAGTGACATCCCGACCAGACAGCCTCGCCGCCGTCACCGGGTTGTAGTTGGCATCATCGAGTACGGTACGACCCATCGGGGCGCCGCCAACGCATGATCGCAGCAGTGTCTGGAGTCCATGCAGTCCCAACGCAGCGGTGGGTCCCCAGTCCTCGCGACAGCTGAGCAGGTCTCGCCCATGCGATGTCCAACCCGGACGCAGCAGTCGGCGAAGTCGATCGCAACTGCGAGCCCACCAGTTTGGACCGAACTGCATTCCTTCAAACAGCCAGGCGATGTCCATCAGGACATTGTGGGACCGAACCCCCGGCCGCGCTGCAACCGGCGTGGTCTCCTCGTCAAAGGCCAGTTGTCGAATGAGGCCTGTCCAGTTCACGCCTGCCATAAATCCCAGGTTCACGGCCGGATTCGCGCGGGGATTGACGTCAACCAGATGCGGTATGCCGGTCTGGCGATCTACGAGGAAGTCCATCCCGACAAATCCGCTCCAGTTCGTTTTCGCCGCGAACTGGCTGGTCAGTTCCTCAATCGCCGGATGCTCGATGGACTCTCGATGAACCGATGTGCCTCCCTGGTCGGGCAGCGTTCGCAGGCTGCGATAGATCACTTCGCCATACTTCCGGCCTCGCGAGCACAGCATCAGGGTGCAGATCAACTCGCCGTCGATGTATCGCTGAACAAAAGGGCGTTCTGATTCGGTAAGGTGCGTGGATGCGGTCAATCGCTTGTATTCATTGATGAGCGTGAACGCATTGGCGCAATACGTCCGACCGATTGAGTTGTTGGCCATGGGCAACTTAATCAGCACCGGATAGGTGAGCTGAAGGGCTCGTCGGTGCAGGTCAGCCGCATTCGCTGGCCAGAAGGTATCCGGAGAGGGAATGCCCCACTCTCGGCAGCGGGCGTGCAGGATTGGCTTGCAATGAACCGCGAGCATCGTCTCAAAGTCTGGCAGCAGCAGTCGAGTCGACTGCCGCAATTCGTCTTGATACTCGGCCAGCAGCAGGCTTTCCTCAAATGTTGGAAGCAGCAGATCATACGACCCGCGCCGCAGTGCATTCCGCACAGCATCAAGATATCCGGCCGGGTTGTGCCCCAGATGCGGCATCAGCAGTCGCTCGCGGCAATAGCGGGAGAGTTTGCCTGCTGACCAGCGAAGGCTGTCGGCGGCTGTGGGAACGGCCTGCTGACGTCCCAGTTCTTGCACAATTCGTGCAGAGAAGAACGTGCTTGTTCCCGTGACCAGGACTTTCATTGTCCGTAATTCCGTTCGAAATCCTGTTCGAGATCACGGTCGGATTCCAGCCGTCGCCGAAATGTTACCTGGCTACGCCGATCCGCCGCCAGACCGCAGCTCAATCCGCAATCGAATGGCAATCTATGATTTGCCGGGATCGAAAGTCCTGAACGATCAAGCACGCGATCTGCTTACTTCGTTCGACGGATAAGGCCCGTTGGCATCGCGTAAAGTGAAGCATGTTGGCAAGGAATGCGGAGAATTTCACACATTCGTCTCCTCCCACCGGTCGTAATCCCTACAGCTTGCCACGGCGAGAACATGGAAGAATTGCTGTGCCGAGTTGGCTGCAGGTCCTTCCGCCGCCGGGCAACGACTTGAGTTACCGCGCACTTCCGATGCGTGTTGCCGCCGGTCTGACCGCCGGCGCTCATTACCGCGGCGATGATCACTTCAGTACCCATTGCGCAATTGAAGTGACGTCTTGTGGCAACTGGTTTAGGCGATCAGTTCGTCGATCACTCCGGTGCTGTCTCCATGGCTCTGGGTGTCGACGCCCACGCCCTGCAGCATGGTGAGCCAGGCATTGCAGAGGGGCGTGTCCTTCTCGACGACAATGTTTTCGCCCAGCTTGATCCCGGCACCGCCCCCGGTGATGAGCGTGGGGCAGTTGGTGAGGTCGTGGCCAGTGCGGATGTTGCTTCCGTAGGCGAGTGCAACATGGTCAAACAACCGGCTGCCGTCCGCTTCCTGCGTTGCTTTCAGCTTCTCGATCAGGCCTGCCAGCAGTTTGCTTTGGGCGAGATCGCGCTGCTGGGATGCGGCCAGCTTCTCGCCACGAGTGGAATGATAATGGCTCATATCGTGCGGGAAGACATCGTTTCCAATGCTGGTGAGCAGAGTGGCGACAGGTTGCCGGTAGGTGATCACCCGGGTGCTGTCCGTCTGGAATGCG
>JAGQPW010000081.1:7064-24722 GCA_020426515.1 Planctomycetaceae bacterium | reverse complement strand
TGGCTAGAATGGAAGCCATGGATACCAGCCAGGGTGAGAGTGCTGCAAAGGAGAAGGGTCAGCGGAAGTTCCCTGCTTCTAGTATTGTCGGCACACGGGCAGTGGTGTCAACCGTGGTTCCCGCAAGGAGTTGACAATTCATCACTTCTTCGCCGTACGGTTGATGATGAAAGAGAACGTGACACGCACCTCCGGTGGGCGTTGGTCGAGCATTTAGCGCGGGGGCTGGAGCACCTTCCTTTCGGGCCACGTCCGGCCCTGCGGCTTTCCCAGATCGAGTTCCAGGCCAGTGGATTGGCGGTAAGTGATTCTGAAATAAGTGGTTGAGTTCTTGCGGTGCTGCAGTCTGTTTTCCCGAAGTAATCCGGATAGTCGTTGCCACGGGTCCATTCTCCCCAGTCCATCAGAATTCCGCCGACTCAACCACGTTGCGTTTTTGAGACATGAGCTAGCGTTGAGAGTTCCGCCGGCCAATGGAGGACGGGGAACACCGCATGACGCTATCAACAAGGTGTAGGAAAATGCTCGTTCTCAGCCGCAAAGAGGATGAAAAGATCATCATTGGAGACTCGATCACGCTGATGGTGGTCTCGATCCAGGGAGACAAAGTTCGGCTTGGTATCGATGCTCCCAAGGATGTCAGTATCCATCGGGAAGAAGTCTATCGGGCGATTCACAAGGATGAATCGACACTGGGACGCCAGCCTGAGGCTCATTAGTGTTCTATAGTTGGCGTATGGATCGGCTGCAGATTACACAGCCGCCATTCGATTGATTGCCCTGCCTCGTCGTGTTCTGAAGCATTACTCCGGGTAATGCCCCATTCCGTTCACGCCTGCCATCAATCTGGTTCGTTCTGTTCCGCCAACGGACAGTGTCAATTGCCTCCTCAGCTTCGAGTTCAGCGTCTGGTGTGGAAACCGGTGAAATACGCGGGGTTCCTGACGCTCACGTTGTGCGCCGGGGTCATGGGGGGAGCCTGGAACTTACCGTACCTGACCCTGGGACTATGCCTGCCTCAGGCCGGTTTACTGGGATGGCATTATGGCAGAAAAGGCGCCGTGGCCGCTGGTCTGCTGATGTATTGCGCATGGTTGGTTCCCGGATATCTCAACTGGGCTGTTGCTGCGCAGGTGGATACCGTTGCGCCGGTTATTGCTGCGCTGTTGTCCTTCCTGTTCGCCTGGACTAACGCACTCAGCCGGGCCAATATCGATTACGCTCATTACCACGCCGAGACCGACTCCCTGACGAAGCTGCTCAACCGCCACGGTTTCGAGCAACGATTGCAGTCGGAAGCACACCGAGGATCGCGCCGTTTCAGTCCGCTGACAGTGGTGTTCATGGACTGTGACCACTTTAAACGGCTCAACGACACACACGGGCATCATACCGGCGATCGATTATTGATTGCCGCCGGGAGTGTGATGCAGTCAAGCATTCGCGACTTCGACTTCGCAGCCCGTTTTGGCGGAGACGAATTTACACTGTTGCTGCCGAGTACCGACCTGTCGGACGCTCGCATCGTGCTGGACCGACTCCAATATCGGCTGGATGCGCTCGCCGCTGTGAATCAGTGGGACGTGACCTGGAGCATTGGCGCGGTGACGTTTCTCTCCCCCGCGTCTTCACAGAAGATGCTGCAGGTGGCGGATGAACTGATGTACGAGGTCAAACATACGGGCAAAGGCCGCATTGCCATTCGTGAATGGAAAGCGACGTCCGCATCAACGCCGACGGAGACTTCAGTTGCCTCAACCCGGTTCTGATTGCGGGGCGATGAGGGCGACGCGAAGATCCATCACATTGGTGCCCGTGGGCCCGGTCATCAGCAAGCCGCCCGTTTGCTCAAAGAACGGATACGCATTGTTCCACTGCAGGAAGTCCTGCGGAGCCAGCCCCCGCTGTCGGGCCTGCTGAATGACCTCAGCATCGACAAACGCTCCGGCGGCGTCGGTGGGACCATCTTCGCCATCCGTTCCTCCGGAAAGCAGAATCATCCCGGCTGCACCATCGGCAAACCAGTCTTGGGCCGCAGCGAGTGCCAATTCCTGATTGCGTCCCCCTTTCTGCGGGTGCGTTGTCGCAGCAACATGCACAATCGGTTCCCCGCCGCTGATGATGCATCGCGTCCTGTCAGCGTGCTTGCGGCGCAATTGAAGGCATTCTTGGGCAAGTTGATGCCCCACCTCCCGGGCGATGCCCGGTTCATCGGCCGTGGCTCGGACAACCTCAAAACCCTGCATTTGTGCCTGTAGAACAGCTGCATCAACGGCTGTCTGGTTGTTTCCGATAATGTGATTGGATGCCTGGATCGGAGACGTGTTGTTGCCGCCATTCACAGACGATGAAGATTGCAGCAGTTGACGCACACGTTCTGGAATCGCATCGGCAGGGACCAGCCGTGAGACGACTTTCCAGGCACTCTGGCGGTTGGAGGGAGCCGGGACGGTCGGACCTGACGCAATGACTTCGAGCGGATCGCCGATGACATCGGAAATGATCAGGGCGATGAGTCGACCGGCGCGGCAGGCCCGCAGCAGTCCACCACCTTTGATCAGCGACAGCTCGCGGCGGACAGAGTTGAGTTCCTGAATCGTGGCCCCGGCCCGGCTGAGCTGTCGGGTGATCTGAATCTTGTCTTCCAATGTGATGTCGGGATGGGGAGCGGGGAGCAATGCGCTGCCCCCGCCCGAGATCAGCACCAGACACAGGTCGTCGGGTCCGCAGCCCGCCACCCGGTCGAGAATCTCGCGCGTCCCAGCAACTCCCTCCGGCCTCGGCTCGTTCACGCCAGCGGGCCGGGCTTTGTGCAGTCTGATGGGAGTTGTGGGCTCAACGGGGTGTCCATCATCGGGAATGTTGACCCAGCCGGACGTTCGCTGCATCCACGCTGGCCCGAGTGCTTCCATCAGCCCCGCGACCATGCCACGACCCGCCTTTCCAGCGCCAACGACGCAAATGCGTCCATGCGCGGCCGGAGTCCAACGCTCGTCAGAGATTGTCAGGCCTGCAGAATCTGATTTGATGTGTTCACGGACGAGTCGAGCCGCATCGACCGCATCGACGCCGGCCTTCCAGATTGCGATCGCCGCGTCACGCAGGTCGTGTCTTGAGGAATCAGGCGCGGGGTTAATCAGCCACCTCCAGCGACCGGGCCTCGTCGGTTTCGAGATTCAGCAGAACGACCGTATACTTTGCAGCACGATGCAATGCCCCGGGGTTGATTCGGCGCGTGCTTCCTTCCTGCCAGTCGTTGGCAATGTGGGAGTGTCCGCTGAACAGGTAGTCCGGTTTCGCCTGCAGAAGTCGCGAAACCTCACCCGGAAGATGACTGTGGGTTACCGCGAGTCGACGTCCGCCCAGCTCAATTTCCCCGCCATCGCCGAGGCAGTGGATTCCGAGTTTTTCCGCTTCGCGTTCGAGTGCGATTGTGTGGTCGCAGTTGCCGAATACGAACCAGGCGGGGAGCGGGGTCAGTGCGCTGAGCATGTCCGGGCGGGTGACGTCGCCGCAATGAACCAGCGCTTCGGCTCCAGCCTCCTGTAGCAACTGGACTGCACGTTGTGTGCGTTCGAAACGGTCGTGGGTATCGGAAAGGATGCCAATGAGCATGTGAGAAACATCACGTGGGTTGAAGGGAAAATCAGTGAGTACTGCGGCGGTCAGTTTTCAAGTTCAGGAATCGCATCGGTGGGTAAAACGCGTTCGCCTTCCCAGATGATCTCGCCCGAGTCTTCGTCATAGGTGAGGATGCGATGAGCACTCCCCGGAACCGGCTTACGGCTCTTGGGCATCCAGCGTCGATGTTCGTTCAGAATGTCGGCGTACTTTGGATCGGCGGCGAGGTTGGTCCATTCGTTGGGGTCTTTGCGCATGTCGTACAGTTCTTCACTGCCATCGGCATAGTGAATGTACCGCCAGTCGCGTGAGCGGATGCCATGGTTGTCGTGATTGTGTGTGGTGATGGCGGGCCATTCGCGTTTGGCGCTGGCATCACGCAACTGCGGCAGCAGGCTGTGTCCTTCGAGTCCGGGCTGCTCCGGAAGTTCGCACAGGTCGATCAGCGTGGGATACATGTCGAGCAGTTCGACAGGTTCTTCGCAGCGGCCACCTTCGGCAACTCCGGGACCGGCAAAGATCAGCGGAACGCGTGTGCCTCGATCCCATAATGTGTTCTTGCCGGTAATCAGCTTTTCGCCCAGATGCCACCCGTGGTCCGACCACAGAACGACAATGGTGTCGTCCGCGTGTCCGCCCTGTTCGAGAGCTTCCAGCACGCGGCCGACCTGACTGTCAACGAAACTGGTGCAGGCGAGGTACGACCGCACGAGGTTCTTCCACTGCATGTCCTCCACGAGAAACTTTTGTCGCGGCTCAGGGAGTTTCCAGTGCAGATACCAGCTGAATCGCGGCGTGTCATCGCGATCTGTGGCGAGGAAGGGCGGCAATTGAAGCGTCTCTTCCGGGTACAGGTCGAACCACTTCTGCGTGGCATAGCACGGTACGTGTGGCAGGAAGAATCCGACCGAGAGAAAGAACGGTTCCTGCTGTGGCTTGAGCAACTGCTCCACTCCCCACGAAGCAACCGTCCAGTCCCCTTTGTCTTCATCCTTGTGAGGAAAAACGCCCCAGTCGACGAGCGGATGCGGCGATGGCGTGTTGACGAGCTTGTGTGGCGGTTTGGCTCCGACGCCTGCGGGAGGACCGAGTTCGTCAAACTCATCATCCTTCTTTGGACGACGGCCATACCCGCCGTGATAGATTTTTCCGGTCGAGAGAGCCCGGTATCCCTGCTTGCGCAGGTACTGCGGCAGGCTGACAAGGTCCTTCAGGTCGTCGACATCGCGAAACCACGGGGCCAGTCCATACACACCCGTGGTGGAGGGACGAAGACCGGTCAGCAGGCTGGTACGCGACGGATTGCACAGTGGTGACTGGCAATGGGCATTGAGGAACACGGTCCCGCGCTGGGCCAGTGCATCGATGTTGGGCGTCTGAATTTGTGGATGCCCGCCCAGGCAGCCGATCCAGTCGTTCTGGTCATCAATCGCGATGAACAGAATATTCGGGCGTTTGACCGTTGGATCAGCAGCGACCAGTGCTGTTGATGTGCCGAGCAGGCACAGTAGAGAACACGTAAACAGTGTGCGGGTCATTCACGATCTCCCGGGGGCCATGTGCGTCCAGCATTCGAAAACGTTACCGTATCCCCATCCAAACCGTTACGCAATTCCCCGGCATTGCACATCCCAATCTCGCGAGGCCTGAGATGACTTCGACAAACAACCTTCGCCGCATTGGTCAGACCGATCTGTTCGTCACCCCCGTGGCCATGGGGTGCTGGCCCATAACAGGCATCACGAGTGTGAACGTCACGAAGGCGGACAGTCTGGCGACACTCCAAGCCGCGGCCGATGCGGGGATCAATTTCTTCGATTCCGCCTACATCTATGGCTACGAAGGTGAAAGCGAGCGAATGATTGCCGAAGCCCTGGGGCACCGTCGATCGGAACTGGTGATTGCCACCAAATGCGGACTGGAGTGGGGACCGGATAAGAAACAGCGTCGTGATGCGCGACCTGAAACAATTCGTCGGCAATGCGACGAGAGTCTGCAGCGGCTAAAGACCGATGTCATCGACCTCTATTATCTGCATGCTCCCGATCCGGACACGCCCGTAGCCGAGTCAGCCGGAGCCATCCGTGAGTTGCTGGATGCGGGAAAGATTCGTGCGGCGGGTGTTTCGAACTTCACGCAGATCGAACATTACGAGCAGTTCCACGCGGTCTGTCCGATCTCGGCCGATCAGCCTCACTACAACATGCTGCAGCGGGAAATTGAGCAGGAACGGCTGCCGTGGTGTCGTGCACACGGTGTTTCCGTAATGGTGTACTGGCCGTTGATGAAAGGATTCCTGGCCGGCAAACTGACTCGGGATCATCAGTGGGATCCGAAAGATGGCCGACAAAAGTACCCCGTGTTCGTCGGAGAAGAATGGACGAAGACACACGACTTCTTGGACAAATTGCGGCCCATCGCCGCCAATGCTGGCCGCACACTGGCTCAACTGGCGGTGGCCTGGACGGTGCAGCAACCGGGGATTACCGCTGCTCTATGCGGTGCTAAACGTCCGGAACAGATTCGCGAAACAGCTGCGGCGATGGACTGGATTCTCTCTGATGCCGAACTCGCTGCCGTTCGAAAGGCGATTGACGAACGCGGCGAAGTGCTGTCGCGTGCTGCCGTGACTTGAGGTGAGCGGATCTCACTGCGGCGGCGACAGAGAAGCGTTGAACACCGAAGGATTACAGACGTTCTCTCCCACTTCCTCGTCACCATGGGGCGAACACACCGTGAGCGTGGACTCATGTCTGGTTGAGTAACTGGGGGACAACTTCACCAGCTACGTCGGTCAGGCGGAAATCGCGTCCCTGGAACCGATGTGTCAGCTTCAGGTGGTCGAGCCCAAAGCAACGCAGCATGGTGGCATGCAAGTCGTTGACCGACAGCGGATTTTCGGCGATTCCCCATCCGAGTTCGTCGGAGGTGCCATACACCTGACCGCCGCGGATGCCACCACCAGCCAGAAACATGCTGAAGGCCATGGGGTGATGATCACGACCGCTGACATTCGTTGTGTTGCCGCCGCGATTTTCGCCCAGGGGAGTGCGGCCGAATTCCGCTCCCCAGACAACCATGGTGGACTCCAGTAGTCCGCGCTGCTTCAGGTCCCTGATCAGCGCAGCAATGGGCTGATCGGCCATTCCCGCGTTGTAGGGAAGTTCCTTGTCCAGATTGGCGTGATGGTCCCACGATGCGTGGATGATGTTGATGAACCGCACGCCACGCTCCACCATGCGGCGGGCCAGCAGGCAATTCCTCGCAAAGGATGCGTAAGTGTCCGTGCCGCCCGATCCTCGTCCGCCGTTTCCAGGAGTGGGGCGATCCACGCCATACATTTGGAGCGTGTCCGCTGTCTCATCAGCGAAGTCAATCAATTCGGGGGCAGCAGACTGCATCCGAAACGCGAGTTCATAGTTTGCAATTCGACTGGCAATCTCGGGATCGTGCATTGAGGCCAGTCGCTGCTCATTCAGTTCTCGCACGGTATCGAGCGAACGGCGTTGAACTTCCATGGGAATTCCGGCCGGATTTTCCAGGTTCAGAACCGGTTCTCCCTGATTGCGAAACAGGACTCCTGCATGCACGCTGGGCAAGAACCCGCTTTGCCACAGCGTCGCCCCCCCGGAAGATCCGCGCCCCGCAGTGAGGACAACATAACCCGGAAGATTTTGCGATTCGCTGCCGAGCCCGTATGTCAGCCACGAGCCCATCGCTGGCAGGCCGAATGCTGCTCGACCGCACTGCATCAACAGTTGCCCGGGATGGTGATTGAACTGGTCGGAATGCAGCGATCGAATGAGGCACAATTCGTCAGCCACGCTTCCAATCTGCGGCAGCAGATCGGAAAGCTCCATGCCGCATTCGCCATGTCGTGTCCAGCGACGGGCCATCGCTCCTCGCAGACGCGCGGTGTCCGGCTTGAGAAAAGCAAACCGAACACCTTTGTAGAATGACTCAGGCAGCGGCTCCCCATCCCGTTTGACGAGCTCCGGCTTGGGATCGAACAGATCCAACTGGCTGGGTGCACCAGCCATAAAAATGAAAATGCATGCCTTGGCCTGAGGCTCAACGTGGCTGGCCCGGGGAGCGAGAGGGTTGACGACCGAAGCGGCCTGCAACACTCCATCGTCAGCCAGCATCGATCCCAATCCAATGGCACCGAGCCCACTTGCACCCGACAGCAGGAAGTCCCGTCGAGTTCGGTTCAGCCAGTCCTGCGATTCATTGGGGTCGTACATGGTTCGTCCGTCAGCTCAAACGAATCGGCCGCTTGCTCGCATCTCCCCGCATGCTACCCCGTCGGAACCATGTCCGCAAATTCGAAGCTGTTCCTGGGCAACAGTCGCAACCGGTACATTACGCACACTTGTCAGCTCTTCCGGACATTACGTGATCCAAGCCTCATTTCCATCGTCATGGCCCGTGATTCGTGGAACTACGGTTGAGGTTGTGCCCTTTGTGATCCCGTGTTCTGGAGTCCGTTGATGAAAGGTCCGAATCGCCGTCGACAAGTGTTCGTAAACAGACTGGTTCAGGGACGAATCCTGATGCGGATTGCCTGCTACTGGTTTTTCTATAATCTGGCGTTGTGGCACACATTGTTCCTGTTCCGCTGGGGACAGTATCGACTCGAAGTTCTTAACGGTGGAACACCACTGACATTTGCCGAACTGTATGGTTCCTTTTCCATGCAGTATTACCCCATCGTGCTGACAGCGCTGGCCACTGCTCCGCTGCTGATGTGGGACATTCTCAAGCTGACACACCGTGTCGCAGGGCCACTGGTCCGTTTCAACTCTACGCTCCAGCAACTCATGGCCGGACAACATGTGGAACGGGTGACACTGCGTGAAGGTGATCTCCTGCTTGAGTTTCGAGACGAGTTCAACGCGTTTCTGGCCTACTACAATGAGCAAATGGCTCGATTGAAAAGCTACGAAGCGCAATCCCAGATTGGCTGCACTGAGAATGAACTGCTCGCTCAGGTTCAGGAGTTACAGTCAGCTACACGCGAACAGGAACCCTTGAGTTCGGAAGCCATATCCACCGAGTCGTAGTCGGAAACTCGGTCGGTTTGCATCACAGCGGTGACGCAATCACCGGGAGGAAACATCGGTCGATGATGGCGTTCGCGGCGGAACAGACCACGAGCGATAGATTCGCAGGCCGGTGAGCAGCACCACAAACAACACTACCGCTCCGCCCAGGACGATTCCCATCGTCACCGGATCGCCAAAGAATCGGCGTACGGCGAAGATCTGCCGCGGATCGCTGACATCGCCTGCAACCAGCCGGTATTCGGCCATCCAGATCCAACGCCAGCCAAACAGCACACACACAGCGCCTCCGGCCAGATATGGTCCGTAAGGGATGGCTGCACGATTGGTTGCCAGACGCAGGACCATTCCGATGCTCAGTGCCAGCAGGGGAGCAAACAGGAACGTCACCAGCGTCGCCTGCCAGCCTAGAAAGCTGCCGATCATCGCCATCAGCCAGACGTCTCCGGCCCCCAGTGCCGGAATGGCGAGAATGCGTGCCGAGACTTCACGCACGAGTCCGGTGATTGCGGCTCCGCACGCCGCACCAGCCGAACTCCATGCGAGTCCATGCAGGTGAGGATGTTGCCCCAGCCAGTCCGGCAGATAGGGGCCCCGTAATTGTGGGATTTCCTGGTTCCAGTCGACCCAGACATGAGCAAGCTGCAAGTCCCCGGAAAGGGTCGCGAGGCCCAGTCCGATGGCCAGCCCCACCAGACTCGTCCGGTCCAGTATGTAATACGTCTTCAGGTCAGTCGCGGTGATTGACAGTAACAGAGTCAACAGGCAGAGATGGTAAGGAACCCGCCACGCTCGCCAAAACTCGGTGGGGACAACTTCGGGTGTCTGCTGGCAGTGCAGCACCAGCATCGACCATGTGAGCGCTCCTCCCAGGATCGCGCCAAGAACACCAAATCCCGCGGGCCAACGTCCTGCGCTGACACCGCATGCGGGCAAATCGTGCCGGACCAGCCACATGGTCGCCAACCCCACAATACTGCCGAACAACGCGGCCAACACTGCGGGGGAGAACTGTTCAAAGGGCCAGAGCAGGAAGTGCATCACTCACCAGAATGAAACTGCGAAGGGCGGCACTATAAACAATGCCGGCAGGTCTGGTTAGTGATTGACGCTGAACTCACTGGAGTTGAGATAAGCCCAGTACAGATCGCTGTACCCTTCTGCCGCAGCAATGCGGGGAGGCACATTTCGTTCCGAACGTTGATGCACGTAGCTGCGCAGAAGCACGCGAACATTCTGCAGTTCTGCGGGAGTGGGATAGCGGCTTAACGTGGCCAGGCAGATTCGGCGGATCTTCTCCACGTCGGATTCGGTCGTATTCACAACGCCACTGACAAACTTGCCGGATTCAAGATCGGTTGCCTGACGAACAAGTTCGCCATTCATCAACGACAGTGCTTGCGGTAGTGAACCGTCGAATGTGGTGAGTTCCACATTCTCTTCGGTTTCCTCGGCCTCAAAGAACTGCCGCAGCCACTGATCACGCAGCCGGGCTGTTTCGCGGGAATTGTAGATGTCCGATGACGATGTCCCGGATGCGACGAGCAACGAATTGAACATCTGTTCCGGAGACAGCCGTTTTACGTAGGCCCGGCTGAACAATGGCAACGTCCCGTGTTCCGGATCGTCCAGAGCGGTCTCCTCTGGGACGCTGCTCGACAACTGGTAAGCATTGGATCGGCAAATGGCTTCAACAAGGTCCCGCACATCGTAGCCACTGTGAATGAACCGTTTGGTCAGCGCGTGAAACAACTCCGGGTGACTGACCGGGTTGTGGGGGCCCAGGTCATCGATGGGCGATGTGAATCCATATCCGAAGAAGTGAGCCCAGATCCGGTTGACCATGGCACGGGCAACGTCATTTTCATCCCCGGACAACATCAGTTTCGCCAACTCTGCGCGGCGATTCGTCTGGCCATCGACGAGAATTTCGTGGCCGTTGTATCCCGGATAAGCCACCTTCATGACACCCTGCAGTGTCTCATAATAGCTCCCCGCTACACCTGGTACGTCGACCAGTTCCCGCAATGTTCGTCGCTCTCCGGTTTCCGCATCGACCAGTCTTTGCTCACGCACCTGGGTCTGCTGGAAACAGGCATTGAATTCCCAGAACTGTTCCTGACCCCACGCGGCGACGGACGGGTGCCGGTGGCACTGCGTGCATTGCATCTGTTGCCCCAGCAACACGCGGGCCGTGTATGCCGTTGCGGGAACGGCTTCATTGTTCAAATGGGCCAGCAGAAAATTCGCTGCGCCATTTTCTTTGCCGGACCCCTCGGCCGTGATGAGATCCGTGACCACTTCACTCCAGGGGCGATTCGCGGCGAACTGCCGTCTCAGGTAGTCCTGAAGCGCTCCGCGATCGATATCGGCACGGGGCATGCGTCCTACGAGCAGATTGGTCCAGATCAGACTGAAGTGCCCCGCAAACTCGCTCCCCTCCAGCAACCGATCAAGGACTCGACTCCGCTTATCGGGGGACTTGTCCTTGAGGAAGTTCTCCGCCTCGGTGACGGTAGGAATCCGGCCAGCCAGATCGAGGTGAATTCTCCGGAGCCATTCGGCATCTCCAGCGAGCGAGTTCGGGACAACGTTGTTGTCTCGCCAGCCTCGGCTCAATTCTTCGTTGATCACAGAGACCAGCGAGAGCTGCGTTTCCTGTGGCAAGCCAATATCAACAACCCGTTCCACGGGCAGACTGTCCGGCTCGGTTGCAGGAGCCTGACGTTCGCCCGGCAGCATTACGGATGGAATGACGGGGAGGTCCACGCTGGGCGGGCTGGGCGGCGATTCGTGATGAGCCAGTTCAGGCCGCGAACCGCCACTTGGTACCGAAATGTGACTCCACCACCATCCACTTGCGACCAGAACGAGCACCGACGCTGCGGCGACCAGTCCCCAGTTTCGTTTGCGACGAGCAGGAATCGCTGGCGCTAACTGCGCCGCCAGCGCGACTTCCAGTTCCGAGTCGAGCAGGCTGTCACGGTTCCCCAGTCCCGCGGCATCCCAATGCAACTGGCCGTGCAGTTCGATCGCATCCAGATACAATCGGCGTGCCACGGGATCATTTAGCAGCAGTTCTTCGAGACGCGCGCACTGCTCCTGCGTCGCGATCTGTTCGCACAGATCGTCGACGATCGACAGCAGTTCAAGCCGCGACTGCGAGTTCATGGCTAACCCAATTCCAGTGTCATTCGACGCTGCACACAATCCAGCAGATATCGACGAATCCGACCCAGCGACTGATACACCGAGTTCGCTGGTCGACCGAGTTCGCTGGCCAGTTCTTTCCCCGAGTTCCCCGGTTGGTAGCGACGCTGCAGCAACTCGCGGTCTTCGGACTTCAACTTTTCCATGCACAATGCCAGAGCCCGTCGACGGCGGTCGGTTTCGATCTCCGATTCAACGGCTTCGGCGGCCACCACGGATACAAATTCGTCGCTGAATCGGAGCTTGTCCCGGCGGCGACGCTGCCTCCATCTCAAGACTTCAAAGGCCCCAACCTGTCGGGCCCAGGCCAGAAAGTTCGTCCCGGACTCAAACTGGTCATGCTTCGAGAGCAGAACCACATTTGCGTCCTGCAGAATCTCTTCGGCGGCAGTCACGTCCCCCACCTGAGCCAGAATCCCCAGGTACAGCGTTCGCTGCGCCTGGGTAAACTGCTGGATGAATTCCTGGCTGGGAGGAGATGCCGACATACCGCTGGAATTGCTCGTGGAGACAGGTAACTGCAGAGTGTGCATACAACAGGGGGCCCGAAAGCCCCCTGTCGACATCATGAATTGTCAGCTCACAACTAACCGATCAGTCCCTTGATGGGCTGACCGCCATTGGCCAGCTTCATGGGACGACCACGCTTGGAGGTGTGAACTGTGTCCAAAGGAATTCGCAGGGCGTGTGCAATCGTCGCCCACAGGTCACCAGGCTGATAGCTTTCGCTGACGATGCGATCGCCATCTTCGTTGGTTTCGCCGATTGCGAGTCCACCGTTCAGTCCACCGCCACCGATCAGCGTCGACCAGCTGGCAGCCCAGTGATCGCGGCCGACGTTCTGATTGATGCGTGGTGTTCGACCGAATTCGGCCATGCAAATGATGGTCGTGTCTTCCAGCATACTGCGGCTCTTCAGGTCGCGGACCAGTCCGGCGATCCCCGTGTCGAGCATTGGCAGACGCTGATTCTTCAATGTGTTGAAGACGTCGTTGTGGAGGTCCCAACCGCCGGGGAAGCGAACTTCCACGAACGGCACACCGGTTTCGACCAGACGACGGGCCATCAGCAGTGAGTCACCAAAGGCGTGTCCACCGTAGGCCTGCTTCGTCTCAGCGGACTCGCTGTTGACCTTGAACGCTTCCATTTGAGGAGACGTCATCAGGTTGACGGCCTTCTGGTACACGTCCTTGTGAGCCTGAGCGACATCGCCTCGATCCGTCCGGATGAAGCCGTCTTCAATTGCTCCCAGCATCTGCAGGCGGCTGCCCAGACGCTGCTTGTCCATGTCGACATTGCGGATCTGGCCGCGGGCATCGACCACGAATGGAGCGTGAGCCATTCCGAGGAAGCCGGGGCTCATACCGCCCCCGCCAACGGAGACGAAGGCCGGAATTTCAAGACCGCTGCGCTTCGTTCCCAACTCGTAGCTGGCCACGGAACCAAAGGAGGGGTGAACCACCGTGGGGTTCGGCACGAACGAGGTGTGCATGTAGTATGTCCCGCGACCGTGATCCGCTTCGCGGGTACTCATCGATCGCACGACGGAGAGGCTGTCCATCTCCTTGGCGATTTCTGGCAGGTGTTCGCTGATCTGCAGGTCACCCTTGGTGCTGATCGGCTTGAACTCGCCACCGTTCCGTGAAGTCGGCTTCAGGTCCCACATGTCGATCGTCGGAGCTCCACCACCCAGCCAGATCAGAATGCAGGCTTTCTGGTGACGCTTCACTTCGGCAGCGTTCGCCTGAAGGTGCGAAAGGAATTCAGTGGCTCCCAGCGTAATCGCTCCGCCCATGGCAACATGGGACAGGAAGTGACGACGCGACATGCCGGCGGGTTTCATCAGGTTCATGGCTACATCCTTAACAGGTTGAGGTAACACCGGGACCACCGGATGTCGGCTTGAATACAGCGGCAGGTCCGGGAAAGTTCGTCTAGTGGTTCACAATGAATTCGTTGGAGTTCAGCAGGGCCCAATACAGGTCCTGGTAAGCTGCCAGGGGACTTGGACTATTCCGCATCATCCTGGGCAAATTGCTCAATTCATATGGAGTGGGATTCCGTCCCAGTGCAGATACGAACAGGGAACGGATCCGCGCCGAATCGCTTTTCAACGACCCGTCACTCAACACGGCGTTCAGATAGCTACCCTTTTCGGCACTGATCGCTTTCTGGACCAGTTCTCCGTTCATCATCAACAGAGCCTGTGGAATACTGCCGCTAAACAGTGTTGGCTCATCGTCCTCGTTCCCGCCGAAAATCCGGAGGAAGTCTCGCAGCCAGCCTTCTCGCTGCTGCTCGGCCCGTTCGTAGTTGGCCGCCCCGCTGTTCTGAGCATTTGTGGCAATCAGCAGCGAGTCGAACAACTGTTCGGCCTGCATCGTCTTCACGTACATGTGGCTGAACAGTGGAACTTCACCAGCTGACGGGTTGTCGATTTCATTCTTGGAATTGAAACGACTCGTCAGATTGTAGGCTTCGGTATTACAGATCCACTGATTCAGTTTCTTCATGTCGTAGCCGCTCTTGACGAATTCCTCCGTCAGACGTTCGAGCAGGTCCGGGTGGCTTGCAGGATTGTGCGGTCCCATATCGTCCACTGGACGAGTGAAGCCATAGCCGAAGAAGTGTCCCCACATACGGTTGACGTAGGCTCGGGCGAGATTGTGATCGGGATCGTCGTAGCACATGAGCCGACCGAGTTCCTTGCGGCGATCGGTTTCGCTGCTGTCGCTGACTTCCACGCCCAAGTAGTTCGGAACAGCAACCTGAACGAGGCCGTTCCGCAGTTCGTAGTACACTGGCCCGCCGAAATCGACGTACGCGAGTTCGGAATAGTCGTCCTCATTCTGTCCCGTCTTGGGATCGTACTTGTCATGATCGACACGGCGGGTCTGACGCAGGAAGCTGTTAAAGCTCCAGAACTGATCCTGTTTCCACTCGTTGAATGGATGGTTGTGGCACTGGGTGCACTGCACCTGCATGCCCAGGAAAATCCGGGTCAGGCGAGCCGTCGCTTCGACGTGGTATTCTTCGCTTCGAGGATTCCCCTGAAGCTGACCAAGAATGAAGTTGACGGCACCGTTTTCTTCAAAGTGTCCTTCAGCGGTCACCAGATCGTGCGCAACATCATTCCAGGGACGATTCCGTGCGAAGCTTTCCCGCAGGAACTTCTGCAGTCCGGCTCGGCTTGTTCGATCGGGCGTGTTCCGTCCGACCAGCACATTCACCCAGATTTCCGTGAAGTTCCGCACATAGTCCGGATCGTTGAGCAGTTCCTTGATCAGCTCGGAACGCTTGGCCGTACTCTTGTCACTCAGGAAACGCTCTACGGCATCGGCTGGTGGAATATGCCCTACCAGATCCAGATAGACCCGCCGTACCCATTCCGCATCGTCTGCGGCTGCACTCGGAGTTACCTCGTTGTCTTCCCAGCCGATACGAATCTGCTCATTGATATAGTCAATCAGCGGATCATCCGAACCCGTTGTGAACTTCGTCTGAGCAACCGCATTTCCGCTGGAGATGCACAGGCCCAAGGCCAGCACAGCCAGAGATGAAATCCAGAGGGTCAGTCCATCACGTCGCATAGGATCCTCCAACAGGTTCGTGGGGAGCAGTCTCACGAGAAACCAGGCCCCTGATAGCTTTACCGCACTCAAGTGAGATGTATTCGTCGGAATTCCGGACAGGTTGCCGCACTTTTGTACAAAACCCATGATATGGCAAGTACTTGCTGAAATTCAACATCGGCCCCAATTGGTACGGGATCGGCGGGTCGGGACATCACGGTCGGCGACCCGACCACGCCCGAAGCAGCTGGCCCGTTTCGGCGGCCAACAGGCAGATCCCGACAGCCAGCACGTTACCCATGACGATTATAAGCAAAGTCATTTGCGTACGCACGAAAAAAGCTGACAACAGCACCGATGCGATGGCCCCGGCAATGTAAGTGACCAGGGAATTCTGCCCGCAACGCCGTATCGGGGGGATGTACCAGGAACTGTGTTGGGGCAGAAGATTTGCCACGAGCAGGGCCAGACTCAGGAAATGCAGCAGTCGAAATGGCCCCAGCGTGGGCTTCAGCAAGCCGATTGTCGGGAGCACATTACCGATGGAGTGTCCCAGCGTAAGTGCGACCAGCACCAGCATTGCGATGAAACGCAGCCACGGTGATGACCAGCGTGACAGCGGGACCTGTCCACACCAGCCCCCCAGCAGAAACAGCGGCACCCAAGTCAAAGGCTGATAGTACAGGGTCTGCTGAACCTCCGCTGGAAAGAGCAGGCGATGTGCTGGCCACTGACCCGTGACATAGCACCCTAAGCCTAGGAGTCCCAGGCACATGCAAGTCCAGCGGCGGTTGCACAAGTGCACGAGAAAAGGAAGCACAACGAGGCTGATTGCGTACAGCAATAGAATGCAGAGATGCCCCACATGCTGCTGCAGCATCGCCACACGCAGCAGCAGTTCGCCGGGGGGAGCAAACAAGGCCATTTCGCGATGCGCGTTGAGCAGGAACATGGTCGACGTGCTCCGCATCAGCATCACCAGAAGTGTGCCAGCCAGCACGTAGATCAGATACAAGACGAACGCACGTTGCCAGCAACGGCGAATTGCCCGCCGCATTCCGCCGTCCCGGAGGGCGCGCTGCACGCTCCAGACACTGACCATTCCCGACAGGAACAGGAATACCTCCGACATATCGGACAGCCCGAAGGCCGCCGGCATGACACGGGCGACGGGGTTGTTGTGGATGTGATCAATGCAGATCACCAGCAGGGCCCCCCCCCGGAGGAAATCGACGCGATCATCACGCGGCACTCGACAGGAGATCGCGGGAGTGGTCATGCGCGCTTAAGTTTCTGGGCTTTGGTCGGACTCACTTCATTTTCACTGCCGTCCCGGAGAGTAAAACATCGCCAGGGCGTTCGCACGTCTTCGGTTGCGGGCGGCGGGGCCAGTTTCTCCGAAAATGGCGATTGTGCAGGGCGGACAGGACTTTGGCGTCTGCAAGGTCCTTTGATTACTCCAGACTGATATTCCCGCCAATGGGCACGTGGTAAGCCCTCGTGTTCGACGGTATACTTGACGATTCCCAACCCGGTCATCCAGATTGTGGTGACCAACTTCGTCTTCGTCAGGGCATTCCGCGACCGGAACGTTGACGCAGGACGCCATCCGAAACGACACCAAGGTATCTCCGATGTTTACTCCCGGCTGGACCCAACTGATTGTTGTGCTGTTGATCGGCCTGCTCTTCTTCGGCAATCGCCTCCCCTCAACCATGCGGTCGCTGGGGCAGTCGATCAATGAGTTCAAGAAGGGAATGAAGGAAAGCGAAGACGAAGAGGACGATGAACAGGACAAGCTCGAATCGTAGTCGTCCTCTCGAACCATTGGTCTCTCGGGATTCCGTCCGATGCGCCGAGTTGGGCGTCTGGAATCATTCTTGAGTCTTCTCAATTGGTACCGGCTCGGTGAAACCGTTCCTCACCACTGCATCGTTCACACAACTCGGCCTGCACGAGCAGGCCGCCCAACGTGTGAGCAGACTGGCGCAAACGCTCGTCAATTCCGGTGAGTTCCCGGCTCTCGCCATCCAGATTCAACGAGCCGGGCAGGTGTCCGAACCGCTTTGCCTGGGCTCGGCCCGTCTCTCGGAACATGTACCGGTGACACCCGGGACGCGTTTTCTCGTGGCTTCGCTCACCAAGCCTGTCGTCGCCATGGCGGTGTTGCTGCTTGCGGAAGAAGGCCGACT
>JAGQPW010000081.1:2933-6966 GCA_020426515.1 Planctomycetaceae bacterium | reverse complement strand
ACGTCGGGCCTGCCCGACATGCTCCCGAATAACCGTGAATTGCGAATGGGGCAGGCATCGCTCGACAAGTTTGTCGCCGGCACCTGCACAGCAGAGATGGAGTTCGCAGCGGGTCGGGGAGCCCAGTATCAGAGTATGGGCTATGCACTGTTAACGCCGATCGTGGAAGCCGCAGCGGGACAATCGCTCAGAGACTTTTTGCGGGAGCGAATTTTCGAACCACTGGAGATGCATTCGACGGAACTGGGGCTGAGTGATCAGCAATGGAAAGCTCATCCGGCGGCGGAAGTCCGGGTTCCCGAAGATCATCGCATCGGCACCGACTGGAACTGGAACAGTCACTACTGGCAAACACTCGGAGCGGCTTGGGGCGGATTGATTTCGACGGTGGACGACTTGTCGAGGTTCTGTCGCTGCATGCTGCTGGATGGACTTGGTCCGCACTCTCGGATCTTCAGTGCCGCGAGTGTGCGCATGGCAACAACCAACCGGCTACCCGACTTCGCCCTTGTCCCGGAACCTGACCGTCGGACACGAGGCTGGGGATATGGCTGGCGCATGAACTGGCTCGACCACCGCAGCTGCTTCTCGGACTTCCTGCCCGCCTCGGCGTATGGGCATTGGGGAGCGACCGGGACCGTATTCTGGCTGGACCGCGAGCGGGAACTTGCCGGAGTATTGCTCTCCACACAGGCCATCGAACGCAACGCGTCGCACCTGACTTCCCTGACGAATGCGATCGTCAGCGCGCTGGACTGAGAACTCGTGACCGTTGTCTCAACGAACAATCAGTTTTGTTCATTGTCGACGGGGTCAGCCAGTTGCGCCAGTTGCTGGGCCAGCAGCAGCGGCAATTTCTGAAGTCGTTGCCACGAGGGACGCGTCAGCTGGACGAATTCGGGAGTCTCACGAGCCGCGGGTTCCGTGCAGTGATACAAGGCGGCGAGGACTTCGGTCCGAACATAATCGAGGAGATTGGAGAGCTCGACAGCCTGCGTCGCCGTCAATCCCTCTGGTAGTGCCGGAGGACCGCTGGGATATGCATCTGGAAACAGGGGGACGGGGTCAACCACCTCGCCCTGCGTGTCGGTCGCCAGCTCATTGAGGTCAGCCAGCTGATCGGCAATGTGGGCATTCAGTTCTTCCGGGCTGCCGTAGACCAGCGCGCAGCGACCGATGTGAATCTGGTCCCCCAGTGTGAGCAATCGCATCCGCACGGGATGCCCGTTAACTCGTGTTCCGTTGGTGCTTTCGAGATCTGTGAGGATGATTTTTCCACCATCCTGCTGAATTTTGGCGTGAAAGCGACTGACACGCTCGTCATTCAGGCGGATGTCGTTGTCCTCTTCACGCCCAATCGTGACCGGTGTTTCCAGATCGCGCAAGACACGCCCGGCTTCAAGACCATCGATGATCTGAAATGTCACTGAGCCCATTGCGGACAATCATGCCATTCTGATGCACCATGCAACTCAGTCGACATGCGACCCAGTCGATCGGGCAACGGTAAAGAAAATCAGGCTGCCCATCGACAGCCGCAAGAGCGACATGCACGCTCTCTTCACACCCCACGAATCATAACTGGAGCGCACCGGCAATGGTATCCAGCAAAAGCTGGCGCGTGGGGGGCTTCCGTAGTACAGAGAATGCCTCGAGATCCAGTGCTGCATCCTCCAGCGACTGATTGACCTCGGAACTCATCAGGATGCAGGGCAGCGGACCCAGCAGCTCTCGCAAGATTCGCATCGTGTCCAGGCCGGTCAGCAGGTGCATATGCATGTCCAGCAGGGCCACATCGATTTCCCGCGACTCCACAATCTCAATGGCCTGCTCACCCGACTCAACAGCAATGGTCTGAAAGTGAGGCCGCAACAACTCGACCACGGTTTCGCGAAAACCATGATCGTCGTCGGCAATCAGCAATTGAACTTCGCTACGGGCTACCATCGTCAACACATCCCCTGGTGACGCCGGGAAAGTAAACCGGTCGCAGCCATTATTCCGATTGCAATTAGCATTGCCAAGTCCAATTCATGCCGGAAGTTCCGCACAAACCCGGTCCATTCCAGATGACGACCGCCGATCGATCTCTTAGAATGAATGTCAACAATCGCTGATGTGTCTACTGCATTGGGCGTGGAACGTCGGTGATCTGTCTCTGTTCGGCCCCTTCTCTCAGATGTTGGTTCCCGCCTTGTCTTCCTCATTTCAACGTCAAATTCTGAGCGTCCTGATCGTCCTCCTCGGCTCGATTGGAAGTCAATTGCCCGCGCTGGCGGAACAGCCTGCCGCCTCGCCTGAGCAGTTGAAGTATTTTGAAACGCACATCCGCCCGCTGTTTGTGGAGCGGTGCTACAAGTGTCATGGAGAGAAGAAGCAGAGCGGAGACCTGCGAGTCGACAGTCGCGGAGCCCTGCTGCTGGGTGGCGAGAGTGGTCCCGCGATTGATACTGACGCTCCGGAAGCCAGCCTGTTGCTCGAAGCAGTTCGCTACGAATCGTTCGAGATGCCACCCGATGGCAAGTTGAGTGACGAAGAGATTGCCCATCTCGCAGCCTGGGTTGCCATGGGAAGCCCCTGGCCGGGCGGCGAGCAGGTCGCCATGACTCGCCCACAGCAAGAGAAGATCAGCGACGAAGATCGCCAGTTCTGGTCTTTTCAACCGCTGGTTGCGCCCGCCGTTCCACAACTGTCCAATGATGACTGGAGCCGCAGTGACATTGACCGGTTCATTCTTCAAGAGCTGCGTGCACACGACCTGCAACCCGCCCCGCCAGTTGACAAGCTGACTCTCATCCGCAGGCTGTACTACGACATGGTGGGTCTGCCTCCAACACTCGAACAGATCGACCGCTTCCTCGCCGACGATTCGCCGGAGGCCTATTCCAGGGTCGTTGATGACGTCCTCAGCAGCTCTGGCTATGGCGAACACTGGGCCCGGTTCTGGCTGGATCTTGTGCGCTACGCCGAATCCGACGGATTCCGACAGGATGCCTATCGCCCCACCGCCTGGCGATACCGCGACTACGTGATCCAGTCGTTCAACGAGGACAAGCCGTACGACCAGTTCGTGCGCGAGCAAATCGCGGGAGATGAAATTGCCCCGGACAATCCGGAAGCATTGGCCGCGACCGGCTTCATGCGGCACGGCATCTACGAGTACAACCAGCGCGATGCCATCACGCAGTGGCAGGACATCCTCAACGACATTACCGACACCACGGCCGATGTTTTTCTGGGGATGGGAATGGGCTGTGCCCGCTGCCACGATCACAAGTTTGATCCCATCCTGCAGGAGGACTATTTCCGCCTGCAGGCCTTCTTCGCGAACATCTCGCTGGAAGACACGCGACCACTCGCCACGTCAGAGCAGGTGCAGATGTATGCCGACCAGCTGGCCAAATGGGAAGCGGCCACTGTGGATATCCGCCGGCAGCTGGATGAGATGGAACGCAAGCCCCGCCAGCAACTTTCCGACAGCATGGCCAGAATGTTTCCCGAGGACGTGCAGGAGATGTGGTTCAAGCCGGAAGCCGAGCGAACCGCGTACGAACGCCAGATCTGTCAGCTGGTGGAGTTTCAGGTGATCGACAAGTTGTCGCAGCTCCCCTCAAAGTTTCGTGGTGAAGACAAGAAACGCTGGGAAGAACTCAAAGCCGAGCTGGCCAAATTCGATGAGCTGAAACCCGCGGCCCTCCCTGCGGGTCGTACGGCTCACGACTTTCCGGTCGATCCACCGCCGGTGTACATCCCCGGAAAGGAACGGCGCGGCGCCATTCCTCCCGGGTTCCTCACAATCTTTGAGCCCGCCCCCGTCAGTAACGAGGCCTTGCCCGCGCTGCCGCAATCGTCAGGTCGGCGGACGGTTCTGGCCGACTGGCTCACACGGCCCGATCATCCGCTCACAACACGCGTCATTGTGAACCGCATCTGGCAACAGCACTTTGGCACCGGCATCGTCTCCACGCCCAGCGATTTCGGGCATCTGGGGGAAGCCCCTTCGCATCCGGAACTTCTCGACTGGCTCGCCATC
>JAGQPW010000081.1:0-2834 GCA_020426515.1 Planctomycetaceae bacterium | reverse complement strand
CGTACTGTCGCAGACCTATCAGCAATCCGCACTCCACGAGAACCCGGCGGCCGAAGAACTTGACCCGGGCAACCAGCTGCTGTGGCGCGCACCTCTCAAACGGCTGACCGCGGAACAAATCCGCGATACGTTCCTCGCCGCGACGGGAGAACTGGAACAGGCCTCTGGGGGAGCTCCGCAGGATGCCGGTGGATCGCGAAGGCGTTCCATCTATACCAAGGTTCAGAGAAATCGGCCCGATGCCCTGCTGAGCGCGCTCGATTTTCCGGACCGGATCTACAGTACCGGAGAACGCAACGTCACCACCACGCCCAATCAGGCCCTGTTGTTGATGAACAGCGATTCATTGATCAAACGTGCCGAAGCCCTCGCTCGCCGGATCGATAAGGAAGTTAGCGGGCCGATCGATTCCAAGATCCGCCACGCCTGCCGTCTGCTGTTCGGTCGCGATCCCGACCGAACCGAACTCGAACTGTTGACGGCGTTTGTCCACAAGAACAGCACGGACACATCGCCCAGCGAAATCCTGCTGACAAAAATCCCCGACACCACGCTGCAAGGCGTCGCCATTGGCGACAAGGAGGGTGATCCGCTCGAACTCGCCGATCACTCCGATCTCCCTTCCGAGGACTTCACCATCGAAGCGGTTGTGCGGCTCGAAAGCCTGTATCCCGATGCCAGCGTCCGTTCCATCGTGTCGCAATGGGATGGAACCACGTCCCACATCGGCTGGTCGCTGGGTGTCACCAGCGAGAAGTCGAGATACACGCCCCGAAATCTGATTGTGCAGCTGATTGGTCAGACGGAATCCGGCGCCCTGTCCTATGAGGTCATTCCCTCCGGGCTGCTGCTGGAACTGAACCGCCCCTATCGCGTGAGTGTTTCGATCAACATCGGCGATACGTCCGAAACCGGCGTGCTGTTCCGCGTCGTCGACCTCACGACTCAGGAAGAACGAACCGCTTTCCAGAAGCATCTCGTCACCAGTGGCTATCATTCCGATCGACCGCTGGTCATCGGCGGACGGGCGCAAAACAGCCGCATGCGGTGGGACGGCCAACTGGCCGACATTCGTATCACCAATACCGCGCTGCCGCTGGACCAGTTGATCCTGCCGGTCTCCGAACGCTCGACTGTGCCGCAGGCTCACTGGTCCTTCCAGGACGCCGACCGTCCCCTGACCGACAACGTTCACGGCTGGACGCTCTCTCCGGCAGGTGCTGACAATCTCAATCCAGCCATGGTCGACCTCTGCCACGTACTGCTCAACTCCAACGAACTGCTGTACATCGACTGATCGAGAAACGTCACATTCTCACCGTTGCCAACGCCCGTTTCTGCGACCTAAACCGATGAACTAACCCGTTGGAGCCACAGGACAAACGGGCTCTGGCAGCTGGGGGGCGAATCTGTCCGTCGGCGAGATGGGTCGGCCTCTCGCTGTCACGACCGCAAGACTCCGGCATCTTTACCCATATTCACTGAACTGCCACAACTCAACCGGCCGATAACAGGCTGGCGGGAAGTGTTTTTGGTGAACGAAGAGCAGTGGAGATGTCTGGCATGTCCCAGAACGAGACAACAACAGCGACGGGAGCTAGCGCGGCCGAGGAACAAACCTCGACCATCATCCGCGTGGCCGTTCTCGTTGTATTCACGCTCTGCTTCGCCTCTCTCTGGTCGCAGGTTCAGCCTGATCCGGAGTTGCTGGCCCAGCGTCAACAGATCGTGCCCAACATGAGCATGCCTCTGTCAAATTCACTTCCCACACGGGCGATGGCCCGCATCACACCCGCCCCCGCAATGCGAACCGCTGTCGAGCGTGCTCCAGCCGTTCCAGCGGCCGAGGCGATTCCGCAGCCTGTGAGCAGCGGAAGTGATGTGCTGGCAATCAGCCAGTCCCTGACCATCGTGCGAGATGGCCTGCTGCTCTCCAATGATGAGCTGATGCAGCATATTCGCCAGCTACCGATGGGAACTCCGGATGGCAACTACCGGATCGTCGATGCTCAGGGAGGCACAGGCTGGCTGCGAGTGCGGATGAATTCGGCGATCCAGTCCGCCGCAGCTGCGGGAAGTGACAACATCGTCACGACCACCGTGGCCGGGTCCAACGTGACCTTCATCCGCGTGCAGTCTGTCGCGGCTCATCGCTCGCCGCAGACCGTTCGTTAACGAACTCGACCGGAATTCGCCGGTCGAGCTTCGGAACTGGTGGTGACGAACTCCCCCCCTCCTGCGTACAGTTGTTACGGCGATGCTGCGCTCTTGCACTCGCCCAACGTACGAGGAGGTGCTGCATGACACGTTCCATCGATCGTGATGTCAAACGCTTCAGCGAAATCGTCCGGGGACGCATCCGCAAGGATCTGCGGAAGTACGTTAACCACGGCGAAATGCTCGGCCGCAAAGGCCGCGAGACCGTCAGCATTCCGGTCCCCAGTATCGATATCCCTCACTTCCAGCATGGCCCCAAAGGCTCCGGCGGAGCGGGACAGGGCGAAGGCGATGTTGGCCAGCCCATTGGCAAGGGGCAGGATGAGGGAGACGGGCAGGGCTCTGCCGGTGGCGATCCCGGTCGACACGTGCGGGAAGTTGAAGTCACCATGGAAGAACTCGCCGACATGCTGGGCGAGGAACTCGAACTCCCCCGCATTGAGCCCAAAGGGAACGACTCCGTCCGCTCAAAGAAAGACAAGTACAACACCATCTCCCGCACCGGTCCCGATTCGCTGCGGCACTTCAAGCGAACCTATAAAGAAGCTCTCAAGCGGCAAATCGCCAGCGGCCAGTACGACCCGGTTCGCCCCGTCATCATTCCCAACAAGGAAGAT
>JAGQPW010000080.1 GCA_020426515.1 Planctomycetaceae bacterium | reverse complement strand
GGCGACCAGCACGAGTTCGGCAGAGACAATGAAACCAGCTTCGTCGTTCAGGAGTGTGTTGAGAGTGTTCATCTTGGTGTTTCCTACTTCAGTGTGGTGGGGTTGTTTGATGCAGGAGACATAAAGCACCCGCAGTGCCAAAGGTCCTTGATGCGCCAAGAAAACTTAGCGCTGGTGCCGGCGTCAATATCGCAACTGTCGTTCACCACACGTGTTACAAATCCTGTCGGCAAGTCCAGATTCTGTTCAACCGGGCTGCAAGCTGTCGAAGCCGCATGATGCCCAAACGCCACACGACCCCGACAGGCACCTGACCTTGGAACGCAAGTCTCTTTTGGTTCGAGCCTTGTGCGCGGTGATGCCGATTGGCCACACTGTGGACTTCCGACATCATGCGTGATGCAAGCCCGCGAGCGGCCTTGCGGAAGTTCATTCCCAAGGTATTTTCGTGGCCACGGCCTCTCGCGTTCTTCCGGTGATTTGGTTCGTACGAACCTCAGTAGATTGAAGTGCCCGCATGACCCCCACCGCGCCTCAGTTCATTCAGCAGCTCCGCGGCATCGTCGGCGTGGAGTCGGTCATCGCATCGGCCGACGAACTCCTCGTCTACGAGTGTGATGGCTACGTCGTGGAGAAGAAGGCCCCCGATGTGGTCATCTTCCCGACTTCCGCCGCTCAAGTGCAGCAGATCGTCCGGCTGTGTGTCGCCAACAAAATTCCCTTCGTTCCGCGCGGTGCAGGCACCTCGCTGGCTGGCGGGACGCTGCCTACAGGGGGCGGTGTCATGATCTGCCTCACCCGCATGCGGCAGATTGTGGATGTGAACCTGCGTGATCGATACGCCGTCGTTGAGCCGGGGCTGGTCAATGTCCATCTCACGCAGCGACTCAAAGGGACGGGCTTTCACTATGCCCCAGATCCTTCTTCCCAGGGGGCCTGTACGATTGGCGGCAACGTGGCCACCAACTCGGGGGGCCCGCACACGCTAAAGTACGGCGTGACGGTCAATCATGTGCTGGGCATCGAGTTCGTGAATCCCGAAGGCGACCTGGTGCAGCTGGGGGGGCCGCTCAGTGAACAGCCGGGATGCGACCTGCCAGGACTGTTTGTCGGAAACGAAGGAACGTTTGGCGTGGTTACCAAAGTCTGGGTGCGTCTCACCCGTGACCCGGTCGCCTACCGAACGATGCTGGGGATCTTCGAGACAGTTCAGCAGGCGACCGAAGCCATCAGCGAAATTATCGGGGCTGGCATTATTCCCGCTGCTCTGGAAATGATGGATCAAGGAATCATCGGGGCACTGGAGGATGCGTTTCACTTCGGCTTCCCGCTCGATGCCGGGGCGGTGCTGTTGATTGAAGTTGACGGACTTGAAGTGTCTGTCGACGAAGAAGCGACTCAAATTGTGGACCTCTGTACCCGACAGGGAGCCCGCGAAGTTCGGAAGGCAAACTCACCGGAAGAACGGGCCTTGTTGTGGAAGTGCCGCAAGCAGGCGTTTGGAGCCATCGGCCGCCTGTCACCCAGCTACTGCACACAGGATGGCGTCGTCCCGCGCACGCAACTGCCGCAGATTCTTGAATTCATCGAGGCCACCAGCCGGAAATACAATTTGCGGATCGTCAATGTGTTTCACGCGGGGGATGGCAACATTCACCCCATCTTGTTGTTTGATGAACGGGATCAGGATCAGGTCAAACGCGTCATCGCGGCCGGAGACGAAATCCTCTCTCGTTGTATTGAACTGGGGGGAAGCGTCACCGGCGAACACGGCATTGGTGTTGAGAAGATTTCCTTCATGTGCGAGCCCGAACACAGCGATGGTTCCGAGCACGGCCCACGGCGGTATCTGTTCACCCGAACAGACATTGCCGTGATGGAAGACATTCGTCGAACATTTAACCCAGTCGGCCTGTGCAGCCCTGGAAAAATGCTCCCCACCGCCGGAGCCTGCGGAATGGAACACATTGAACGCACAGGAAAACGTTCGGCGATGTAGCCAGACACGAACCCAGATGGCTTGCCGGTGTCTCTCCCGCACAGTCTGGATGGTCACCGCAAGGTGTGGTAATCTCCCCGCAGTTGAGCATCCGGGGGCGAAGGCTGCGGGAACTCCGATCAACCAGCCAAGAGCCGGAACGGAATCAACAGCTCACAACACGCGAGAGTGGCGGAATTGGCAGACGCGCTGGATTTAGGTTCCAGTGGGGTAACCCGTGCAGGTTCAAGTCCTGTCTCTCGTACTTTGGGCCACGCGAATCGGGGGGATGCACGAAAAAAGGGACCTGCCACATACGTGGCGGGTCCCTTTTTCATTTGACGGCGATGACTCCCGGGGAGCCTTCAAATGCCCGACAAGGATTCGAACCTTGACTAAAAGAATCAGAATCTTTCGTGCTACCGTTACACCATCGGGCAGTGGGTTGGCCGCATGATAGGACTTCCTCAAACGCCTGCCAAGTGGTTCTTGGCAAGGTTTTTTGTTGGTCGTCTCAATACCAACCGTTCAATCAGCCATTACTGGCTTCAAAATTTCTCATGAAGTCCACGAGGGCCTGTACGCCAGCGGCCGGGAAGGCGTTGTAGATGCTCGCCCGCATGCCGCCAACGCTGCGGTGCCCCTTGAGTCCATCGAATCCGGCCTCTTTGGCAGCGGCGATGAATCGCTTGTCCAGTGTTTCATCACCGGTCACGAACGTCACGTTCATCAACGACTCACTGCCGGGATCTGCTGTACCGCGGAACATGGAGCTTTGCTTCAGGAAGTCGTACAGAGGCTTGGCCTTGGCTTCGTTCATCTTCTGTACTTCGGCCAGCCCACCCTGCTTGAGCATCCACTTGAAGACCAGTCCCATGAGATAGATGCCGAACGTCGGCGGGGTATTATATGCCGATTCATTCTCGGCGTGAGTGCGGTACTGGAGCATCTCCGGGATGTCGAGCGGTCCAGCTTTGACCAGATCATCACGAATGATGACCAGCGTCACTCCGGAAGGGCCAAGGTTCTTCTGGGCTCCGGCGTAAATCAGGCCGTATTTCTGGACATCGATCGGGCGGCTGAAGATGTCGCTGCTCGCATCACATACCAGCGGAACACCCGAAGGAACCTGTGGATCGGCGGCCCATTGGGTTCCGAAGATGGTGTTATTTGACGTGAAGTGAACGTAGGCCGGCGCGTCAGAGTAGCTGGCATCCTTGGGGATGTAGCAGAAATTGCGGTCCTTGCTGCTGGCCGCAACGTGAGTTGTGCCAAAACGCTGAGCCTGTTCAACGGCCTTCTTTGACCACGATCCGGTGACCAGGTAGTCCGCTGTCTGGCCTTTGGAGAGCAGGTTCATTGGAACCATGAAGAACTGCGAAGAGGCTCCACCCTGCAGAAACAGCACGTGGTAATTGTCAGGAATTCCAGCGAGCTTGCGGCAGTCGGCGACGGTCTGGTTGTACACGGCCAGAAAGGCTGAACCGCGGTGGGAGTGCTCCAGAATTCCAATGCCACTGTTCCCCAGCGACAGCAGGTTTTCCTTGGCTTCTTCCAGAACTTCCACCGGCAAGACTGCGGGACCGGCCGAGAAATTGTGAATGCGTTCCGTCATCGAAATCGACTTTCCTGATCTGAGAGAGGGTGATCTGCGGCTGATTGTAATCGTTCTTGTGGCTGCCGCATCCCTTCTCCCAAATCTCCCAAAAAGGAAAAGTTGCGGCCCGGCGGCGAGAAAGTGTTGCCTTTTTCCAAGCCTGACCGCTCCGAGCCAGTCCAGACACGCTGTTGGTTCTCTGGTTCAGGCTCGGTCGGATTGCAGGCCAAATGTCTGTTGCAGCGCCTGCAGTCCCGCCGGTCCCTGGTTGGCCTGCACGACAGCACTCATCCGGATTTCGCTGGTATTGATCATCTGGATGTTGATGTTTGCTTCGGCCAGGGCTCGGAACATCTTTTCGCCCACGCCGGTGTGCGTTCGCAAGCCAATGCCGACCACGGTCAGCTTGGCGATGTCCCGTTCGGAGGTGAGTTGGGCACCATCCCAGGCTTCCAGGACTTCGCGGGTCAACAGCAGGCAGCGGTCCAGGTCGGACCGGTTCACTGTGAATGAAACTTCGGCGGAACCGTCGTGACTGACGTTCTGGACGATCATGTCGACCATCACATCCCCTTCGGCCACTGCAGTAAACAACTGGGCACAGGTTCCGGGGACGTCGGGCAGGTTGTGAATTGTCACGCGGGACTGGGCATCGTCGAGCAGCACTTCGCTGACCACGATGTCCTCCATGCTGGAAAGTCGGCTGACAACATCACGCAGCAGGGCGTCGTGGGCTTCGGTGTCCCAGCCTCCGTCTCCCGTCTGCCGGACGCCGACCGGTGGGACTGAAGCACGTGGAGCCTCCAGGTGGAAGCCCTGATGCAGTTCTTTCAGTGTCTCATCTGCGAGCTTGCGATCGACCAGTGCGGAAATCTTGATTTCGCTGGTGGTGATCATCTCAATGTTCGCGCCCAGGTTGGCAATAATCTGGAACATCTGAGCGGCGACGCCCGAATGGGTTCGCATGCCATTCCCCACGGCGGAAACCTTGGCCACATGGGTGCCGCTTTGAATCTTGCCCGCGCCCAGTTCCTTGATCGCTTCTTCAGCGGCGGTCAGCGTTTCGGCAAGGTCTCCCGAGGGAACGGTGAACGAAACTTCGGCCTTGCCGGCGACGGCCACGTTCTGCACCACCATGTCGATCGGAATCTTGTGAGCCGCCATGCGGGCGAACACGGTACTCATCACCCCCGGACGATCCGGCAGGTCGAGCAGTGTGACGCGTGCTTCGTTCTTGACCAGTGCCATGCCGGTCACGACGCGGGACTCATCTCCGCCTGCGGCAGCGATGAGTGTGCCAACCCCATCGGAAAAGGAAGGTCGCACGCGGAGTGGAACGTTGAACTTCTTGGCGAATTCGATCGATCGCGAGTGCATCACTCCGGCGCCCACACTGGCAAGTTCCAGCATTTCGTCGTAGGAAATCTGCTGAATTTTGCGGGCTTCTGGAACGGCGCGGGGGTCCGTTGAGAACACCCCCTCGACATCGGTGTAGATTTCACACTCTTCGGCTCGCAATGCCGCAGCCAGAGCCGTGGCTGTGGTGTCGCTGCCGCCACGACCCAGAGTGGTAATGTTGCCTTCGTCATCGACTCCCTGGAATCCGCAGGCGACGACAATCTTTCCGGCGTCCAGCTGTTTCTGAATGGCTGTGGTCGAAATCGATCGAATGCGGGCCTTTGAGAAAGTGGAATCCGTGACAATGCCAATCTGACCGCCGGTCATGCTCACAGCCTGTTCGCCGAGCATGTGGATCGCCATGGCCACCAGCGCGACCGATTCCTGCTCGCCAGTGGAGAGCAGCATGTCCATTTCGCGGGCGCGGGGCGACTCCGTGATCTGCGCGGCGAGATCGACCAGTTCGTCGGTCTTCTTGCCACGGGCGGAGACAACCATGACGACCTGATGACCAGCCCGTTTGGCGGCAACAGCCCGCTGGGCGGCAGCGGTAATCCGTTCGGCCGTGGCGACGCTGGTGCCGCCGAACTTCTGGACGATAATTGACATTGCAGGGAGCGACTGTGGGATGTTGATGAAACGACCAGGTGGACCGTTCACTGATCAGGCGGGCGACGGTCCAGCGGTTGACCGCCTTGGATTCAAGCGACGTGGCAACCGGTTACGCAAACACGGTTTGTTCGCGGTCGGGGCCAATGGAGACAATATCCACGGGACGCTCGACCAACTCGGCAATGGCGTCCATGTAAGCTCGGGCTTCTTTGGGAAAGTCTTCCAGCTTGCGAACGCCGGTAATGTCCTTTTTCCAGCCGGGCAGTGTGCGATACACGGGCCGGGCCTTTTCCAGATCCAGAATGTGACTGGGGAAGTCCGTCGTGCGTTCGCCGTCGATCTCGTATGCCTCGCAAATCTTGAGTTCATCCAGCTTGCTGAGCACGTCGAGCAGCATCACGGCGATGCAGTCCACGCCGCTGATGCGAGCTCCGTAGCCAGTCGCGACCGCATCGAACCAGCCACAGCGGCGAGGCCTTCCGGTCACGGTTCCGTACTCGTGCCCTTCATCTCGAATGTGCTGACCGGTTTCATCCATCAACTCTGTCGGACAGGCGCCGCCGCCGACCCGTGTGGTGTAGGCCTTGACCACGCCGATCATGCGGTCGATGGCTCGCTCGGGAACACCGCTGCCGGGATGAATGCCGCAGCCTGAGCTGTTGGACGAGGTCACGAACGGGAAGGTTCCGTGATCGATATCGAGGAGGCTTCCCTGGGCCCCTTCGAACAGCATGTTTTTGCCCTGTTTCAGGGCCTTGTGCAGAAATGCGGTTGTGTCCGTCACGCGATGAGCGATCTGGTCCGCCAGCCGAGAATATTCGTCATAAATCTTCGCCGCGTCGAGGACTTCCGCACCGGGGTCGAAAGCCTGGATGAGCGTGTTCTTCTGGGCGACGATGTCCCGCAATCGCTCGCGGAAGAATTCAGGCCGGTACAGGTCTCCCACGCGAATGGCATGCGTGCGGCCAATCTTGTCGCGATAACAGGTGCCGATTCCACGCATGGTGGTCCCGATCGCCTGATCGCCCCGGCTCTTTTCAAGGACTGCTTCTTCCACGAGGTGATAAGGGAAGATCACGTGAGCCCGGTCGCTGATCAGCAAATCGCCAATCTCGACTCCCTGGTCGACGATGGACTGGATTTCCTTGAGCAGAGCCGCGGGGTTGATCACCACGCCATTGGCAATGACCGAGGTCACGTTGGGGCGCAGAATCCCGGCGGGCAGGAGAGACAATTTGTATGTCTGGCCGCCAAACATCACGGTGTGGCCGGCGTTGTTCCCTCCCAGGTAACGGACGACGATTTCGTAACGATCGGTAAGAAGATCGACGATCTTCCCTTTTGCTTCGTCGCCCCATTGGAGGCCGACAACTGCCGTGACTGCCATGCCTGACGCACCTCAAACTCTGCGCATGAGAAAAACCCCGCAGTCAATTCCGTGGTCTAAAACGAATCAACAGCAGGTCAAAACATCGCAGTGTAACGGCCCCTCCAGTGGTTGGCGAGCATTGCGACACTCTATTTATGCGATGAACGTTCACTTGTTTCCGATTTCCAGCGGCCAACCGCCAATAGCCAACAGCCTGCCGCTCCGTTACAGTCTTCCACACCCGAACTGTTGTGGGTTGATTCACCGACCCAGCTAGCTGCAACTGCCGAAACCATGGAACTCAACGGCATTTCCATCGTCGACACGTTCGCCGAAGCGTTCCCGATGTCCGGGACGCGACTGCTGATTACGGCTGATTCCCTGGCCTGGGCGCAGACTGCGGCACAGGTGATGTGCGGAAACGCCACCAGCGTAATCGCCTGTGACTGTGAATGTGCCGTGGAGAGTCTGCTCGACCCGTCCATGACGCCCGACGGTCGCCCCGGTGTCTCGGTGCTGGCCTTTGCATTCAGTCGAGATGCACTCGCCACGGCGATGCAAAAGCGTGTCGGGCAGTGCGTTCTTACGACACCGACGACCGGCTGCTTCGATGGACTGTCTCACGGCGATCCGGCCAAACGCATCTCGATTGGTGGCGGCATTCGCTACTTCGGCGATGGGCATCAATTCTCCAAGAAGCTCGGAAACCGTCGGTTCTGGCGAATTCCCGTCATGGATGGGGAATTCCTGTGCGAGGACACCTTCGGTACGATCACCGGTGTTGCGGGGGGGAATCTCCTGTTTTGCGGGATCGACTCCGCCCGCACGCTTCGCGCGACGGAAGCCGCAATTGAGGCGATGCGTCAGCTGCGCGATGTGATCATGCCATTTCCCGGCGGAATCGTTCGCTCGGGCAGCAAGGTTGGCAGCCGGTACAAGAAGCTCAAGGCCAGCACGAATGATGCCTACTGTCCGACGTTGCGAGGAGTTGTCGAGAGCGAACTGCCGGAAGGCTGCGGCGCGGTGTACGAGATTGTGATTGACGGGCTCAGTTTCGAGGCGGTTCAGCAGGCAATGCGGGTTGGCCTGCATGCGGCCACGGCTCATCCTGGGCTGCTCCAGGTGACTGCGGGCAATTACGGTGGGAAACTCGGCAAGCATCATTTCCATCTGCGTGATTTGCTGGTTCCTGCTCCATCGTCCTGATACCGTGCGACCCAGCCATCAGTGAATCCAGCGAGCCAGGCTTCAAGTGACCGATTCCAGCAACCCTTCATCGAGCTCTGAATCCACGTTGCGGTTGCGATGGTTCGCGCTGGTGATGGTGCTGTTGTCGATGACGTTGGTCTCGATTCGCCTGCTCGAAGCGGACCCGCTGGGCAGTGCAAACGATCGCTCCCGCTGGTGTACCGTCTGGTCGCTGGTGGAGCGGGGGACGTATCAGATCGACGAAATCCGCAAGAGCCCAGGCTGGGATACGATCGACCTCGTCAGGCATGACGGGCACTTCTATTCCACCAAACCACCGCTGCTGCCTCGACTCGTTGCTGGTTTGTATTCGGCGGTCCGTCGCACGCTCGGCTGGACGTTGACTGACCATCTGCATGAAACAACGCGGCTGATCCTGTTCCTGATCAACATTCTCCCGATGGGGCTCGCCCTGTGGTTGCTGTGTCGATTGATCATCCGCTACAGCACAACGGTTGGCGGCAGCGTCATTCTGATTGTGGCGACCTGCTGGGCGACGCTGCTGAACCCCTTCCTGACGGTGTTCAACAACCACACGGTCGCAATCACCTTTCTGGTCTATTCGCTGTACCTCGCGATGTCGATCACCATTGAACAGCAGCGAGGCTGGTGGCGGTTTGCCTTGTGCGGGCTGTGTGCCATGTTCACCTGCTGCAACGAGCTGCCCGCTGCCGCCTACGGGCTGGCATTGTTTGTGATCCTGTTGCGGACCGATCCCCGCCGAACACTGTTGGTGTTTGTTCCCGCCGCACTCATCCCGCTGGCCGGGTTCTTCATCACGAATTACCACGCGACCGGAGGCTGGAAGCCCTTCTACATGTTCTACGGAACAGAGAAGTACGTGTTCGTGCACGAAGGGATCCCCAGCTATTGGGCCGAGCCACAGGGGATCGATCAGGCAAAGGATTCGCCGCTGCAATACCTGCTGCATTGCACGATAGGCCATCACGGAGTGCTGTCCCTTACGCCGATCTTTCTTATTACGCTGGTTGGCTGGTGCCTGCCGCGCTGCTGGCGTGAGAGCCGCCTGCGGATGTGGCATGCTCTGGGGCTCATCCTCACGTGGATTGTGTTCGCGTTCTATCTCTCCAAGACTGAAAACTACAACTACGGCGGCGTAAGCGTGGCTCTGCGCTGGGTGCTGTGGCTTACGCCGTTCTGGTTGCTCGCCATGCTGCCAGCGCTCAATACCTGGGGCGATCGGCGCTGGCTGCAACTACTGGTCATTCCTCTGATGGCTGTGTCGCTGGTTTCTGCCTGGTATCCACGCAAGGCACCCTGGACTCAGCCCTGGCTGTTTGCGCTGATGGAGGACGCCAAATGGATCAACTACAGCACTCCTCGTCCGCAGTTTGATCGTCCTCCGATGTCGTGGATTGGAAGTCTGCCCGCGGGGGCAACGACGGACGAGGACTACTGGATTCGTTATGTCAGTCTGGATGCCGAAGGACGGGAACTCGCGATTGAATTGCGAGATGCCGGTCCATTGGAGAAAGACGGACGGGCATTTCGGCAAGTGGATGTTCGCGAGTTGATCGACGGCGCGCTGACTCGCAGTCGACAACTGCTGTTTGATGTCGAGAAGTTTCAGCAGGGAGAGGCAGTCACTGCGTTTCTGTCGCTGCCTGACGATGGTGACGAACTGGACGCCGCTCGACAGTTCGTGCAGGGACTGCCGCGTGCCCACGAATACTACAGTTCCCGCATTCGCTATACCCGCACGGCACTTCGTCGGGATGCCTTTCGCTCGCACATCGGCTACAGCTACGTCACGGTCAAGGATGCGTCGGGCACGTCGGCCCGATACGTGCGTGATGTCTGGTTCTGCGACGAAGTTCCTTTCGGGACGCTGCAGTTCGAGGACCGCGTGATTCGTTCGGGGCAGGGGGAAGTCTCTCGCCGAGTCTGGACGGTGCAGCAGGTTGGGCGTCTCCTCTCATCGGGGCAGGAATAACTGGTCATGCGTCCCGAGCAGCGACAGCAGTTGGCCGCGATCCTGCGAACTTTTGACGAAGCGGGACTCATTGCACTCAGCAACCGCGGTCTGGTCCGCCGTGCCCACAAGGATCTCGAAGCGGTCGGTGAACTGACTGTCGAGGAAACATCAGATGCACTCCGCATCAGCGGCCCCGACTGGGCTGTTCTTATGCCTCCCGCCGGTCCCGCAGCAGCTACTGATGACACGCCCGCCACCGGCATGACCCGGCAGATTCTGACTGCCACGCTGTGGTTGCAGTTGCACTGGCTGGAGGCCAATGCAGAGTTAGAAGCAACTCAGGATGAATCGGCGAAGGCAGATTCAGCAGCTGCAGGGAACGCGGCCGATTCAGGAGAGGGATCTCTGGTTGATGCGATTTCGCAACTCAACTGGAATCAACTCGCGCGGTGGGCAGGAACTGCAGTGTTGCAGGAAGCGGTCACCCTGCTTCCCGATCCCGCTCAG
This sequence comes from Planctomycetaceae bacterium, assembly GCA_020426515.1. GTDB lineage: Bacteria > Planctomycetota > Planctomycetia > Planctomycetales > Planctomycetaceae > JACKHO01. The sequence goes on along the minus strand of JAGQPW010000080.1, from coordinate 14,295 downwards.
GTGACAATCGAACAGGGAGCAGTATGTCGAGTACAGTTTCCGCAGCACGATGTCGAAGTTCGATTTCTTCCGCCCGCAGTATCGGCAGCAGGTCGAGTACCGGGCACGATGCTGCTCGAATCCGCATTGAGTACGGCGCCGCAGGCGTTTCATCGACGCTGGGTCACGCTGGCGGTCCTGGCCATACGCACCGCACTGGGAACGCCTCTTCAACCGCCAGCCGAAGCGACCACGGCGAAAGCGGCAGGGCTCCCTCGATCCCGTAAGGAGTTATTAACGTCCGTTGAACGCCTGTTGGTATCGATGATTGCCGTCGGCCTGTCGCACCCCTCGGACATGCTGTTGCAGCGGCTGTTTACGCTGTCGGTCTCCTGCGTCGGAGCCCATCTGCCCCGACTGGCTCGTGAGTTGCGAATCATCGCCAGCGAGGTCCAGTGGCAACTCGACCGCCACGTCCGCAGCCACTCACCCCGTTTGCTCAATCGTGTCGCTGGAACTGCCGCCCTGACCTCAGCACTTCAGCGCAGCGGCGAAACTATTCCCCTCACGCTCGCCGGACGCCATCGCTCGCAGTACGAGCCCATCGGGAGACTGCGAGGTGTCGGGTGCGGAGCGTACCCGTGGCAGGCTGCTTCGGGACTCGAAGGTGTGCAGCTCGTGTTGTGGGATCGTGAGCGTCAGCGATTCTGGACCTGGTCCACCAGTCGACCCGTCACTGCTGGCGGTGGGCATGCTCAATCACTGTACGCTTCGGAAACCGTCTGGAATGGTGGCGTTTCCCCCTGCACGTTGAGTCGTTCGGTGTTTGAGGCCATCCAGGTTCAGGCGAACGATCAAGGGCGGCTCTCGACATCGCAAAAAACCGAACTCGTGCAGAGTCAGCTCATCAAGACGTCGAGCGAGCAGGCAGTCGACTGGAAATATCAGCAGTCCGAATTTGGAGATCGTGGGTTCGCGAGTTGGGATGTGTTGCGGGACCATGTTCGACGAACCACTTCCGTTGGTTTGCAGGAAGCGGACCTCACTGCACGGATCGTGGCAATCTTCCCGCAGCAATGGGGGCCGCGGTTGTATCTCGAGCTGGAACAACGGCTCTCCTGGTCATTGCTGGATGCTCAAGGCCAGTCCGTCGATCTTTCGATCCCCTGGACAACGCTCACCGCCAAGTCGATCGAATGTGTTGAAGCCCTGCATTCAGAGCGAGATCGTTTGCAGGGTGTGATCGGACGTGTCGATCAGCGAGGCGGCGACCTGATGTTGTTTCCGATGGCTTTCCTCAGTGCAGGCACGTCAGGACAAGATCGGTTGATCAACCCGGCGTTCGACTGGGACCGACTTCACCCCCAGGAGGCTCGACCACGACTGCCACGCAGCCACCGACAGCCAGCCGCTTCGATTCCGACGATGCTGGTGGCTGATGATGAGTTCGAAGAGAGAGTTGATGGCAATCCGTTGCCACGCAACCTCGCGCAGCGATTGACAGACGTTGATCGTTTCTTGCTGATGCTGGCTGAGTCGGGGAATCTCCAGCATCATGCGGATTTGAAGGCGCGGGCTCAGTCACTTGCCGGTCGAGTCAGTGAGGCTGGCCTGACCGAATTGGCCGGACTGCTCGACGAACTGGCGAATGCCGTGAGTGGCGAGCCGTCCGGCGAAGCTGTAGCGTCCATCCTGTTGCGCGCGGTCTACGTCAGTCGCCTGTATCGCGAGGTGGCGTGAGTTGTATCCGAATCACGTCCTGGCGCCGTTGTGAGAGGACTTCTTCACTCTCGGTCGGAGGGATGAACCTCACTTGCCCTCGCGTTCCAGTTGCTTGCATTCCTGATACAGCGCTTCCATTTCCAGCAGAGAGGCATCACGAATCGCTTTTCCGACAGCGTTGAGTCCCGACTCAATGTGCTGAAATCGACGGGCAAACTTGCGATTGGCTCGTCTCAACGCTTCCTCGGGATTGATGTCCCAGCGGCGGGCGATGTTGGCGAGCACGAACAGCACATCGCCCAGTTCACCTTCAATCCTGTCCTTGCGTTCGGGGTCGCTGACCGGCTCATCGGGAACCGGCTCCATGTCGACGGCGGCGGGAATGTCGGGCATGTCGCCATCGGGATACAACTCCTCCTGCAGTTCGCCAATCTCTTCCCGCAGTTTGTCGAACAGCATGGCCCGATGGGGGAAATCGTAGCCCACCCGAGCAGCCTTCTTTGTGATACGGGCGGCGCGAGCCAGAGCGGGGAGGTCGAGCGGAATTCCATCCAGCGCCGAAGTTCTCGACCGCTTTTCAATGGCCTTGGCTTTTTCCCAGTGCTGACGGACTTCGCTGGCCGACTCCACCTGCACATCGCCAAACACATGTGGATGCCGGTGGATCATTTTCTCGGTCAGCCCGGTGATCACCTGCAGCACATCGAACCGTCCTTCATCGGCCCCAATCTGAGCATCAAGCACCACCTGCAGCAGCACATCGCCCAACTCCTCGACGATCGCCGCATCGTCCCCTGAGTCGATGGCTTCGAGCAACTCGTAAGTTTCTTCGAGGGTGTGCGGCTTGATCGTTTCCAGTGTCTGCTCGCGATCCCACGGGCATCCCGTCGGTGAACGCAGGCGGGCGATGACTTCACACAACCGCTGAAACAGAGGGCCCGCTTGTTCGGGATCGGGTGGTGTACCAGGGGCAGGGCGGGTCATGAGTGACTCAGGTGAAGTTCGGAGAGAGTATGTTCAGGCCGGATTGTTGGCCCTGTCTCTCTGAATCGCAAGGTCATTGCGCGAGCGACTTCGATCCCTGGGGCGAGCCGGAAATCGGAACGCCTTCCGGCAGTGGTCGTGTGGCGATCCAGTAGCCCGCGTCCTGCGCATATTGTTTGAGCTGACGGTGAACTTCGAAGCTGTCCGGGTAGACCCAGAACGTCACTGTTGCGGTTGGTCCCGCTTCACGCAGCGCTCTCTGGAAGAGTGAGCTGGATTGCAGGGCTTCACTGGCCGACTCGGTTTGCAACGTCGGTTGAGGTTGCAGAATCCAGCCGGTGACTGCCATGCGAACGATGCCCCGTCCGTATCGCAGCTCTTCAGAGAGTGACAACTGTTCGCGCTGCAGAACGTAGTCCATCTCGAATCCGGCAACCGGCCCCACGCTCCCCTGGAAGATTTGCCGTGAGAGCAGAAAGTCCTTGCGACGCTGAATGTCTTCCTGCAGCAGCTTGCCCAGTTCCGGAATCGGCACGTACGCGACGCGATCTTCGTACATACGGAAGTGCAGTTCCTTCCCCGTCACCACGCGGGCCAGTGGCGTGAGTTGATGCTTCAATTCCTTCACGGGCGCAGGAGTGTTGCTGATGCGGGCGAGCTGCTGTTGTGCCTGGGAAACGGTCGTCTGCATGGACCGCAACTGGTCTTCGAGTGTGCTGACCGCGTTGGACTCCTGCGACAATGTTGAGGACTGTGCCAGCAGTTGCCGCTCCTGATCCCTGAGTTTCTGTTCGGCTGCGAGATTCTTCTCTCGCAACGTCTGAAACAGCTGTTCATCGGCCATGCTCTGTTGCTGCAGGCGACGCACATCGTCTTCCAGTGCCCGGGCTGCGAGAACCATGTCACGGGGCACTTCGACTTCCGGCAGCGGTGGAAACTTCGGGATCGGTTCCGGTTCCGGAACGACAGAACGTTGCGGCAAACGCGGCGCGACACTGCGAGGCGGTTCCGGACGTTCCGGCTCGGGAAGTGGCATCGGCGTTGCTGCCGCCACGATCGGTTGTTCGGCGGGAGTTACTTCTGTGTGAGCTGTGGGAATGGGAGCGCGGCTGACGCGGACTCCGGCAATCACGATCAGGATAATCAGAATCCCGACCATGTTGGCCACGATGTCCAGAAAGGAATCGGAGCTGAAGGCGATTTCGTCGTTGTGTCGGCGAGACATGCGCGCTACTCCAGAATGAATTCGGTGCGAACGCGGAAGCCCCAGTGTCTGGCGAGTTCGCCAATCCGTCCCGTGTGCAGATTGCCGCCGGGATGCACCCGCAACAGCAACGTGGGACGCCACACAAACGCGGCCGGAGCCGGACCCCAGCTGTGAATCTGAGCCTCCACCAGTCGGGCGACCTGCTGCTGCAGCTCCTGCCGAGATGATGTGGGAGCAATGTTCAGACGCTGGTCACTGTTTTCGAGGGAGATCGCGTCTCCCCAGAGATCAAGAACCACATCCCGCTCCAGGCCAATCGCGTTGGATCGTGCTGGCCCCCCCCATTGCCGCTGCGCACCGCCATCTTCTGCCCAGCGGTCAACAGCCTGGGCTCCGGCACCGGGGGCCCCGGCGTCTCCCGGTGTGACGGCCGGAACGCCGTTTGGTCCACCGCCAGCCTGTCCCAAACCAGACTGAGCCTGTCCCGAACCGGATTTTCCAGACCCACGAGAGGCTGATCCCTCGTTCATGGCTCCGCCGGCCCGGTCGGAATTTTGCCCGAAGGCCTTGTCAAATTCCGAGACGCCTTCGCGCCGGGAGTTCCCGGACTGAGCGGCATCTGGAGATGGGGGAATGATCGTGCCTGATTGCGTGCCCGGTTGCCGTGATCCGCCCGGTTGCCGTGATCCGCCCGTCTTTGTGGCGGATGATGACCACGGACCGGCGTCGGTGAGCGAGCCTTCGTCTCCGGTGGACATTCCTGGATGAGGACGTCTGTTCGCTTCGCCGATTCGTCGATTCGCAGAATCTACTGCAGCAGTTCCGCTGCCGAACTGGTCGCTGCTGCCACCGCTGTATTGGCTCGACTGGAAGCTTTCGGATGGAAACACTCCCGATCGCGATTCTGAGCCCGCTTCACCAGCGGCAAAGTTTCCGTTCTGATGGTCTGGACGCGGCTGATAAACGCGCTGACCGGTGGTGCGGTTCCCGCTCCCTTCAGCCTTGCGTCGTGTTGGGCCAATCCAGTCGGAGTTCGCAATCGCATAGGGGTCGCGAACGTTTCGCATTCGATCCACTTCCTGCATCCGGAATTCGCCATTGGCCCCGGCGAAATTGAGTTCGCTGGAAACAGGCAAACGACCGCCGCGAACCTGGCTCATCAGTCGCTGGCGATCCGCCAGCACACGTTCGACTTCGGCTCGGCAGACCTCTACGGCACCAGGATCGGGCTGCGGCCATGCCATCTGGTCATCCTGCAGAATCAATTCGTATCCATTCTCGCAATCGACTTTTCCCAGCAGCATCTGCGCAACATAGAAGGCCACGGTCCCTTCGGGGCGTACGACCAGCAAAACGTAGGGCTTTTCATCACGGCTGGTCGAGGATTCGTGTTGAATCCAGTACTTGATCAATGCTTCGACACCGGCCTTGAGCGGGTTGTAGTCGGGCGTGAATCCGGTGAGATCCTGACTGCTGAGCGTGATCTGCTCTGCAGCGAATGTCAGTCCGTCGGCCCGACACTCAATCAAGATCGGTCGCCGCCGCGTCCCGGACCGACCATCGTGTGTGACGATCGACAGTTGTGGTTGCTGGTGGATCACCTGTTCTTTGAGCTCGACCGCCTTAACCTGAAGTTGCTGCAGCAGCTGTTGAGCCCGTTGTTGTTCTTCGGTCAGCTCCTGCTGGCGTTTCGCTTCCTGCTGAAGCTTTTGTTCGAGTGCGAGACGCTGCTGTTCCAACTGGGCCTGCTGGCGCTGCAACTCATCCTTCTTTGCCTGCTGACTGGCGAGAATCTGCTTCCCGTCGCGAATCGCGTTTTGTTGTCGGTCCCGTTGCTGCTGCAACTCCCTCAGCTGCTGATTCCATTGTTGCTGCAGTCGAGCACGGGCCGCTTCTCGTTCGGCGAGTTCTCGGGCATAAGCCTGACGGGCCAACTCAGCTGGCGAAGGTCCCGGAGGTGGTTCGGGTGCCAGCAGCGGCATTAACTCCGCTTCATCTTCAGGATGAACGGAATTTGCGGGGAGTTGCGGTGGCAGTTTGGGGTCTGTTGGTTCGATCGGTACCTCGCCGATGACGCTTGCCTGCGTGGCCTGCTCGTGTTGAGCCAGCGTGCGTTCACGCAGCTGTCGCGTGGTGACAAGCAACAGCAGAACCAGTGCCCCCATTGTGCACATCAGCACGGCAAGGAATGGGAACAGCGTGAAGGTCAGATCTGAGCGTCGGCGTTTCAATGCGTCCTGCGGTCAGGAGTCAGCAGGTGGAGAACTGCGAGTTCGATCAGGCCGCCCGGGCACGGGCTGTCAGCAGGTGGACGGCCGCCGTCAGATTGTGCAGCGTTTCATCGAACGTTTCGGCAGAGCGGACCGTTTCGAGGTTTTCGGTGAGCCGTGTCTGCAGATGCAGCAGATCCGCTTCATGACCGACCAGTTGCGTAAGGACCTCGGTCTGAGACTGCAATTGTTCCGAGTGCTCCTGACTCACGATGGCCAGTTTCTGGAACTGCTCCTGCCAGCCTTCGAGTGCCAGCTCGAACGTGGATAGCTTGGTGGCCAGTTGGTCGAGAGCCCGCTCCGTGCCTTGCTGCTGTGCGGCGAGCTGGTCTGCCAGTCCCCGATGCAGCTGTTCCGAGAACTCCGTGAGCGTGGACCGCAATTGCTCTGTGGCCTGTCCGCGTTGAGCTTCGAAATGAGTCAACTCGGTACGCAGTGTTTCCGAGACATCGGAGTAGGCGTCAACGAACTCTTTGCGGAAGTCATGCAGCTGCCGAGCATGATTGTTGACCGTGTCAGCTGTGGTGGTGTCCAGAGCGCGGGACAGATCAGACTGTTGGCGAACAATCGTCTCCGACCAGCTGCCTCGGAACTGTTCAACGGTGTTTCGCCACAGTTCGGCTTGCTCTTTAACGAGATGATCTGTTTGCAGAATGACTTCCTGGGCCGCCCGATTCTGAGCATCGAACAATGGGTTGGCAGGAGTTTCGGGAGGAAAGCAGCGGTTCACTTCCAGACGACTTTGTTCATCAATTTCACCCAGCAATTGTTCTTCTGAGCGTTTAACGAACAGCGAAGCGAAGCCCAGCACCAGAGACCACGATAGAGCGACGGCGGTGGTGTCGAAGGCCACGGCCAGTCCGCTGGTCACTTCGTTCATCGACGATTCGAGTTGCTCTGGGGTGATGTTCGCAATCGCCAGGGTGATCCCCATCACCGTACCCAGGAATCCGACGATCGGAATGGCCCAGATGATCGTGTTCATCAGGGCATAGCTGGAATGCAGTCGGTCAGCAGCGGACTCGGACAGGTAGCCGAGATGGTCGGCCATTCCTTCTGCCGTGGGGCGACCGCGCAGGAACGCCCACAGGTGATGCAGCCGGTGCCCCCAGTACGTCTCGTGGCGGTAGGCGGAAAACTGATCAGCTTGAGCCTTGAGCAGGCTCAGGCGTTCATCCAGAGGCTGCTTCGAGTTATCAATGGAGAACAGTGAGGCCCGCTGGAATGCGGCGCGTTCCCAACGATTGGTGAGGGCCTTGACCGCAATGACAGCCAGACCGACGCAAAACAACGCGGCCAGTGCGTATTCGAGCGGGTGATTACAGAAGTATCGCGCGGCGAGTTCTTGTCCCACCGGCAGGTGTGGAATCGCGGCGTACAGCCCCACGGTCAGCACGCTGCCCCACAGCCATGGTGACAACGCGAGATTCAGAAGCACAATCTGGATACGCGGAGCGGACGGAGCCGCACTTTGATCCAACGACTGGTGCAACCTCAACATGGCAACTCCACGCACAAACGGAACACAGGAACCAGGCCGTTATTCACGGACTTCCTGTTGTCATCGTCATGATCGAGGCGCCGTCATGAAAAAATCTCCATTTCGGGCAAATGGACTCAAGACTTGAGACGAAATTGATTCTTTGCCAAATCGCCATTCCCGCTGCATTGGGGAGGGGGCTCAACAGAACGGGAAACCGGTCATATCGACGAAAATGCCCATACCCGGCAGTCTCGCCGGAATGCCGGCAGACTTCGGCGCATCACTTGGCAGGAAGTGGCGGGGCATCCGAGTGGGTCGATTGCCGGAAAAATGCCTCGCCCATGTCGGAAGCGAGCCAACCGGCTGATCTGTCGCGAATGGTTCAAGTGTCGCCTGCCCGCGAATGGACGCGATCCAGCTACGTGAGGAGATCGGCTACGACGGAACCATGCACATCAGTCAGCCGGTAGTCGCGTCCCTGAAAGCGGAACGTCAGTCGTTCGTGGTTGAAACCCAGCAGGTGCAGGATGGTGGCCTGCAGGTCATGAATGTGCACCTTGTTCTCCGTCACGCCAAAGCCGAACTCATCCGTTTCACCGTAGGAGTAGCCCCCTTTCACACCTCCACCAGCCATCCACATTGTGTAGCAGTCCGGGTAGTGGTCACGTCCGAGGATCTGGCCTCCAGATGTCCGCCCTTCGCGGAATGGCGTGCGACCAAACTCACCACCCCACACAATCAGGGTGTCGTCCAGCAGTCCGCGCTGCCTGAGATCGCGAATCAAGGCGGTCACAGGTTTGTCCATGGTCGCGCACTTCTTTGTGAGGCCGTCGCGAATGTCTTCGCCCGGTCCGGTGCCATGGAAGTCCCAGCCCCAGTCGAACAGCTGCACATACCGCACTCCGGCCTCGACCAGTCGTCGCGCCAGCAGGCAATTGTTGGCCAGACTCGAACCACCGGGCGTTGCCCCATAGGCCTCAAGGATGTGCTTGGGCTCCTGGGCGATGTCCATGACCTCCGGAACCGATTCCTGCATCCGGTAAGCCAGTTCATACTGGGCGATGCGAGTGGCCGTTTCCGGATGGCCCTGTTCGTGCATCTGAAGTTCGTTGAGATTCTTCAGCGTGTCGAGCGTCATCCGCCGCAGTTCGCGGTTCATTCCTTCCGGGTCGGATGCGAACAGCACAGGGTCGCCTTTGGAGCGGCATTGCACGCCCTGGAACACGGAGGGCAGGAAACCGCTGCCAAACGAATTTTTCCCTCCGTTAGGCTGCACGCCACTGGAGATGAGGACCACGAATCCGGGCAGATTGGCGTTCTCGGTGCCAAGCCCATACGTGGCCCATGAACCGAGCGACGGCCGACCGGGACGAGGTGATCCGGTATACAGCAGCAGTTCAGCCGGAGCGTGGTTGAACTGGTCCGTATTCATGGAGTGAATGACACACAGTTCATCGGCGACCGTCTGCAGATGGGGCAGGGCATCCGAAATCCACAATCCTCCCTCGCCATGTTGCGAGAACTTCCGTGGTGTCCCCAGCAGCTTGGGAACGCCTGAGGTGAATGCGAATCGCTTTCCTTCCAGGAACGATTGCGGACACTCTTCTCCGGTGTGTTTGACCAGTTCCGGCTTGTAGTCAAACAAGTCGAGGTTCGGTGGTGACCCGGTCATGTGCAGGTAGATGACCCGCTTGGCCCGCGCATCGAAGTGACTGGGGCGTTCCGCCAGTGGATCAGTGGCCGCGGGCACAGCGGGACAATCCTGAGCCAGCATCGTCGACAAGGCAATGGAACCGAGTCCGACCCCACTGTTCTGCAGAAAATGCCTGCGAGTATTTGCCTGGAGTGAAGCGAGTCGACCCGACATAGACAGTCCTCTGGTGTGAGTTCCGTGTTGTGTATTCTACTCTTGAGCCCAGTAGTCAACGACAGTGACGTCTTCCAGCAGCGGTTTTAGCTTTGCCACGAACGCCTGGTGCGCTGCATGCGGCAGATATGCATCCCGGTCCTGCTCCGACTTAAACGTAACGAGGAAGCAGTGTGTGTGCCCTTTGTTGAGTCCTTCGGGGCTGTTGTTGGTCCCCCACTCATAGTCGTGAATCTCTTTGATCTGTGAGGGCAGTTTTCCAAACGCCTTCACGAGTTCATCGATCTGAGCCGGCGTCGCTTCCGCCTTGAAAGTAAACAAGACCACATGTCGCAGCAGTTTGGCTTTCGCCGGTGGAGCCGCTTCGTTCATCTGCATCATTCCGAAGATGGCCACAGTGGCCAGACAAACAATTGTTCCCCATCGAATCGTCACGTTGCCTGCTCCTGAAATCCCGCGTTGACAAGGTGGTGCCGTCCATTCCAGCACAGCGGCGGACGCAGCACGGCTCCGCACGCCCTTCAGGTTATGGAGAACCGTCCCCGATCTGCAATCGCGAAGGATAAAAATTGGCTGTGGAGTCCTTCGGTGTTCTCTGGTTGGAAGCCTGCTGCTGAGACTGGATCGGTGATGCCATCATGTGGCCAATAGATTAACCCCCGCGTGCCGACACAATTCTGGTTCGGCACGCGGGGGTCAGAACGACTCGAATTCTTGAAAGTCAATTCCAGCTGCGATTATTCAGGCTGCACCAGCTTGGCGGGCGGAACAAACGCGGCGATACGGTTAAAGGCGGCCATCACCTCAGCTTCCATGTCCGACACCGATTGCCCCCCGGTGACTTCAATGGTGATCCCTTGCCCCAGCCAGGCGATGGCCCGCATCAGGGAAGGATCGGCACCAGAACCGACCGTCATGGTGTGGATTGTGTACCCGGCATCGACAGCTTCCTTGGCCCGCACCAGTGCATAGCGGGCCGCTGAGCTGGAGGTATAGTAGTCACCGTCTCCATCGCCGTCGTAGTCAAACAGCTCGTCCCAATCCCAGTTGTAGGGGAAGCTCCAGCCAGAATCCGTAACGTTGGGATTTCCGTCGGTCATCACCAGAATCGTGGGACGGGTTCCGGGACGTGCGGAGGAATCGAGCAGGAGTTTCGCCTGATGGATGCCGCCGCCGATATTCGTGTTCCCCAGGTAGTGGGCCGCCTGTCGGTGACGCACGATCTGGCGTACTTCCTCGAAACGGTTCGACACGGGATTGTCGGAAATGTCGATGTCATATCCGTCGTAGTCGAGCTGCTGTTCCACACGAGCGTACACGTCGTAGGAAACAACTCCCATTTCGTCGCCAAAACCCAGATTCTCGAGGAAATCGGCGAACAGAAGTGAACCCTGTTTGACCGAGTGAAACGGATAGTGCGGCGTTCGCCACAGGTCGTTGCAGTAGTGATAGTAGTACTTGTTCCGCAGCAGGTAGTTCACCAGATTGGCACCGCCGTATTTGTAGCGATACCCGGCATTGTTCACAGTGCTGTCCGACTGGCAGTGACTGATGAAGTCATCCCAGCTGCCGGAAGCCCACGGGTAGGAAACATTCGTGAGCCCCATGAACTTCTTGATGTTCGTCGTGTTGTCGTCGAACACAAGGTCTGTCGATGAGGACGAGGAACCAGACGAGGACGAGCTTGATCCAAACGGGTTGTCGATCGTCATCCAACTGCTGTTGTTGCCGTTGCCAATGCGAACTTTGATTCGGGTGATGTACGAGTTATCGCCAGAAATCTCGACGACATCGGTGTTGTGGTTGCTATTGGACGCCTTGTTAGATCCATCGTAGTACACCTTGACCTTGCGAATGTTCTCACCGGTTGTTGTGTTGACAATCCTGACGGTGTTGTCGGAGGCGTCAAACGTCAGATTGGCGGTACGCCCATTGGGTGTGGTTCCAGTGATGGTCTTTGGCTCTTGCGTGGCCATCGTTTTTCCGGAAACGGTGACGGTGACACGTGTGATCCGACGCGAGCTTCCCGATCGCGTGAACGTTCCAGAGGTACCGGAGGCGGCCTGTGTCTGTGTGGAATTGTCGGAAAAACGTAACTGAATGCCTGACATCTCCCCGCTGGTCGTGACGTCCACGTATGTGTCACGGAACGTCACCGTCCCGCTCGCGATATTGTCCGATTCAGAAACCCGCAACCATTGGGGCGTTGCAGACATCGTTCCGAGATTGCGGACGGAGGCCAGAATCTCAAAGATGTCAGCCATGTTATCATTCAATGCCATTCGCTCAACTGAGTTGAGGCTACTGACGTTGTCAAAACTGCTGTCATCGTTCATTGAGGCTGAGAAGTCGAGCACCAGGGCGATGTCTCGCGATTCGACATACGCGGCGGCCTGTGTCATCAGATTCGTCGTGTTGGTCGAAATGACCGGACCAAAGAACAGCTTCAGGCGTCCGTCGGGAGCCGTTGTGTCCTCAGCACTGCGGCGGGCACTCACACGCACCACATTGGCGGGACTTGCTCCCCAGTTGATGGTGGCTGCCCCCGTGTTGGGATCCGTTGATCGCTGGCCGAATTCCACATCGACATTTGGGTCCACGTATACTCCGTTCAGCGCGGCAACTTCCGCCGCGCGTTGACGGGCTTCCGATAAGGCATATGCGGTGACGTCGGCGACATTGGGACCGGCTGTCTGCACCGCATGGGTAATTTCCATGGCCGCAGCCAGAGCCGCAGCATCACAGGCATTCTGCATCCGCGTGCGCGTCAATGAGATGTACGAGATGTCCACAGCCAGGGCGACAAAGCCCAGAAGGACAATCAGCAGAAACGCCGAGAGCACCATGATCGACCCGGTGCGAGTCGTCGGATTCTGCAGAGGCTGGTGCTTGCCAATGTGTCGGTTGAAGTGTTTCATGATTCCGCCCTGCGAGTGATCAGTGTGCTTTTGACGATGAATGGGAAGCGGAAGTGGGCTTACTGAACGAGATCAACACGTCCCTTGCGATACACCATCGATGCCGACAGTGTGGTGTCGCCGAGGAAACGCATGGGGAGACTGCTGATTGATGAATACGGGATGCTGGCCGTGATGCGGACATTCCGCAGATAGTTGTTCGAGTCGGCCAGGTTAAACGTGACATCGCTGTCGGGCTCGGTAATGGTGATGGTCATGTCATCGCCGGGCAGGCCAGATGCGCTCAGGAAGGCTCGAATGTCGCGTTCGACTTTCTGGTTCGCGGTCTGGTTGTTGTTCACAAACTCAGAAAAGTCCATGGCGGCCAGGCGTCCGCCTTCGCGAACCGCGGCAAACATCTGGTTGTAGGAATTGATGGCTCGACTGAATTCAGCGACCCCCAGCACCAGTGTCAGCAACAGTGGCAGTACCATGGCCAGTTCGACAGTGGCAGCGCCGCGACGCTTCGAGTGCTGAATGCGTATACGGGAGATTGAACGAACGGCTTTCATGACGGCGACTCCTACTCGTGACGCATCACAGATTGCCCGCTGAGAGTGGCACCTTGCACCCAGAACGGAGGGAGGAGGGCGACTTCGTCATACGGCACTTCGACACGGACGATGAACAGCTTGCGGCGGGCAAGTGTGTTGAGTTCCGTCTCGGGCAGGTCGGTGTAATCGATCTCATCGGCCGCATTTGGATTGGTATCAAAAATCGATGCGTCTTTGATCATCACTGTGGCGCCGGTGGAATCGAACGATCGTGATAAAACGGTGAGAACTCTCTGTCGGACCTGTGCCGAGGTGATTCCTTCCACAGCTCCCATACGAGCCCCGATACGGCTGGCCGTTCCCAGTGTTGTCACGACCAGGTAGGCGTGAGCAAATTCCATCAGTCCGACCATCATCACAGCGAAGACCGGAATGACGAGCGAAAACTCGACGAGATAAGCGCCGGAGCGTGCATCTTTCGCGGTGTTCGGTGCTCGTCGACGGAGGGCCAACATGTCGGAGTCCGGGATTAGGGGGAAATTTTCAAGCCATTCAAGCCTAGGTCACTCATTTGGAGCGGGCCGAATAAATTTCGAGAAGTCTCAAGAAACTGGTTGACCGCAAGAAAATGCTGCCAGTTGGCCACATCGTTGCGCCATTTTTTCGCCACGAGATGTGTGGAATCGGCAGCGTGTTGTGATTCGGCAACGATTCGGGAGACGAAACCTGCGCAAATCCGCGACGCGGTGCGGGGAGGACATGACTCACGTCTGCGTTCGTCCGGCCAATCCCAGGCTAGTCGATCGAATCGATGTCCTGGTCCTGATCGTGTGCTGCTTCAAGCTTCTGCAGCAGAACCCGGTAGTGTTGCAGGCAACCTTCCACCTGCTTACGGAGCGAGCGGAGATCGTCTGTTTGAGTGACTGTCATTTCCGTCAGCGGTTTCAACCAGCCGTGCATCAAATCGAACTGTGCTTCCAGAATGTTCATGACGGTCCGAGGCAGCCGGTTCACGATGGTCAGTCGGTCTGAATTTTCTCGGGAGGTCCCATCTGACTCACTCGGTGAGTCGGATGGCACAGACGATGCGGGCCGCAGTCCTGATTCCCGAAGCACTGTCGACAGGCCGGTCAGTTGCTGTGTGAGTTCGGAGGATAATTCGGCCAGCGTTTCTGCAACACGGTCTTCTGTTTGTTGAGAGGCGTGACTCGACAGAGCATGAATGCCATCCGACATGGCCTGGCGGATTGATTCGAGTCCGTCATTGAACGTTGAGAGCGTGGCGATCACCTGGCCAATCTTGTCATCGCTTCCCAGGCCACGAAGCTTCAC
>JAGQPW010000007.1:3021-77275 GCA_020426515.1 Planctomycetaceae bacterium | reverse complement strand
GGCCCCTGGGAGGTTTTTCCTTAGCTATTGGCGACAGATCTCTTACAGCCAAGTAAGCCCGGAAGAATCGTCCCGGTGTTCACCGACTCAGTTTGCCTGCCGGTCCAAATCCGGCCAAGTCGGCAGTTTCATCGTGCGAACGGTCCAAGGCGTCTCGCTGCAGTTTGATCGCTGCCGAGCGGTCACTATCCTCTTGCGCTTCCGCACTACCGAACAGCGCTCGTCTCCTGGGCAGACTGTTTGCCACCAAATCATTTTTTCACCCCCGCAACTCCGCAGAGGCTTTGTTGTTCGGATTCCCGAGGGGCTCGTCCTCCTTAGATCGGCAGTTTTCTTCCAACTGCGAGATGTAGGGGCTGACTATCTCGTAGACAGCTCAACTCGATGTCCGTCTGGATCGGCGACAACCGCTCGCCGACCCCACTGAGAGTCTTTGGGCGGAGCCACCGAGGTTCCGCCGGCGGAAAGTAGCGAAGCGTAAGTGTCATCTACTGAGGGGACAGCGAAACCCACTCGCGCTGAATTGGTGGAAGCCCCCTGGTCCGTAAGAGGATAAATCTCGAAGACCTGACCTGCAGATTCGCTCGCTAGATGAATAGGACCGTTACCGTGCGAATGTCGGATGAAGCTCAATCCGAGAGCACAGTAGAAGGAGTGCGCACGGTCCAGGTCTCGACTTCGAAGCACGATCAGGTTGCAAGTAACAGTTCCGTCGCTCATGCTTTTCCCTCTCGTCATCGAGCTAACGCTGCTGGACGCGGACTTGATTCGACCGCATCTTCCAGTTGAATTCGACGAGTCCTTCCGTCACGCATTCGGACGATGATCTGCAACTCACCTTCGACCGCTCTTACGTAGTCGGCGAGCGTGCTGACTAGAACATCTCTTCGTCGCTCGATTTTCGAAATCTCTCCTTGCTGGCGCTCAAGAATCTCTGCGATCTCAGCTTGCGACAGACCGTTTTCTTTTCGAAGTTCCTTGAGACTGACCGCCGGTGGCGGAGAAGTGAATGTCTGCGACAGAAGCAAGGAGACAATTCGGCCGTAAGCGGCCTCTTCATCCTTGTAGACTTCATCGGCACCCTCGCCAAACACTTTCACCGGCGAGGACGAGATACCGAGGTCTTTGCCCTGCTGCCACTGCACAATCACCGGATGCTGGTTCAGGGCGATGTCGAGAAACCATGTGCCTGAGGCTTTACGTGGCCGATCCAGCGCAAACTTAGCCTCTGGAAAACGTTTCTTGAGAGATCGCTCCAACGTCTCAATCGGCATCAAGGATTTGCTAGCCATCAGTCACCTTTGCACTTTGTTACTGGACGTCTACACCCCGTCCGTCCGAGCCGCATTTCTCGAAGAGGACTTCTCCGTCGACATCCTGAATCTCGATTGCACCGTTGTCACGAATGAACGTGTTGTGCGCCTTATGTCGGTAGCGAATGACATCGCTTCTTCCTTCGACTTCCCGAGCGTTGTCGTCTTCTGGTGGATACATTCGACCATCGGTTTGCCAATGCTCTGGCTGAAACGGGATATTCGTAAATTCGTCTTCGACCTGGTTCAGGGTGTCACTCAAGAGCTTGAAGGCTTCGTCATGCGAACTCGCTGGTTTCGATTTCTCAAGGCGGCTAAGAAACTCATGGAAGCGTTCTGCCTTGCTCAGTCTCATCAGTTGCTAAAGCAACTCCTCGGCATCGAGAAACTGCTTCCTTTCAATAAATATTAGCTCAAGGGAATTATTCCGTCAACAGAATAATGTGCTACGCCAAGCCTGCCCAACCCTTGATCGACGCAAGCCATTTACAGGACACGGCTTACAGACCCGAGGCGCACCCGCTGCCTGCCAGCCCTGCCCGAGGCAAGTCGCTTCTCATCTCGAGTAGAGTGTCACGATATCGGAATGCCGCCGTGAGGTCGATCCGCTCTGAAGCGGCAACAACGTGTTCTGTCGGGCACGGCAGATTGAGCCCTGGAAGAAACCCAAACGCGAGAGGCACCGCCAATGCGGTTGTTCTGACGCATTTTCCTTTTTCAGCTGGACCGGAGGCCGAATTTGCACGTCGCCGTAAGTGCATGTCGCTACACTGCTTTTGCTGGTTCGCAGTTCACGATGCGGTGTCGTAGTTTTCGCCCCGGGGACAATTCGAAAAAAACTTCCGTTTTGATTTCCGGTTCGCGAATGCCACCGGTCGTAGATCTTATATGGACCGACCACCCCAACCTACAGCAGTCAGCTCGCCCAGTGCTGTGAATCTGGCTGCGCTGACTCAGACGTTCAAACGGAGTGGAGAGCCGCTTTTGCGATTCGCAGATGTGGAGTCCGAAATTCTGGCAGTGTTAGAGACCGATCCGGCAGCTTGGTCTCCGACCGCGTTGAAGAGTGAGACTCTGGTTTACCTCATTCGATGGCTTTGGCGTTGCAACGACCAGAAAAACATCGGGAGGCTGATTGAGTGCTTGGGAAAACGCATCGCTCAGATTGCAAGAGATTTCGCATCTGGTTTCCCGCCCAACATCGCCGAAGAATTTGCGATTGAGATTGCCGAAGAGGTCAATCTGCTCATCTTCACAAGCACGCCGAGTCGGCAAAGCGAGATTCTGGAAATCGTCTTTCGCAGAGCGATTGAGCGGCGTGCGATCAACAAACGCTCGAAACTCAAAGAACGATTGAAGCACGAATGCAGCGAGTCGAGAATTCAGGCCAAGGATATTGGCGAGGACAACGATGGAGTCATTGCCTCCCACTCGGACGGGAAACCAGACCCTGGCGAGATAGCACTGCTCGCCGAAGCACAACGTCTTCGGCCCGAACAGGTTCGAAAAGCACTTGCCGCTATTTCGAATCCACTTCATCGCGAGGCGGTCATTTTACATCATCTCCAAGGATGGCAAATCTCAAGTACAGAAATCGCAAAACCAACTCTCAGCACGCATTTTAAGAAGTCTCCGCGACAGATCCAGAATTGGCTCAAAGGGGCGATGATGCAAATGCGTACTGCACTGGGAGAATCAATATGAACAGGAAGGACCAAGTGACATTTGAAGACATCCTGGATGAAATCATGCTCCAGGAACCGGAACCCCAATACGACGCGCTACTTCGTTGGTGCGAGCTCTACCCCGAGCATCGGGATCAGCTTACGAGCTTTTTTGCGACGTGGGCCGAACAGAAAGAGCGTGGCGAACGTCCTGTAATTGATGAAGATCGTGTCGCGAGCAAAATGGTCAGCCATGCTTTGAACTTGATTCACCATCAGACCGCTCCGACTACCGAACTGCGAGCTACGACCGAATCTCGCCTCCACAAGATGATCCGCGCCTCGGGATGTTCCGAGCAGACGTTGATGGATCAATGCAAACTCGATGACACGCTATTGGCAAAGCTTGATCGCCACTTGATTGTTTTTGCGAGCATTCCTCAGCGATGTATTGAGGGAATTGCTGCGGCACTGCAATTTGCCGTCGAGGATGTTTCGCGAGTATTGATGGGAGATCCAATTCCATTGTCGAGCTACAAGGCGAAGGGAAAGCCGGTACTGCGACAGGAGTCGTTCCTCGACGCAGTCACAACGTCAGAGCTTTCGACTCCGATAAAGGAAGAATGGAGACGAATCGTCACAAGCGAGACTTCTCACTAGGAGCACCAAGATGAGCGCGTGGAAGGAAGTTCGACGTTTGGCGAAACAACGTCATAGCGAGTTTGACAACGGCGCAGACGCACTCATTACGGCAAGTGCCCTTCTGGCTGCCGCACAAGCGGCAACAGGAATAAGGTTCGTCAGTCGGCCTCCAGATGACACACTTCTGGATGGAGCGGAGGCTGCGTACGATCGAGAACGTCAGAGAATCTACTACTCGAATGCCACTCCGTTACCACTTGCGCATTTCCACATTGCGCATGAGTTCGCACACCACTGGCTCGATGAGGCCGGAGCGGCCTGCGCCAATGCGGACTTGGATCTCCTGGTTCCTTCAGAACCAGAGATGTCCTCCGTCGGAGATCAGGACTCGTACAGTCCGAAGGAACGTGCAGAAGCCCAAGCCAACCTGTTCGCTAGAGAGTTTCTCCTCCCTCGAAACAAGCTCCGACAACGTTGTTCCAGCGGCATACCCGAATCCGATGCCATCGCTAGCGAGATCGGCATCCCGGTCGATCTTGTCATGCAGCAACTGGCCGACGCTCTGTTACTGCCAGCCGAAGGTAATACGCAATCTGAACCACGCCGTGAAACCGAACCTGACGCAAGCCAGCTAGAGGCAATCACCGCTACGGATGAACCACGACAGGTCAGAGCAGGTCCCGGAACCGGAAAGACAAGAACTCTAGTCGGACGAATCGCCCACCTAATCAGTAGAGGCGAAGCACCCTGTTCGATTCTGGCACTTACCTACTCCAATCTGTCTGCACAAGATCTGGCGAGTCGGATTCGATCAGAAGTCGGAGAAAAGGCCACTGCGATTTGGTCCGGAACGTTTCATGCTTTCGGACTGGAACTTTTGCGAAAGCATGGTCACTTGCTGGGTTTTGAATCTGAACCAAAGCTTCTCGATCGCACCGATTCATTGATGCTGTTGGAAGACTTGCTTCCAAGTCTGGAACTGAGTCACTACCTCGATCTGCACGAGCCGATGCTGAAACTGCGCTCGATACTCGGGGCTATCGGTCGGGCAAAAGATGAACTCGCCTCACCTGACGACTACATGAATGCTGCCAGGGCGATGGCAGAAGAATCTACCGACCAAGATTCACAGAAGGCGGCGGATCGAGCGATAGAAGTCGCCCGAATCTACGCCATCTACGAAGCAGCGTTGAGGGAACGGGGCGTCGTCGACTTCGGCGATCTCGTCGCCCTGCCAATCAAACTGCTCCGCGATAACCCCGAGGTGCGAGAGGCTGTCCGCAATGACAAGCGTCACGTTCTTGTCGATGAATATCAAGACATGAATCGCGCCAGCGCCTTGCTGCTCAAGGAACTTTGCACCCCAGGTCGCGGACCGTGGGTTGTCGGAGATGTCCGACAATCGATTTATCGCTTCCGAGGTGCATCGCCTCTCAATATGGCTCGGTTCTCGCATGAGTTTCCTGGAGCAAAGACGACAGACCTCTCTGTCAACTATCGCTCAGGCGGACGAATCGTGAAGCTGTTCGAATCGTTTGGCCGAGGGATGGCGGCTGGTGCGAGCGCCACCACAGGAGCGCTGACTGCAAATCGCGGAGCGAATCACGGTACCGTTCAGTACGACGTGGCCACGACTCGTGAAGCCGAAGCGCACGGCATCGCCAAGGAAATTCTGGCAAGAGTGGAGGCCGGTTCAAAATTCGCCGACCACGCCATTCTCGCTCGATCGCACACGATCCTTTCACGGCTGGCAAAGCAACTTGAAGATGCTTGCGTGCCCTGTCTGTACTTCGGGGACTTTTTCGAGCGCCCCGAGATCCGCGACCTACTCTCACTCTTGTCTCTCGTCGCTGAGCCCAAGGGAGTTGGGCTTTTCCGTGTCGCGCAGCTGCCAATGTATGACGTGCCTGCTGAAGACATCGGCGCGTTGTTCCAAAGGCGACGGGAGCAGCAAGAGACGATGCTCAAGACGCTTCGAGACTTTGCAAACGTGCCGGGTATCAGCCAACGGGGACGTAAAGGCCTGGCCAGGCTTGTCGCCGACGTCCAAGATGCAGAATGGCCTCTGTCGCCGCATCGTTTTCTTATTTCGTATCTTTTGAGGCGAAGCGGCTACCTGCAACCCTTCATGGCAGATGACACCGTTCCAGGCCAGCAGCGGCGGCTTGCCATCTACCAATTGCTACAGTTCGCCTTCGCGTTCAAGCCGTCGAAGAAAGACGATCCGAAGCGCGCTTTTCTGGCACACGTCCGTCGTCTCGAAATCCTCGACGAAGAGAAGCAGCTTCGTCAGTTGCCCGCCGCGGTCAGCGACATTGATGCGGTTCGGTTGATGACAGTGCATTCGAGCAAGGGGTTAGAGTTTCCCATCGTTCATATCCTTGCTCTGACTGGCACACAGTTTCCGGCCCCCAACAGATACGAGCCGTGTCCGCTTCCACCTGGACTGATTAGTTCCGACGTGTTGATGACCAGAGATGCAGAAGAGGACAGCCTGTTCTTCGTTGGAGCGTCCCGTGCCAGAGACGGTTTGCACCTTTCGCGAGCGCAGACAAATGGCATGCGAAATACGAGGCCCTCGCGGTTTCTCGAAACAGTTTCTTCCCATTTGCCACACCGCATAGACGTATCGCCTAGGTGGACCGCTGACGGCATTCCCGAGCCGACTTTTCCCTTGCTCGTCGGGCGAATGGCGAACGACCGGTGGACAGCAAGGGAAATCGAGACCTATATCGATTGCCCTCGCCGATTCTACTACGATCACGCCCTAGAACTTGGCGGAGCAGACGCCGCCTCGCCGTTTCTCAAGTTCCAATCAGCACTGCATGCGAGCATGGCTTGGCTACGCGAGACCGCATCGGCAGACGAACGACGGGACGGTCTAATCGCCCGCTTCGAGGAGGACTGGGAGAAATTCGGCCCAGGCGATCATCCTTTCGAGCCCCTTTACCGCCGCATGGCGAAGGCCATGATCGAGGCGGCGCACGGGGTGATGAGCGGGGAGAACTTGCCCGCGGCACGGCAAGTTGTCGCCCCCGGAAACGGCGCGGTCATCAGTTGTCGCGCAGATCAGATTGAACGAACTCCGAATGGAATCGTCATCCGTAGGTTGAAGGCTGGGCGACTGGCTAAATCCGAAGAGGACAAACCGCGATACATTCTCCTGCAGGTTGCCATTCGCTCCGACCATCCCAACGAAGAAGTCCACTTCGAGCATGTGTCTCTGCTCGACGGTGAACGTCGAGCTGCAACCGACAAATCGAAAAAGGCGGGGGACAAGTTGAAGGCTTGCGAAAGCGCCATTGCCGCAGCCGGTAACGGACGCTTCGACCCGAGGCTAAGCCAACGCTGTCCGTCCTGTCCATACTTCTTTATCTGCCCGGCCCAAGGCCCTACTCGCTAGGCAGCAAGTTCTTGTCAGTACCAGTTCCGTCGCTCGGCGGCGGTGCTGCGCTTGCAAGTCTCTCCCCGCATCAAAAATGTTCGCGGCTGACATTTCCGATTGGGCCTTCTCGCCGGTTGAAGAAAGTGTGAGGCCAATGATGGCCGACAAGCTTCAACCAGTAACGAGAGAGGAACAAGGCCAATGTCGAAAATTCAATTATTCCTGCAGTTCGAAGGCAGTCGCGGAGTGGAACTCATCCAACTCGACAGCGAAGCCTCGGTCGCTGACGTGTTGGAAGCCGCTGTGAAACTCGGGTTCCCCGAGAAGCATCGCGCGGATGCACATGTCTTCGGTTCCGATGACGAAACCCCGCTCAAGCCCGATGTCGCGCTGAGCAAACAAGGCATTTGCGACAAGCACCGAGTGCACGTTCACCGCTGCCGCAAAGTCGAAGTCACGCTGCACTTCAACGAGTTAACCGAGGTCATGCAGTTTCCCACTGCAAACACGGTCGACCATGTGAAGAAACGCTTTGTGCATGCGATTGGCATGTCGCCCGTCGATGCTACCGAGCACGTGCTCCAAATCTGCGGCTCCGACGACCGCCCGGAGCCGGACACGCAAATCGGAACCCTGGTGTGCGGATGCTGCTCGCTCTGTTTCAACCTGGTGCCCATCAAACGCGTCGAGGGCTAGTCACTTGGACACAAACAACATGCGTCCCGATGAGCGTGCCTTCCGCGACCACGTCGCGGCGGGTGCTTTCCAACTCGGGGTTCACCTGAATCGTTGGAAGCTGGGTTCAATCGCCTGGCCTATCGTGCAGATTGCCGTCGCAGCGGCAGCTCGCGACGGGGCTCCAAATGAATACTGGTTTCGCTTCGATTGCAGCGGCTATTCGCAAGAGGCTCCCACGGCTCGGCCGTGGGATCACGAAGCAGACCAGCCGCTTCCCTTCAATCGATGGCCCGGTGGAGCGTCTCGGATTCCAGCGGTCTTCAGACCCGAGTGGAAAGATGGAACATGCCTCTACCTGCCTTGCGATCGAATCGCTGCGGTGGGGCACGACAACTGGCGAAATGAATACCCCGCCCTTCAGTGGTCGCCAAGCCGAGGTGTAGTCCTCTACTTGGACGAACTTCATTCCTTACTCAATTCAAGCGACTACAAAGGAGTGCGAGGTGGCTAAGCCGCTGATTCGATTCCAGCGAAGTCTTTGGCTTCGCTGCATGACGGAGCTTCAATTCAGGAGCCACGGTCGGCACGAATCCGGGTGCTTCATTCTTGGAACTGTCAAAGGCGATAAACGGCAAGCGCATCGTTGCGTGTTCTATGATGAGCTTGACCCGCAAGCATATTCGATCGGCGTCTGCATTCTGCAGGGCGACTCGTTTACCCGCCTTTGGGAGATCTGCCGCGCAGAAAAGCTAACCGTCATCGCCGACATACACACGCACCCTGCCGGGGCATTCCAAAGCGAGGTGGACCGAACAAACCCCATGATTGCTCGCGCCGGACATCTTGCGATCATCGTTCCGAACTATGCGTTTGGATGGATCTGGCGTCACCGGCTCGGCGTGTTTCACTACGAAGGTGACCATCGTTGGACCAACCTCAGCGGTTGGCAAGCCCGCTCCGTCCTCAAAGTCAGTTGGGGTTTAATATGATTTCCGAAGTAATGCCCTTTACGAGTTTTGACAGCAGCCAGACGAGCGCCGATACACTCAGTCGCGTTGTGAAAATCGCGATTGATAGCGGCGAAGTCGCAACCGTTGCCGACGGGTACTATCTGTTTCGCACGTATCGTATCGGTGTTCGTGTCGGCCCAGAGGTTCAGAAGTCTCCTGCCCATCAGGCTGCTCTGCTCACTCTCGTCAATGTTGCGCGACGTGCACTACTCGGTGGCGTCTACATCGAAGGGAGTCTCGACACTCCGCTGCTAGTTCCGGTTCCCGGCCAACGAACCCTTGCTGGAGCCGTAGCCGCCCTCGGTGGGCACGCGATTAACGAAGTCGCCGGGACGATGCCTACGCTGATTCTGGGCAGTGTGAATCGCACATCGAACGAGCACCAAATTTGCCTGAATGTCATCTTCAGCGATTGGCGCGGCGGCGTTGTGCCGCAAGCCGATTCACACTCGCTACCCTCACAAAGGGCAATCACTCCAGCAGCAATTCTCGCTTCGGCGATTGCCCTCTCGGAGGTCTTTCAAAACTTGCGCGGCAACCCGATGGCCGGTCGGCGGCGCGTCGGCCTTTCACTCTGGAGTCCAGAGTCGATTGATTGGGAAAATGCACCTGCCGGTCCGCTCGACATCGTTTTCCCAGCGAACCTTTGGCTGATTGGGCTCGGCCATCTTGGGCAAGCCTATCTATGGGTGCTCGGCTTGTTACCCTACGCAGACCCTTCGAAGGTGATGCTCTACTTGCAGGATTTCGATCGGCTTGCCGAGTCCAACGACAGTACCTCACTTCTCACCAGCGGCGAGCTTATTGGTCGCCTCAAAACCAGGACGATGGCGGAGTGGGCAGAAGCGCGCGGTTTCAACGCAAGAGTCATCGAGCGCCCATTCCCCGGGGGAATGAAGGTTACCGAGCAGGAACCTCGATTGGCACTTGGAGGTGTGGATAATCCCCAAGCGCGGGCCGCATACGAAGACGCTGGCTTTGACTGGATTGTCGAATCCGGCTTAGGGTCAGGTCCGACGGAATACCTTGCCCTGCGCGTTCACACCTTCCCTGCAACGACCACGGCACGCCGGAAATGGAGTGATGTTGAGGTACATCGCTCCCGAGGACCGAATGGAGCTGCGTACCAGGATTTGTCGGCTAAGGGAATGGATGACTGCGGCTTGGTTCAACTCGCCACGCGGTCTGTGGGCGCGCCGTTTGTTGGCACAGCGGCCGCCTCACTCGTAATCGCGGAAGTTCTGCGATTCCTAAATGGGGGGGCTAGGGCAGAAGTGATCGACATGACTCTACGCGACCCAAGCAGTCGGTCAGTGGTATCGGCAACCAACCCATTGAATGGTTTCAATCCAGGATTCACCTATTAACTTTTGCTTTGAATGACCGGGTTTCTTCATCCACAAGACTTCATTCAAACGTCTTCCGGAAGAGTTGCAATTCAGGAATTGTCGGACGGCCGTGACAACAATTGTGTCTGAGTGTGACAGGTATTGTGTCTGAAGTGACAGGAATTATGTCTGACACCACACGTGGTGGCTACACGTCCAGGTCCTTTACTTCCAGGGCGTGTTTCTCGATGAATTCTCGGCGGGGTTCGACGTGGTCGCCCATGAGGACTCGGAAGATTTCCTCGGCAGCGGCGGCGTCTTCCAGGCTGATCTGTTTGAGAATACGGTTCTCCGGATCCATGGCCGTTTCGTAGAGTTCGTCGGGGTTCATTTCGCCCAGACCTTTGAAGCGGGTGTAGGAAAGACCCTTGCCACCCAGTTCTCGTAGTGTGGGGACGAATTCTCGCAGGCTTTGCAATTTGCGGGTCAGGTCGCCCGTCGTGAGTTCATACGGGTAAACTGATTCGGCATTCTTCATCGGCGGAGCGACCAGATCGTTCAGAGTGATTCCGAACTCGTCGTGCAACTGACGCAGCGTTTCGTTGATCGTTCGGATTCCATGCAGGTCCGTCACTTCGACAATGACGGCTTGCTCTTCGACGGGATCGCCTTCTTTGGGGACTTCAGGTTTAGGTGTTGCCGCCAGCGCGTGGTCGGCCACTTTCAGCTTCTGTCCCGTCTTTTGCTCGTGCTCGTGAATGTAGCTATCCACTTCCTGCTTTGTGGCAAACCAGAATTCTTCCGCACCAATGAAGACACGATACCGGGGAAGTCGGCCATCGGGAGTGGCATGATCCATCACCAGATGCCGGAGTGAAATTCCGCGACGTTCAATCGCTTCGATCGGTTCCTCAATCGGATCAAGAATCTTGGCCAGTTTGGCCAACTGTGCCCCGCCAATCGACGTAGCTGTTTCGCGTGTTCCTTGAGCCGCTGTATCGACACTCGCTGGCAGGAGACTTTCCCGAGGATGCAGGTACAACTCGGTCCCATCAAGACCGATCGACAGCAGCTCCGTCATCATCTCTTCATGCGTCTGCACGTAGCGAGGCTTCTGGTTTCGCTTGCCCTTTTGCAGCACGCGATACAGTGGTGGCTGTGCGACATACACGGCTCCCTGCTTGACGAGTTCACGCATGTGGCGAAACAGGAAGGTCAGCAGCAGCGTTCGAATGTGCGAACCGTCGACGTCGGCGTCCGTCATCAGGATGATTTTGCCATAGCGTCGGCGTGAGACATCCTGTTCTTCGGCGACGGGCGGAATGCCGACCGCCTTAAAGATGGCGGCGACTTCCTTGTTGGCCAGCACTTTGACGATCTGAGCCTTTTCCACGTTCAGGATCTTGCCTCGGAGAGGCAGAATGGCCTGCGTCCCTGAATCGCGACCAGTATCGGCTGAGCCGCCGGCCGAGTCTCCTTCCACCAGGTAGAGTTCTGAAACGGCAAGGTCGTGGTTGCGGCAGTCGCGAAGTTTTTCCGGAAGTCCGCCGCTGCCGACTTTCCCTTTGTCGCGGGCCAGATCGCGAGCACGCTTGGCCGCTTCGCGGGCTTCAGCCGCACGCAGTCCTTTCTGGCAAATGAGTTTCGCAATCTGGGGATTCTCTTCCAGATATTTGACGAGTTGCTCACCCACAACAGAGTTCATGGCCCCTTCGACTTCGGCATTTGTGAGCTTGATCTTCGTTTGCGATTCAAATTGCGGATTGGGAATACGGCAGGTGACAACCGCGGCCAGTCCTTCACGAAAATCGTCGCCCGAGGGAGTCGCGTCCTTGAACAGATTTTCCCGCTTTCCATACGCGTTGAGAACACGCGTTAATGCGGTCTTGAATCCGGAAAAATGCGTGCCCCCTTCGCTGTTGGAAATTCCGTTCGCGAAGCAACGAACCGTCTCTGAGTAGCCATCGTTCCATTGCAAAGCCACATCGACGACGGTGGTCTCCTGTTCGCCTTTGATCCGGATCACATCGGAATGGATGGGGTTTTCGGTCCTGTTGATCCACTTCACAAATTCAGCCAGTCCATCTTCGTAGTGGAACGTATCCGACTGACCAGTCCGCTCATCGTGCAGGTTGATGCGAACTCCGGCATTCAGAAATGCCGCATCCTGGAGCTTCTTGTGGATCGTGTCGTAATTGAATGTCGTGTTCGGGAAGATCTGGGAGTCCGGCTTGAAGGTGACCATCGTTCCTGTTTGATCGGTTGCGGCCCCCTTTTGAAGCTGCTCCGTCACGCGACCACGAGAAAACTCCATCCGCCATTCAAAGCCTTCTCGCTTAACAAGAACTTCGACCCATTCACTGCAGGCGTTAACCGCCGTGATGCCCACACCGTGCAACCCCCCGGTTCCAACGGCGTATGCCTTGCGGTCGAACTTCCCACCGGCATGGATTTCGGTGAACACGATTTCCAGCGCCGTCTTCCCCTTGTCCTTCATCAAGCCCACGGGAATGCCACGACCATCATCGGAGACGGAAATCGAGCCATCGCCATTGATCTGGACATTAGCCGTCGTGGCGTAGCCGTTGGCATATTCATCCAGGACGTTGTCGGTCACTTCCCACACCAGGTGGTGCAGGCCCACGAGATCGGTACCGCCAATGTACATGGCGGGGCGGTGTCGAATGCCTTCAATTCCTTCCAGGTGCTGAATCTTATCGGCACCGTAGTCGTCGGGATTCGGCTTGCTCTTGGGTTCGGTCACGGATGACTCCTGAACGTGTTTGACGATTGTCTTTGAAAGGCCACTGGCATCTGAACAACACAGATCAACTGACAGCGTGGCCGGAATGTATCCACTTAGGTTGAAGGCTCATTCACCCGCAATCGGGACCGTCTTGAGCACCTCTCATCGCATTCTTCCCTGCAGGCGAAATTTCAAATCGCGGATCTTCAGTTCGGGATGTTCTGTTTGAAGTTTTTCCAGCAACTCCACCCTTTGAAACGAAACCAGCTGGCTGAGAAGTCCAGAACTGGAAACCCCCACCTGAAGAACGCCGTTGCGTAGTCCCTGAACACGGGTTTTGGCGGAGATGAGTTCTCCGGCCACGGCAGTCCAGGCCTCTTTGAGCTGTCGATCGCCTTGAACCCGACCGTATCCCCGACGAGCAAAAAGTTCCGAGAGAACATCTGCCAGGTTGACGGGATCGGGAGTCGCATGCATCCGCCCGGCTCGACCGGGAGATGATGCTCCATGACCTCGAAATGGTCGCTCCTTCAAAGTTCGCTCCCTCGCACAACATGACTCCAAACCCATCAGTTCTCCTGGCATCCTTACTGGCCGCCGCGATCCTCATTGGACAACGGCATCACCACGTACGTGTAGTTGTCCCCCGACTTAAACACAGCCGCTGAGTTCGGATCCACCAGGTTCAGGCTGACCGGTGAGGCTGGATCGAGAACCTTCAGGAAGTCGGCCACATACTTGGGGTCAAACGTGACCGTGAACTCTTCTCCGTCGTAGCCGATCGGCATCTGAATCTTGGAGGACCCGACATCTGCCCCGCTACTGGTCAGGGTGAGCGTGCCATCTGCAAACTGGAAGTCGACTCCGTGACTGCCATCGTTGGTCACAATCATGGCCTGCCGCACTGCCGAATGAAATGGTCCCACGACAAGATCAATCGTGATCCCGAAGTGCGAAGGCATAACGTCCTGGTAGCGAGGGAAACGTCCTTCCACGAGGCGAGCATAGATGGTGGACAGACCACTGCGGATGAGCACATCGTTCTGATGAATGGCCAGATGCACTTCCTGATCGTCATCATGGATGCTGCGGTCGATCAGCTGCATCGCCTTGGAGGGAATGACCGGAACGCCTACCTCTTCGCTGGCGGCTCCCTGTGCCTTGCAGGAGGATTTGTACACGGCCAGCCGTCGAGAGTCCGTAGCGGCCAGTGTGATGTCTTCCTGATCGAGTTCCAGCAGCACACCTCCCAGGGCATAGCGTGTGCTCTCCGGGTCCGTAGCGAACAGCGTGCGCTGAATTCCCTGCTTCAGAGCCCGCCCCTGCATGATGTAGTAGCTTTCCTCCTGAAAGTCCGGCACATTGGCAAACTCAGCCGGATCTTCGACTGACAGCCGGAACTCGCTCTGTCCCGAACGAATCCACAATGTTTCTTCGGTGACTTCCAGGTGGATCATGTCGTCCTGAACTTCACGCAGAATAGCCACGACCCGTTGCGGTGGCAGCAGGACTTCACCTACGGAATCCGTCTGAACCTCAGGCAGCTGATACCGGATGCCAACTTCCTGGTCGGTCCCCATCAGCGTGGCCGTGCCGTTGTCGACGACAAGTTTAACGTTCTTGAGAATGTCCTTGGGGGTACGTGACGGAACTGCTCCTCCGACGATTTGAAACGCACCGGCCAATTCACTCCGTGAGACAGTCAGTTTCATGACAATTCCGTTCCGCTGTGTAGTTCGCTTTGTCCACATCTCCGGTCATTTGAAAGACCGGAAGGTCCAGACACTTAAAGAGAAAGGAGTAGTGGAAACAGACGAGCCGAAAATTGTGGAGAGTCGGCACAATCTGAATCCGAAGTGTAGGTGAAATCGCAAGTTATTGCCATTCAGAGGCCGCCTGATCGTGTTCAAAACACCATGATACTCTGTGGACATGCCGTGCAGGGATGGTCAGTAAAACCAAGGGTTACGCACACCCGATTCGAGCGGCCATCGGGATGAGGTTCGTTCTGCACGGATCGGACCCAGTTCATCAACAGGTTGTCCACAAAAGTACGGGGTTTTGACTGGGGAAACAGGACCAATCAGGCGGAGTTTGTCGTCTCCGCTCAGGTGTTCCCTTTATAATGTTTCAGGCCTCTGGCGGACAGGACCGCGAGGCATGCAAAGAAAGACGGGAGTGGTTGTGGCGTCATACTATCTGGGGGTCGACATTGGCGGGACGAGCACCAAAACGGGTGTCGTTTCCGACGAAGGGCGGACTGTCGCGAAACTGCGAGTCCCTTCGGTCCTGCACAAGGGACGTGAGGAAGGGCTACAGGGCCTGTATGAGACGCTCGATCAGGTTGTTGAACAGAGCGGCGTAGGCTGGCGGGCCATTCGGGCGATTGGTGTGGCCGCTCCCGGTACCATGGACATCCCCGCCGGAGTCATATTCCATCCCTTCAATCTTCCGGGATGGGAAAATCTGGCCATTCGCGACCTGGTCTCGGAGAGATTTCGCAAGCCGGCCATCCTGCAAAATGATGCCAATGCAGCAGCTTATGGAGAATACTGGCTGGGTGCCGCGCATGATGCCCGCAGTCTGATGTTCTGGACGTTGGGAACCGGAATTGGTGGCGGCATCATTGTGAATGGGGAAATCGTCACCGGAGCGCACTCCCACGCGGGCGAGTGCGGGCACATCATCATTCAGATGGAAGGGGGGCCGACATCGGAACACGGCATTCATGGCTCGCTGGAACTCTATGCCGGGGCGAAAGCGCTCGTTCGTCGCTGCGAGGCGGCGCTGAATGCGGGGGCGAGGTCCTCGATTCGCGACAAACTGGAGCAGGGGGAGGAACTGACTCCGGTGCTGATTGCTGACTGTGCAATTCAGGGAGACGCACTGGCCGAACGTCTGGTTCTGGAAACAGGGCAGTATCTCGCCATCGGGACCGTCAACATCATCCACACGATCAATCCAGAGATGGTGTTGATCGGTGGGGCCATGACGTTTGGACAGTACGAAACGCCGATCGGACGGAAGTTCATCGAGACGGTGCGGCACGAAGTTCGGAAGCGAACGTTTCCCATTCCCGCCGAACGGACCCGCATCGACTATGCACGACTCGCCAGCGACGCAGGCTTCATCGGAGCGGCGGGATGTGCGTTGAAGGCGTACAGTCCGTGCTGACTGCAGTGGCGTCCACAGCGCGTTGATGGTCGGGTTGGGTCTGCAGTCACTATGATGCGAATCATGCTACTGCTCTTTCAATATCCTGACTTTCGCACGAAGACCTTGAGATGCCCACGTTCTCCGAAGCCCAATTGATTGAGATCGGTCGACAGTTGTTGTCGGCGGCCGGAATTCCAGAATCCGAGATCGATCCCGTTGCACTCCACCTGGCCGATGCCAACATGGTGGGGCACGACAGCCATGGCGTGATGCGTCTGGTGCAGTACCTGCAGATGGTCGAAGACGGATTCGTCCGTCCGGGACAATCGGTGGAGAAAGTCGTCGACGCTCCCGGATTTGCCGTTCTGGATGGCCAGTTCAACTTCGGTCAGGTGATTGCCGGCGCAGGATTGAATCTGGCCATCGAAAAGGCTCGCGAGCAGGGAACCGCAACCATCTTCATGCGGAACTGCAATCACGTGGGTCGGCTGGGGGCGTACACCGAGGCTGCGGCACTGCAGGGATTCAATGCCTTGATGGCTGTGAATGCCCCAGGTCCGGGCGGCGTGGCTCCGTTTGGGGGAATCGATCGGCGACTGGGGACAAACCCCATCAGCATGGCTGCTCCCTCATCGCAAGGAGCCATCGTGCTCGATATGACCACCAGTGCCACGGCCGAAGGCAAACTTCGAGTTGCCTTCCAGAAAGGGGAATCAATTCCGGAAGGCCTCATCATTGATGGCCACGGAAATCCGTCGACGAACCCGGCAGACTATTACAACAAACCATATGGGGCCATTCTGCCACTCGGTGGACCCATGATGGGACACAAGGGGTTTGGTCTTTCCGTGATGCTGGACATCTTCTGCGGGTTGCTGTCGGGAAGCGGCTTGTGTCGGACCGACCTGCCTCGCGGAGCCAATGGGGTTTGGCTGCATCTGTTGAACATTGAACAGTTCACGCCTCGCGCAGAGTACGATCAGTGGATGGAAACGTACATTGCCTCGCTCAAGGGAACGCGTACTCAGCCGGGAGTTTCCGAAGTCCTGCTGCCCGGTGAAATGGAACGTCGTCGCCGTCAGGAACGCGAGAAGACGGGCGTTGCCATTCCCGATGAAACGTGGCGTCAGCTGACCGAACTGGCGACCAAACTGGGGACCACGATCGGCTAACGCGATTCGCGCTGATGCGATCAGGCCATGGAAAAAGGGCCCGGAGACAACTTGATCTCCGGACCCTTTTTTTGTGAATCAGACGCAGTCCATCGACTAGTTGCGATAGATGACAGTCACCAGACCACGGTGGGAAACGAGCGTTGCTCCGTACTTGCCAAAGTCGTATGTCACGCGGTTGCCAGCACGGTTGCAACGGACATCGAAGGAGTCGCATGGTGGCAGGCAGACTTCGACGTTCACGCAGCAGCATTCGTTGCAAGGATCCTGAACGCTCACGATTGTGGGAACGGCACAGGGGTGAATGCGGTGTGCACCGCGAACTTTCACGCAATCAAACAGCGAGATTGGCTGTGCAACTGGCACGGGATGCGTCGGGGCCGCTGGAACCGGGCTGTATGCGGGAGTCGGAGCCTGCAGCAATGCCAGTGGAGCAGGAGCCAAACCAGGCTCACGAGCCGATGCAGTTGCGACGAGCGAGGCGAGCAGGGCAGTTGTCAGTAGAGTCTTCATTGTTGCAATCCTTAGTCAGTCCTGAATGTCGAGGGCAAGCCCGAGTCGTTCCACTCAATAGTAGAGGGCGCTTCCTCAGCTGAGCATCACATCTTTGATCATCTCAGCAAAGATCTGCCACTGCGAACAGTTTAGCTGATTAGGGGCTCGGCGCAAACTTTGCGGATTGCAATGGTCGGAAGGTTATCCGCTCCATGCAGGGGATTGGTGTGCAACGAATTGACAAATAAAGACTTAGGGCGGTTTTCTGTCTTGGGAACAGACTCGCTTCCACAGCCTTACAGCGAGAATTCCCCTGCCCAGGCGAGGTTTTCATTCTCCGCGAGCATGGTTTGCTCCAGCTGAAGCAGTCGTTCTGCGCACGTGACACGTGGTCGAGCCACCACTTCGTCGCCAGCCTGCAGTCCGCCCAGCACTTCAATGGACTGATCGTTGGAGAGTCCGACGGTGACATCCTGCAGCCGCACATCGGTCTGGTCTCGGACAAACGCGTAGTTCTTGCCGGCGATTTGAACGACCGAGGAAAGCGGAGTGAGAACGGCTTGAGATTTCCGGGCGGTATGGACGGCAACATGGGCCGTCATCCCAGGGGCCAGTTGCTTGAGTTCCTGTTGATCGCCCGTCAGTTCGACGACGACCCGATATTCGCGCAGGTCATAGTTGGGGAACTGGCCACTCACAGGCACTGTGGAAACTGAAGCAATGCGTCCCTGAAAGGTGCGGTCACTCAGGGCATCCACCCGAATATCTGCTGACTGTCCTTCTTCCAGGAGGCGGATGCGCGATTCATGGATCCGCAGATTGACCTGCATGCGTTCCCGGTCGGGAATCGAGGCCAAGGTTTGCAGGTAGCGGGTCCGGCTCCCTTCACTGAGTGGAGTTCTCGTGCTGGACGATTCCGTACCGAGCACAACTTCTCCGGCTCGCGGGGCGCGAATGGTGCAGGCAGCAATGTTCCGCCGCAGCCTCTGTAGATAGGCCTTATGAATTTCGTACGTGCGACGGCGGCTTTCCAGTCTCACCTTGCGGCTGAGCAACGCCGCACTACCGGCCAGTTGCACGCGTTCCAGCTCTCGCTGTGTTTCGACGGCCAGAGCTTCGTACTGGGCAAGTGTTCGAACCGAGGTGAAATCCCGCAATACCTGCAGTCGGTCCTGCGCCAGTGTCAGACTCTGCCGAGCTTTCATGACCGCCAGCCGTTCGGCTTCACGATCACTGTTCGTGCGATATCCGAGCGAAACCATATTGGTCACAAACTGCAGCTTCTTCTCACTGCGGGAGAGTTCTTCTTCCGCCAGTGCCACCGCGCTGTTGAGTTCATGTAACTGTTGCGGCAGCTGCGCTTTGCGGTAACCATCCAGTTGCAGCGCGGCCAGTCGAGCCTGAAGTTCTGCATCGGCCAGACGGCTTTCGTTGGTCAGCTCCTGTATGTGCAGATCTTCTTCGGCGTCTTTCAGGGCGGCATCCGCCTGTACCAGCAGCACTTCGCGCTTCTGGGCCAGCTCACGCAGATCGGTTGAGTCCAACTCCATAATCACGTCCCCAGCCTCAACCCACGTCCCTTGGGGAACCATGCTGATGACGTATGTGGTCCACTCGCACTGATTGATGAGCTTCACGTTCTTCGAGCTGTCCAGAGGTCCACTCTGGCTGATCAGGACTTCGAAGGGGCGTTCCTCAACAAACGCAAATCCATCCGCGGGGACGGCCGAGAAGTCCGGCTTTGCAAAGACCTGCGACGCAATCCCCGCAGTAAGTACGACGATCAACAGCGTGATTGCAGCGCCGGTTCCAGTGCGAAACAGTCGTGACACACAGGGTGTCCATCGATACGCAAGCATGGTGCGTCCTCAGTCATCTGGTGGGACCGACATGGCGCCGGTGGGACTGGAGGTTGCCGACAAGGTGGGAGGAGTCGGCACAAAATTCAGGTGAGAATGTCTATCGAGTATATCGGCATGCTACGGGAAGCATCAAGAGGGCTGCATGTGACGCTTTGCCCAAACTCCGCAATCGGTATCGGTTGTACGGAATTTCAAGCCGCGACAGCCGCTCAAATGACCACGGTGTCAACGTAACCAGACTTCCGCGCATCACCTTTGCGAGATGTAGAGCAGGGAATGGACGGCGCACGATCGCCTTTGGCGGGGGTAAATCGTCGTAAAGAGACCGCTACTGCTCACCAAACCCCTTTGGCAACGTCACGCCCAGGGTCTTCACCAGAAAGGCCCATTGGTCGGTCAACTCTTCGATGATCTTGCTGGTTGGCTTGCCCGCTCCGTGTCCGGCCTTGGTTTCAATCCGGATCAGGATCGGGTTGTCGCAGCCTTGAGCCTCCTGAATCGCAGCAGCGAACTTGAAACTGTGACCAGGAACGACACGGTCATCGGTGTCGGCGGTGGTGATCAATGTCGGGGGATAGCAGGTACCCGACTTCGCATTGTGGTAGGGGGAGTAGGCGAACAGAGCGGCGAATTCATCAGCGTTGTCGGCCGAGCCATAGTCATCGACCCAGTAGCGGCCCGCAGTGAAGCGATGGAACCGCAGCATGTCCATCACACCGACAGCGGGAAGACAGGCGCCAAACAGTTCGGGGCGCTGCGTCATGCAGGCACCGACCAGCAGTCCCCCGTTGCTGCCGCCCTGAATGGCGAGCTTGGAGGGCTGCGTGTACTTCTCGGCGATCAGCCACTCAGCCGCGGCGATGAAGTCGTCAAATACGTTTTGCTTGTTGAGCTTGGTTCCCGCCTTGTGCCAGCGTTCCCCGTATTCGCCACCGCCACGCAGGTTGGCCATCACGAAGACCCCTCCCATTTCCATCCACGCCAGACGACTGATGGAAAACCCGGGTGTGAGGGCGATGTTGAATCCGCCGTAGCCGTAGAGCAGGGTGGGGTTGGAGCCATCAAGTTTGAGACCCTTTTTGTGGGCAAGAAACATTGGCACTTTGGTCCCGTCGTTGCTCTCGTAGAAGACCTGCTTGACCTCGTACGCTTCGGGATCGCAATCGACTTCGGCCCGTTGCAGCAGTGTGCTTTCGCCAGTCAGGATGTCGTACCGGTAGTTGCTTGGTGGTGTGGCGAAGCTGGAAAACGAGTAGAAGGTTTCGGTATCCGTCCGTTTTCCGCCAAAGCCGCTGGCAGATCCAATTCCCGGCAATTCGACATCCCGCACCTTCTTTCCGCGCAGGTCGAACAGCGAGATTTGACTGCGGGCATCGCGCAGAGCATCGACGATGAACGCGTTCCCGACGAGCGCGACATCGGACATCGTGGTGTCCTGTTCGGGGATGATCTCACGATGCGGCGGCGGTGACTCCGGATCAACGGGCATATTTCGAACTTCGCGCAGATCGACAGCAATCACCCGCTTGAGCGGGGCCTCCAGGTCGGTCTTGAAGAACAACACCGGACCATCGTTGCCGACAAAGCTGTACTCCTGATGAAAGTTGTCGACCACGGGAACCGGCATGCCGTATGGCTCGCTGAGATCCTTCACGTACACGCGGTAACGATCATCCGTGCCGAGGTGGATCGTGATGATCAGATAACGCCCATCTTCAGAAACGCTGCAGCTGTATCCCCACTCGGGCTCATCCGGGCGATGGAACACCAGCACATCGTCGCTTTGAGGCTGGCCGAGGCGGTGATAGTACACCTTCTGATTGACGTTCAGATTCTGGAACTCGGCCCCTTCGACCGGTTCCGGAAAGCGGGCATAAAAGAAGCCGTTGCCATCGGGCGTCCAGTCGGGGCTGTTGAACTTGATCCAGCGAAGTTCATCGTCGAGCACCTTGCCCGTTTCAATTTCCAGCACCTTCCAGATCCGCCAGTCGGACCCTGCTTCCTGCACACCATAAGTGACGTATCGGCCATCATCGCTGAAGACGGTTCCGGCCAGTGCCACCGTGCCATCGTCCGACCAGGTGTTCGGATCGATCAGCACCTGCGGCGGGGCATCCAGGGAGTCCTGCCGATACAGCACGTACTGATTCTGCAGCCCATTGTTCTTGTAAAAATAGTAACGTCCCCCGGCTTTGAAGGGCGTGCCGAACTTTTCGAAGTCCCACAGCTTGGTCAGCCTCGCGGCAATCGTTTTTCGCTCCGGGATCTGCTCCAGGAATGCGAACGTGTGCCTGTTCTGCGCTTCCACCCAGGCAGCGACCTCGGGATTCACGCGAACATCGTCTTCCAGCCAGCGGTACGGATCGGCGACAGAGGTACCGTGAAAGTCATCGACCTGATCAACGCGTTTCGTCATGGGTGGATTCGCAGCGGAAAGCGGAAGACTCCAGGAAAGACCACAGGCCAATACAACAGCCGCAGACACCGCCTTGAATTGCCGATGCATGATATCTCCCGGAACAGAAACAGGACCGCTGGAAGTTACCCAACGGTTCTGTGATTTGCCATGTTGATCGTGCACGCCTGTCGATGTGGAGTCGACGGGCGGTCGGGTCGCAGACCCTATTCGCCAGCGATCATGCGTACCTGGAGCGACATGCTGGGGCGCTTGATGGTGGAGGAGAACCAGGGCCGGGCGCAACTGCGGACGCGGGCGGCGTCTTCGCCCTGCAACTGCATGAATTCCAGCACCCGGGTCCGAATCTCCTGCGCTTGTCCGGCAGCTCGTCGCCAGGCCGAATCCGAGGGAGTGGTCGCCCAGACGACGACGTCCAGCTCGTATCGACCGGTCAGCAGCAGCGGAAGGATCTGCATCAGTTGTTCGCGCATCGCTTCGTCGAGCGGCTCCTCCGGCGATGGCAGTGCCTTCATCCGATCGAAGGCAACCTCCCCCTTGATTTCCTGATCTGGAGACGCCTTGCTGATTCGTTCCATGGCGAGAAGAAAGCGGTCGTATTCTTCCATCGTGCGATCACGCACCCAGATGGTGTCTGCATCGTCATCTGGTCCGCTTCCGGTCGCTTTGGCTTCCGTCGAGTCATCTCCGACCGCGTAGATGGGGCTGGACTCCTGCATCGACATGGGGAATCTCGATTGCCCCGAGGAAAACATGCCCGGCATCCCGTGCGATTTGCCGGCCTGCACGAACGACCCGGTTCCGTCGTGTAGTTTGGCACCCGTCTGTTCGGTCGCAAGCGAGTTGAGCACAATGAAAAATGCCAGCAACGCGGTCATCGTGTCGCCAAACGAAATCAGGTAGCCGTTGTTGGCTCCCGACGGTTCGATCTTTTTGCGTTTGGCCATTTCAACCTCCCAGAGAAAGTCCCAAGTCAGCGACTGCGCTCACTCTTCCAGTCGAACGGACCTGGTCGCCTGCTCTTCGCGTACCAGTGTGAGACGCAGCTTGCCTGGCGGGACATCGTCGGCAACAGCAATGCTGATTCGCCCCAGTGAGATCTTGCCCTCGGTGGTCAAGGTCTGGGCAATCTGCAGGGCCAGTTCCAGTTCGTCGGTATTATTTGCTGCCAACGTCAGCTCGAGCGGCAGTGCCTTCATCTGCCGAACCAGGTCACGCAGTTGCTGCCGCCCCAGTGCGGTGAGTCCCGGTTCGGGCGTCAGCCATTTCGGAATCACAATCTCAAAACTGATGCGAGACAGCTGAGCCAGATCCGATCGCTCGTCCAGCGATTTCAAACCGTCCTTCATTGCTTTCACATCAGCGTCCTGCATCTCCGGTTCGGACTCGGAGCCACGTGACGTGAGCCGGCTGGTTCGCGGTCGAAAGCGGGCCACAATGGACTCGCGGTCCATGGCGTCTTCCATCTTTCTGGCGAAACCCTGACTGCCGCCTCCACCGAACATCGAAACCTGCATCCGCTCAAATTTTTCCGGCTCGCTGGTCGCAAATGTCAGCAGGAGGATGAAGAACGTCATCAACAGTGTGATGACGTCGCTGTAGGTCATAAACCATGCAGGGACTTCACCGGCGGTGCTCTTTTCGGGCTCTCGGGCCATGGTTCAGTCCTGATCAGGCGGCAGTTTCAGTGGCGGTCGAAGTCGCGTTGCGTCGGGAAGCGGAAAGGAACGCCGCCAGTCGCTCCTGCAGCACGGAAGGCGCCTGCCCGTCAATCAACAGGCACAACCCGGTTTTCATCAGGTCCTTGACCATCATTTCCTCCTGGTTCCGGCTTTCCAGCTTGCCGGCCAATGGCAGGCAGAACAGGTTGGCGACGACAGCGCCGTACAGCGTGGTCAACAAGGCAATCGCCATCCCCCCCCCAATCTGGCTCGGGTCGTCCAGGGTGCGCAGCATTTGCACCAGACCGATCAACGTTCCAATCATTCCGAAGGCGGGTGCCGCCGCAGCGAGACCATCGAGGATCTTTTTTCCGGTGGTGTGACGCTGCTGGATGTAGTCCATTTCAATTTCCAGCACCGTGCTGATTTCTTCTTTGCTGCCGCCGCCAATCACGAGTTCGAGGCCGCGCCGCAGGAAGTCGTCCGTGACATCGTCCATTTCATTTTCCAATGCCAGCAGCCCATCGCGGCGGGCGACCGAGGCGAACCGCGAAAACATTGCGATCACCTGTTCCGAGCTGGGGACCGTGGTGGTGAAGCACTTGCGCACGACACCCACCAGTTGCAGCAGGTTCGACATCGGAAAGTTGATCAGCAGTGCAGAGAACGCGCCTCCGACGGTAATCATCGCCGAAGGGATGTCGATGAAAGGGCCTATACCGCCCCCACCCATCAGGATCGACCCGAGGATGAGTCCGCTGCCTGCGAGCAGGCCGATGATTGTGGCGATGTCCATGACGAAATCCTTTTATCAATTGATGTCCGGGCGGACCGGACTATTTCAATAAGCGTCGCGACTGACCCATCCGAAACACGTATGCCAACACCTGGGCGACGGCGTGATACAACTCGGGTGGAATCTCTTTGCCGATATCGGCCATGAAATACAAAGCCCGAGCCAGTGGTTTGCGTTCCAGCACCGGGACGTTGTGTTCTTCAGCAATGGCCACAATTCGCAGTGCCATGGCCCCTTTGCCCTTGGCAACCACAATGGGAGCTCCATTGCCGCCACGCTCATACTTCAATGCAACTGCAAAGTGCGTCGGGTTTCTCAGGACCACGGATGCTTCGGGAACCGACTTCAGCGACTTGCGGGTCAATGCATCGCGATGCATCTGCCGACGGCGTCCCTTGATTTGCGGGTCTCCCGATTCGTCCTTGTGTTCCTGCTTCAATTCCTGTTTGGTCATCCGCAGCTTGTTTTCGTGTCGCCACCACTTCAGGCCATAATCGAGGGCTCCCCAGCAGAGGGCAGCAATCGCCAACTGGAGGACGAGCTGATTCACGAACTGCATGTCCTGTGCAGGCGTGGAATGTGCGGCGGCCGTGGCACCTCCGAGAGCGGGCATATACTGCCGCATGGCCACAATGCCGATGACGAGTGCGCACGACACCTTCAACAGGGCTTGTCCGGCGGTAACAAATGCTTCCGTCGAGACCAGTCGCGACAGATTTCCGGGTGACCAGAGCCGCTCCCAGTTCAGTGTCAACTCGGTGGTGGAGATGCCGCCGATTTGTGCCTGAGCACTGCCGAGCGATACCAGCCAGACTCCCAGCGCGGCAGGGCCAGCGATCATCAACATCTGGACGAGTGCCCAGCGGAACATCATGGAGAGTTGCGGAATCGACCAGTTTACCTCAGCAGAAAGGTGATGCGATTCCAGCACCATATTGCCAAACTGGCCAACCCACAGAGACTGCAGATAGGGGAGCGCTATCGCCAGACAAAGCAGTACGACACCCGCCGAGAGCTCTCCACTGAACACAACGCGACCCTCCCGCCGGGCGTCTTCACGACGCTTCGGTGTTGGATCTTCTGTTCTGTTCTCATTGAACTCGCTCATGAATCGGGCGGAGTTTCCGGTTGGTTATGGAAGGACAAGATTGTGTTCAAAGTGCTGCGCGAAGGCCGCGAAGCGAGTCAGCAGGGTTGGCAGGAACAGGAACAGGGC
Source organism: Planctomycetaceae bacterium (assembly GCA_020426515.1). Classification (GTDB taxonomy): domain Bacteria; phylum Planctomycetota; class Planctomycetia; order Planctomycetales; family Planctomycetaceae; genus JACKHO01. The sequence goes on along the minus strand of JAGQPW010000007.1, from coordinate 51,735 downwards.
AAACATGCCCAGCATCAAACGCAACGGCATTCCGAACGACAGCAAGTTGAATTGGGGTGCCTGTTTCATGATGACGCTGATCAGCACCAATCCCCCGAGGGAAATGGCCGTCAGTGGCAGCGCCATCGCAATGGGTGCCGTCCCCAGCAATGCATACCAGTCGATGACTGCAACGGCAGACCCGGCACTGGCGAGTTGTCCTGCCGGGAACCAGAAAAAGGAGTACAACAGCATCAGAATAAAGACGTGGTGAAAGTTCAGTGCAAACAGCAGCATGCTCATCAACGCTTCCAGCAGCTGCGACACGCTGGTACTGGCCCCGGTATCGACAAAACTGGTCACACCAGAAACGTTCAGGCCAATTTCATCCGCGATCATGCCACCGACCGTTCCCGCAATGCTCACCAGGCTCCCGGCCAGCCAGGCCAGGCCCAGCCCCAGGAACACTTCGAACAACGCGCACATCGTGAACCACGGCCCATTCAGCAGTGAATCCCCAATGCCGGGGGTCATGGGGACGCGATTCCAGAAACACAGAGACAGGCCAGCCGCAATGCCGATCTTGACCGGAATCGGAATCGAACGGCCCGCAACTGGCGGCAGCAGCGCTGCGAAACTGGACGTACGCAGGAAAATCAGCGTGGCGTAGGAAAGGTCGACGGCTGTCATGTGGCGACCTCCAGCAAGCGTCCGAACATTCGAAGGGTGAAAGCCGACAACAGCCGCAGCGACCACGGCAAAGTCAACACCAGGGTCAAGGCGACCGCGACGATGCGGGGGGCGAACGACAGTGTTTGTTCCTGAATGCTGGTCGCGGCCTGGAACACGCTGATCATCACGCCCACCAGCAAACTGATGCCAATCGCCGGTGCCGAAAGCAGAACGGCTGTCAGCAGGACCTCACGCCCCACACTCAATACTTCGTGCATTTCCATAGCTGCCTACCTGTCCTGGTCGATCTCGTCGCGAAACATCGTGTCGAGACTATTTGGGGGGTGTCTTGGTGCTGCTCTTGAGGTCGCGAAACTGGGAGACCAGATCGTTGACCAGCGTGGGATCGTCGATCGCCGAAAGCAGCTTGGCGGCTTCGCGCTCTTCGAAGTGAGACAGGATTTCAGCGGCTCCCGTCACATCTCCATCGTTGGCCATCTGCTTGAGCAGTCCGGCGGCTTTGTCGGGCTCCATGGCCTGTATCCATTGCGAGAGCCGCTTGGTTTTCTGAATCTGATCAGCGCTCGTGTTGGGGGCGCCCTCTTCTGCTGGCATTGAGCGTTCTTTGACCAGTTGCTCTCGTTCATTCACCAGTTGCTGGTGCATAACGGTCAACTGCTCCAGCACTCGCTGCGCTTCACCCAGTGCATCACGTGCTTCTGTCCGAAATCCGTCCAGTGAGCGCCGTTCCGATGTCAGATCGGCCAGGGCCAGCTGTTGCTGAATCTGACGCTTCTGGAGTCCTTCCTCCATCTTGTGAACTTCTTCCTCCCGTGCCTTGAGCGACAGGCCCAGCCGGACCAGTTCCTCGACACTCGCGGCCCGGGGGCGAACGGCGGCGGGAAGCGTGCCATCACCCGGATTGACAGGTTTTCCGACAGCTGCTGTCGGTCCTGAAGCTGTATCCGCTGCCGCGGTCACGGCCTGTTGATCCGGACCGTCGGCAACCTCCTGTGGTGGATGCAGGTACCATGAAGCGGCAAAAGCCAACCCGAAGGTCAGCATCGACATCACCATTGTGAGGATGAGTTTCTTCATGACATCTCCTCGCTCCGGGGTTTCCGATTGCGGTGCAGCGCCATTGAGTGTTCATCAACTTCAATTTGCTCAGAGGCCAGTTGCTCCGCGTCGTAAACTTGTCGCTCCCGCTGTGTCAGTTGGTCGGTCTGGTCAACTTCCACACTGCGTTGACGCCACGCGGTGAGCAGTTTGTGCAGTTCCTGCTGTCGCGACTCACGCTCCGTGTGCAGCGCAGCCAGTTGTTCCGTGCACTGTTCCGTGACCAGTCGGCAGGCGACGAGGTAATGAGCAGAAACCGGTTCGGCAGTCAGGTTGGCAAACACGTGAGCATTGGCCTGCAACTCCTGTTGAATCGCCAGCTCCTTGCCCGAGGTCTCGGACAAAGCCGTACGGGCTCGCAGCACATCCAGCTCCGCGAGCTTTCGGCGCTGTGCGGAGAGGCGTTGCAGCAGTTCCCAGCGTGATCGAAACTTCTTCATGAGACCCGCCTTTCTCGTTCAGACTGGGCGGCGACGCGACGCAAGCGAGCGAGCGTTTCATCCAATGTTGAGGATTCCCCAATGCCCTGCATGCAAAAGCTCTGGACTTCGGGCATCAATTGCAGAGCCTGATCGATCTCGGCGGAACTTCCCTTTTGGTACAGCCCCATCCGGATCAGCTCTTCCATCTGGCGGTACGTGTCCATTATCTGACGAACGAACGTGACCTGCCGCTGCTGTTCGGTGCTGGTGATTTCGCGGAACAACCGGCTGACACTGCCCAGGACGTCCACGGCGGGAAAGATTCCACGTTCCGCGAGCTTGCGACTCAGCACGATGTGCCCATCCAGAATGGAGCGGGCCGCATCGGAAATGGGCTCGGCAAGATCATCGCCATCGACCAGGACCGTGATCAGCCCGGTAATGGATCCGCGACCGGCGGTGCCCAAACGCTCCAGGGTTTGGGCCATCACGCGAAAGACCGAAGGGGGATAGCCTCGTGTTCCAGCGGGTTCGCCGCGACTCAGTCCAATCTCTCGTTGGGCGTGTGCCAGACGGGTGATGCTGTCCAGAAAGAACATCACATCCTCACCTTCGGCGCGGAACGATTCGGCGATGCGAACCGCTGTTCTTGCCGCCTGAATCCGCATCAATGCGGGCTCTTCTGCAGTGGCCACGATGACGACAGAACGCTGACGTCCCAGTTCTCCCAGTGCATCCTGAACAAACGGGAGCACTTCGCGTCCTCGTTCGCCAATCAATGCAATAACGTTGCAGTTCACCTGGGCGTGTTTAACGACTTCACCCATCAGAGTGCTTTTGCCGACGCCGCTCCCTGCGAACAGGCCAACTCGCTGGCCTTTGCCCAACGTCAACAGGCCATCAATGACGCGCTGGCCAGTGACCAGAGGTTTGACAATTCGTTGCCGCTCCATGGGAGAGGGGATGTCGGCGGAGTCCAGGTTGATATGGGGACGACCCAGAGGCGGACCACCATCAATCGGATTTCCCAGACCATCGAGAACTCGTCCCAGCAGTTGTTTTCCAGCGGGAACTGAGAGGCGCTGGCCCGTAAAGTAGACATCCTGACCGGGGCGCAAACCGACAGCGTCGTGAAACAGCATCACGCGTGCCTCACGATCCGACGCGGCGATCACTTCGCCCGAAACACTGTCCGTTCGACCGTCGCCAATCATGCAAATCTCGCCGACAGTCGCCGTCCCGGAAACCATCAAAGTTTCTCCTACGCTACGCAGTATCCCGGCGGTCTGGAAAACGCTGCAGCCCCTGGTCCTGGCCTTGAGTTTGTCGACGTTCAGTCTGAGCATGTTTCAATTCCTCCAGCCAGCCTTGGCGGATCTCACCCAGTCGTCGGGCCAGGTCCGAGATGGCCAGACGACCGTTGTCGGCAGCGAGTCGGCAGTTCCCCGGAGCCACGTTCGTATCAGCCTTGATGTCAATGAGAGCGTCGCCACGTTCGGCGCTTCGCTCGTCCAGCAGGGCTTTCAATTTTGGAACATCCTGCGGATGCACACTCAGTACCGTCGGTGAGTTCAGTGAAAGCTGATCCAGAATTCGCCGTACAAGTTCGTCGATTGCGTACTGTTCCCGGTCCACCAGTTGACAGGTGAGTTCGGCTGCAGCGGTGGCTGCCAGCTCGACTGCCAGTTCCTGCAGTTCCGACAGCGAATTCTGCCGCCGCCGCTCAAGTTCCAGCAGGGCGTCACGAACTTCTTCCAGCAACTCTGCCTGCCGGGCCTGTTGCTCCACCTGCCGACGCGCGACCAGTTCCGGATCGGATTCATTCAGTGGGCGCTGCCGTTCGTGATTGGTCACGGTGGCGGTGCCCCCCGTGAACCGAACGTTGGCGACATCTCGGGGAAGCGTGATGTTGATCATTTCAGGCTTGTTCATTCTGCCTCCTGATCGACTTCCGCGAGTGCGTCGGCAATGACATCACGTGCCGCTTTGACCTGGCTTGCGGGCACATGACGCTGGAATTCCAGCTCTTCCTGCAGCGTTCCCCGTGCCCGTTTAGACAGGTTGTTAAAGATGCGATCGCGCACCTCGTTGCTGCATTGGAACATGGCCATTGAAAGCGTGCCGCTGTCAATTTTGCCCAGCACAAGCTGCATTTCCGGATCGGACAGTTTCGCCAGATCTTCGAACTGGTAGAGAGCCCGCTGCACCTGTTCGGCCAGTTCCGCATCCTGGTCGGCGACCGCACGCAGGATTTGCTTGCGGCCCGGCTTGTCAGTCATGCGCAACATTTGTGTCAGTCGTTCCACCGATGTGGTCTTGTTGGTCTGGCGTGCCGGGAATGTCAGTGCGCGGGTCACAGCTCCTTTGGCCATTTGCTGCATGACCAGTGACGTGGCATCCGGGTCGAGGCTGATTTCCCGTACGACTGCGGTCCGCTGTGTATCGGAGAGCAGTGCCAGGATTTCGGCATTGCGCTGCGGTGTGAGATGTTTCATCAACAGTGCGACTGACCGTGGATGCTCCTGCTCAAATGCAGCAGAGACCTGGTAGATATTGATGTGCTCCAGGTCCTTGAGTGCGTTACCAGTTGGCTCGTACGGTGCGGCTGCCGGCTCTTCTTCCGTACTGTCTGGTTGATGGAGTTTCAGTTTGGGCCGCTGGTACTTCTTGAAGACCCGGAGCAGCTGTTCAAACTCATCGACAGCAAGGCGTCGCTGTTTGAACGACGGTTCCGCCGTACTCAACTGGGCGATGCGGCTGGAGAGTTCCTTGGCCAACTCGGGATTCAACCTCTGCATCAGAACATCCCGGGTCTGGCTTTCCAGTTGTCCCAGGAGAACTGCGGCGCGATCCAATCGACTGACAGGGGGGGTCATGTGGATCTCCTTCACGCAGCTCTCGAGTTCGCAGTATCTCCGCCGTATTGCTCGCCACGTTCATCCAGCCATTCGGCCATCAGCTCGGCAACACGTTCGGGGTCATTGCGAATCTCGGTTTGCAGACGTTCCAGCTTGGACTGCAGGCCGACCACCTGTTCGGTTTCTGGACCGGATGCAATCACCACGGGCTTCAGGCGTCGGACCAGGATCAATCCCAGCAGCAGGGCGAACAGCGAGGCCATGCCCAGTGACGCGGCACGAATCAAGGGTTCCGCCTGCAACAGCTGGTCCATCATCGTGGGAGCTGGCAACACATCAGCATAGGACTGGAGTTTTCCGGTCAGCACTTCGATCTTGTCTTTACGGGCATCATCAAATCCAACGGCCTGCTTGATAATGCCTTCAATCTGTGCCTGAGTGATGGCTGGTGCGGCTCCCGAGCCATCGGCCTCCGGAAGCTCGACCACAGCGGCGACGGTCAGCCGTTTGATCTTTCCGGGTGCTTCACGAATGACATCCACGGTCTTGGCGTTTTCATATTTCGTGTCGATGTCTTCCGACTTACTGATTCCATTGCCAGTCGAGGCCGCAAGTGCGCGACCAATGTTTGACCCGCTTCCCGCTGCCCCGGAAGCGCCGCCGGAGGAGTTCGTCGACTGTTCCGTGCGAATGGTCTCGGAGGACTTCACCTTCATGTCGGGGTCAAACGTAACCTGGTTCCGCTCGGTCTCGGTGAAGTCGAGGTCAGCGGTCACGCGGACCATGGCTTTGTTTGGCCCCAGCAGTGACGTGAGCATTCCCTGAGCCTTGGCGGCCAGCCCGCTTTCCAGACGATTCCGGAACTCAATCTGGCTGCCGACATTGGCCTCGATGCTTCCTTCGGCCGACAGGAGCTGACCGTTGGTGTCAACGATCGTCACGTTTTCTGGTTCCAGCTCTTCGACGCTGTGGGCCACGAGAGCAACCACGGCTCGGACATCCAGAGACTGTTCAACGCCTCCGCTTTGAAGCTCCAGGACAACGCTGGCTTTCGTGGGGGTGGCCCCGCGCACAAAGGGGCTCGCTTTGGGCCGGGTAATGTGAACAGTGGCACTTCGAACGGAGCGAAACTGGCCAATCGAACGGGCCAGCCGTGTTTCCAGTTCACGATTCTTGCGGGCTTCGATCGACGCAGGGTCGGCCCAGAAATCGCTCATCCCTCCACCTTCATCAACGGCCCCCTCGGTGGGGAGAACGTCGCGCAGCGCAATTCGACCGCGGGCAATATCCGACTTGGGAACAGAGATTGACGTTCCCGAAAAGCTGAGTTTGTAGCTGATATTCTGGGCTTCGAGTGCACTGACGGCTTCATGAGCCACAACGGGTCCCAGTCGGTCTGCCAACAGCACGTAGTCGGGTTGGCTGGACCAGTACACGACGCCACCAATCGCCAGCACGCACACCATTGCGGCGGTGCCGAACTGCAATTTCTCGTTAAACGACCAGCCGTTCCAAATGGAAAGCAGCTTGTTGATCTGAGGAGTGGACACGACGATATTCCATAGGGACGTGAGCAATCAGCAGGCGGACGGGGTTGTCCGCTACATTTGTGTTCGCATGACCTCCTGATAGGCGGTGATGGCGCGGTCACGTACCTCCATCAGGAAGCGGAAGGACAGATCAGCTTGTGCGATTTGCAGCGAGACTTCCTGGATGCCAACATTTTCGCCGGCCAGCATGCGGTCAACGGTCTGTGTCGCCAGGTTCTGCGACTCATTCACATTGCCGATGGCGTCTCGGAACACCTGGCTGAACGGCACGCTTCCCGTCTGCTCCGTTGCCGAGGCTTTCGGCAACTGGAATGCGCTCGGGTCCGATCGCAGGCCAGCTACGGATTCGAACGGGATTTGCATGGCCATTAACCTCGCAGTAAGGACAACGACTGTTCCACCATCTGGCGGTAAGTCTGAAGTGCCTTGAGATTTGACTCATAGGCACGGCTGGCAGTCATCAGGTCCACCATTTCAACGGGAATCGCCACATTGGGCATGCGCACGAAACCACGCTTGTCGGCGTGTGGATGGCCGGGATCGTAAATTTCTGGCAGCTCGGAGTTGTCGGAGGTGATCTGCATCACCTGAACGCCCTTGATCACGGCTTCAGAGCCTGTGTTGGCCGACACGCTGGCGCCGTTCATGGCGTCCGAAAACACCACCTGCTGGCGTCGGAAAGGACCGCCAGTTTCGGTCATCGTGTTGTGGGCATTGGCAATATTGTTTGCGGCGATTTCCATCCGCATTTTCTCGGCAGCCAGCCCCGAGGCTGAGATGCCTGTGGTCGAAAACATTCCTGAGACATTCATGACTCAATCCCCCCTTTAGGATCCCCGGATCGCGCGGCGCATCGAGTCCAGGTGGCTCGACATCAGTTGAGTCACGGTCTGATAGGCCATCGCATTCTGCTGGATCGCCCCAATTTCCGCGTCGATGTCGACGTTGTTGCCGTCTGAACGCATCGATGGTGAGTCCACCTTCACGATTCGCAGCCCCGACGTACTCAGATCCTGCGGGCCTGCGCTGGAGGCCGGCGACGGCTCAGCCATCTCCACATCTTCACGCTGATAGTTCGGCGTGTTGACGTTCGCGAGGTTGCGGCTGAGTACCTGATGGCGCAGCGACGAGTAGTTTGCCGCACGCAACAGGGAGCCAAGTTGTGGGTGAATGGTCAGCATGGTGGAGTAATCGGCATAATCGTTACAGCTTCCGCAGTCGAACCTCGTCCCCGCGCAAGAGAACCCCTTGCTTCAGTGCTTTCACGCACATTTTGCGTGATTTCACTGACATAATCGTTGGGATTGGAGAATCGGCGCTATTGGCGACAACCTGCTGATGTCGCAAAAAGTGAGCGCCGGAACGGTGATGGCGGAAAATCCGTGCGTTTTCGCATCCTGCAGCCGACCTGTCTGCCGTGCGCATGTTTTCTTTTAGGAACATCAGCCCATAACCGTTTTCAGTGGTGCTTCACAATGCCCTTTGTCGCCGGACTCGATTGGCCCACAGCCTTGCCGCTCCTCGTCGACCGGTTGCGCCCTCTGAGTCCTCTGGCAGAGCGCTGCTGGGAAGATCGCCATTGGGCGGTGGCCACTTGTTCATGCAGTAACTTCTCCCGGGTCCCCCAGGTGAGTCAGGAGATTGACATGTTTGTAAATCCGGAAAACAAAGGGGGGGATCTGTCATGATTACCTCCCAAGAGCCAGTAAATCCCGTGGACGCACGACTGGAATCATTGCGACGGATTTCGTGGAAGGGGGATGTCCTGATTCCCCTCCCGAGCCGTTCGGTCATTGAGTTCACGCAATTGTGCCGTCGACCGATGGTCAGCCTGACGGAACTCGGCGAAGCGGCACGGCAGGAGCCGGGCATCACCGCAGAACTGCTGCGACAGGTGAACTCCAGTCTGTATGGTCTGCGTTCCAAGGTGACCTGCGTGTCCAAAGCGATTGGCATGCTGGGCATTGCATACAGTGCGTCCATCGTATTGACGAGCGCTCTGACCAAGTCCCTGATGAAAGTGGAATCGTCGCTGTTGCGGGCTCAGGTCTTTCGCCGGGATTCGATTGAGCGCGCCATCTTTTCACGCACGATTGCTTCTCTGCTGCGACTGCCTGCGGCTGAAGCGTACACCGCCGCCATGCTGCAGGATGTCCTGCTGCCCACGTTGCTCATTCAGCATGAGGCGGACTACCAGGAGTATCTCGATTGTCCCTATGAGGGAGGACTGGTTGAGTTTGAACGGGAGCGTTTTGGTTGGACCCACGCCGAACTGGCAGCGCGAACGTTGCTGGAGTGGGGATTTGACCGGCAGACCGTGCTGGCCGTGCTTGACCATCATGAATCGCCAGAGAATCTGTTGATGTCATCAGCGGAACCCAATCTGGCGATGGCATGTGCGATTACGTCACTACTGATGGATCCGCTGAAGCAGGTTCCGGATGGCGTGACCCGCCTGGTCGACTTCCAGCGACTGATGCCCGAGTTTCGATTGCTGGAGATCGCAAGCAAAGTCGACAAGGAAGTACAGAATCTCTCTCCGTCACTGAAGAACTCAACTCCGTTGTCGGTCCGAATTCAGGAGGCCATGCTCGATCAGATCGAAGTGCGGCAATCCCATCAGGTGGCGCCGGGGCGGCAGTTCGGCAACTACGTGTTGCAGGAACAGCTCGCCGAGAGTTCCATGGGAGCAATCTACAAGGCCCGTCACATCAACATGCGACGGCCATCCGCCGTCAAGATTTTGCGACTTGACCGCATGACCGCAAAGTCGATCGCGAGCTTTGAGCAGGAAGTTCAGATCACCAGTACGCTGCGTAGCCCGCACACGATCTCGGTGTTCGACTTCGGAATGACACCCGACGATCTGTTCTACTACGCCATGGAGTTTATTGACGGCTACACCCTGGATTCGCTGGTCAAGATGAGTGGTCCGCTGCCGGATGGTCGCGTTGCCAAACTGTTGCAGCAGGTGTGCAGTTCACTGGCCGAAGCTCACGCTTCGGGATTGATTCACCGCGATATCAAACCCGATAACATCATGGTTTCCCATATGTGGGGGGCCGGAGATCATGCCACGGTACTCGATTTTGGTCTGGTGAAGGTGACGGAAGGTCATCTGCCTCCGGACGATGCCGAGCACAGCAGCATTGTCGGAACACCCTTGTACATGTCTCCGGAAGCGGCCCTCAGTCAGCCGCAGATCGATACTCGCAGCGACCTGTATTCCCTGGGAGCCACGGCCTATCACCTGCTGGCGGGTCGACCGGTATTCAATGGGCATACGGTGCTGGAAGTCATCAAGCAGCACATTGAAAGTCCGCCGGTTCCGCTGCAGGACATTGTGGGGGACACGGTCTCACCTGAGTTGTGTCAGTTGATCATGTCGTGCCTGGAGAAGGACCCGCTGCGGCGTCCAGCCTCGGCGGGTCACATCGGCATCGCTTTGGAATCGTGTGTCCTGCGAACGCCATGGAATGTGGAGCAGGCGAATGCCTGGTGGAAGCAGGCTGAAGTTGCACCACCGGTCGCCAGTGCTCAGCAGCCGACAGGTGAACTGGTCGACAAGACGATTGTGACCGGCTGATCCCGCAGAGGCTCCGCGATGAACGGTCGGGACTCCGGGGTTAGGCGCGAATCAGCCCCTCGCGAATGGCCCAGCGGCACAGGTCGACGCGATCATCAATCTCCAGCGACTTCATCAGCCGGTACTTGTGGCTTTCGACGGATTTCGTCGAGATTCGTAATTCTTGCGCGACCTGTTTCACCGACAGGCCTTTGGCGATGCGAATCAGCACGTCCAGCTGGCGATCGGTCAGGTGGGCTCCCAGGTCCTGTGCGACTTCCAGATAGCCCCGTGGACCGACGTGAACGCGATGGGCGACTTCGCCGGGAATCAGTGATTCGCCATTCAAGGCTGCTTCGATCGACTTCGTGAATTCAGCGAGTGAACAGTCCCGGCGAAGCAGGGCGCTGACGCGGTTCTGCAGCACGTAGTCGAGCTGCCGCTGTGTCAATCCGTCGTAGATGACGGCGAGGCGACATTCGGACATCCGTACCGAGACATGGTCACTCAACGACCGCGAAGCCTTCAGGGCCATTTGCTCATCAAGCACAATGAGCTGGGGATCGTCCAGCCGCAATTGGCGCAGGAGTTCTTCGGCGGAGTCAGCATGACTGATGTCGCATTCCGTCAAAAAGCACTCCAGCCCCCAGGCCAGCGACTGGCAGTCGAGGGGGGTTTCGCAACAGACAACAATCCGCTTCCGTTCGGTGGCTGTGGTCACGTCAACTCTCCGAGAAACAGCGTCAACCTCGGATGGCCTGAGGGCACTCCCTGTGCAGTCCAGGCAATCCTCCCTGATTGTGAGAGGACGTATAGCCCGGACGGGCGATTTTCAGCAACAGGAGTTTTCAGGCATTGCTACACCGTTTACGGAATGTCCCCGTCTGTTGCGGGAAATCACGTGCTGTTCGCGTGTTCGAATCTAAACCGTTCATCGGTCGGCTGTTCGGGCCATGGAAGAGGCGGATTCGGCTTCCAGTTGTTTTGCCAGAGCATCCAGTTCGCGATCAATGGCCGCTGTCCCCATGAGCACCAGGGCGTGGCGCAATGATGTGATTTTTCGGCCTGATCCGAAGCCGACGGAGTTGATTCGCCGCAGGAAGTGGGTTGCCACGCCTGGATGGACGTCCATTCGCTCCGCCAGAATCTGGAAGTTCATGCCCCGGTCGGCCAGCATCCGCTGCAGTTCTCGGACATCGTCGACGTCGACTTTGTCCACGAAATACGGACGGGGAACTCCGGAGGGGCCATCGAGTCGGTAACGCATGATGCAGTACTTCGCTTAGCCAAGGTAGTCGAGAATGGACAGACTCAGCAGGCTGGCTGTCGTGGACAGCGTGAACTGGGCCTGCAATTGGGCTTCCTGCAGTCGCAGCACGGACTCGGTGAGATCGGTGTTTTGAACCTCTCCCAGTCGTTCCGCCAGGGACAGTTGCAGATCTTCCAGACGGGTCTGCTGTGTCTGCAGGCGTTCCAGGCCGGCCGATTGCTGGCCCAGCTTGCTCAGAATGTGTTCGTTGAGCCCCTCGAATTCCAGCAACCGGTTCTTGAGACGCGTGTCGCGCTCGCTGCCGGGAATATCGGCCAGCAGATCGTCCTTCAGGAGTTGCAGCGATGTGAACAGGTCCGTGCCTCCCGACGGGTCGAGCGTTTCCTGTCCCGCGCTTACCAGACCAGTCGTGTCGAGATAGCGCACCGTCTTGCCGCTGGCATCGATCAGCTGTTGATTGGATTCGAAAGTGATCGGCGTTGCCGGCCCGCCATCGAGCGAGAGAGTTCCTTCACCGTTGAGATCAATCGTGCCGTTGAACCCGGCTGTGATATTGCTCGTGTCCACATAGACGATCTCTCCGTTCGCTCCAGTGACCTGCAGATTGGTATCAGCTGAAGTAAACGAAATGGGCTCGCCGCCATTGAGTGAAATGGTGCCGGCAGTGCCATTGCCACTGGTGTCCACAATCGTCAGCTGGTGCGCTCCGATCACCGTATCTTCAGCGACGGAACTGCTGCCAGCGGCAATACCGGATGCTCCGGTGAATGTTGTTGCGGTGTGTGTGACTTCCAGCACGTTGCGGCCGCTGCCCACGGAAATCCCCGTTCCCACTTGCGCACCGGTGCCGTTCGACGAAATGGTTAGCGTGGGTGACTGGTCGAACATGAACAGCGAAGCGCCGGTGGGGAGTACTGCGGCCAGTCCATTCAGCGACTGAGTTCCCCCCTGATACTGCACCTTTCCCGAATCCAGCAGTTGGAACGGAGGCTGATCGGCCTGCATGCCACCAAAGATGTAACCCTGGTCAGTCCGGGTGTTGCCAATATCGACCAGTCGACTCAACAGTCCGTCCACCTGCGTGGCCAGTGTCTGCCGCTCGGCGGAATCGGTGGTCTGCCGGGCCTGCAGTGTCAGATTGCGAACCTGCACGACAATCTGCTGGGCATCGCGGATGGCGGTGTGTGCAGAGTTGGCGTTTGATTCAATGCCCTGCAGCGTGCTGAGTTCGGAAGTTGCCGCCGATTGTGCTCGTGTGATCTGCAGGATCTGTTGCTGTGCGACCGGGTCGTCCGATGGACGATGGATCTTAATGCCGGTCGAGACCTGCAGCTGAAGATTCTGCAGCCGGGCGGTCTGCTGCTGCGTGTATCGCAACGAGGCAGTCAACTGCTGATGAGGTGTTGTTCGGTACATGGTCAGCCGCGATCAGTCAATGTGTTTCCGGTGGATGAACGACTAGCGAAGAATCAGGAACAGCTGGTCGAACGCGTCGTTGATTGTGGTGACCAGCCGCGAGGCCGCCTGGAAACCGCGCTGGTATTCGAGCAGCTTCAACATCTCTTCATTGGGGTCGACTCCCGAGACGCTGTCTTTTCTCGACTGCAGGTCCTGTTCCTGTAGCCCAATGGCTTCTCGACGTATCTGGAGACGCTGGACATCAATTCCAGTCTGCGTGACCAGCTGGTCAATGGTTGCATCAATGCGCGATTTGAGAATCTGCGTGCCATCAGCAGACTTCAGGGTGGCGAGCCTCGCAAATCCCGTGCCGTCCCCGGTTGTCCCGGAGAGGCCCAGTTGAAGTCTCCGGGAGTCGTTGAGGATGTCGGACCGGACCTGCAGCCCCTGGCCGGGGCTCCCGGCGAACAAGGTGCCCAGTCCCAGTGCCGTGAGGGCTCCCGAGGTGTCGGAATTGGCGACGACATCAAACGAGAACTCATCCCCTGCGACGAGATTCCCCGGAGGGAATGTGATCGACACGCCGTTTGCAATTTGAATCGGCGAATTGACACCGTAGGTGTCCCCGAGATTGACTGTTGAAATGACATCTCCGGTGGCCGCATTGGTGAACTGCACCACGACGGACGCATCGCGCCCGATGGTGCCGCCGCCGATGACTTCGGCCCGCCAGGTCTGGTTCTCGGTTCCCGTGTACTGTCCCTGCAAATCTGGAATGCTGGTTCCGGTGTAGATATCCAGATTGGGAACCGTCGGCAGGCGATTGGCGAAATCGATCAGGAAGCCGGTATCCGAAACAATGCTGAGCTTGCCCGTTTGCGAATTGACCATGGCGCGCACGCCAGGCACGGCATCAAGCTGTGTGGCGAGATCCCGCAGGCTGTCTGTTTCCGGGTCGACGAGGATCTGATGCACTGTACGTTCGCCAGTGGCGACATCCGTCACGGACAGGCTGAGCTGTCCATTCTGAATTGGAAAATCCAGGCCAGCGCTGGACAGTGGGGCGTCGACATCCGTGACTGTTCGCTCGGATGTCAATGAGCCTTGCGGGCCCAGGCCGCCTAAGCCAGTGGCCTGAACCTGATCAAATAGTCCCACCAGTTCACTGGCCCAGCTTTGAAGCTGGTCCCGATACGAGGCGATCTGGTTTTGCGCCGTCAGCAGGCCGGCGAGCTGCCCACTGCGAGGGACCACATTGCCAAATTGAGAGACCACTTGCACGGTTCCGTCACTGGCCGTCTCCACACCTAAAGTGGTCGACAATTGCCCGACCAGCACGCCTCCGCCGCCCGCGATAATGGGCCTGTCGGTCGACAGCAGTGCATTGCCGTCAACATCCACCTGTTTCGCGAGTTCACTCAACAGCAGTTCACGCTGACTGAGCAGAGCATTGGGAACAGAACCGGAGGTCGAACTCATTTTGATGGTGGCATTGAGCTCTGAGAGCTTCTGCGTCGTGCTGTTGATCGAATCAACCGACTGAGACACACCTGTCGCGAGTTCGTACTGGAGTTGCGCAAGGCCGTCGAATGTCTGGTTGAGTTCCTCGCTAAATGCCTGCGCAAGGGAGACAAACTGATCGGCCAGCGCAGACTCTGTGGGACGCTGAGCCAGTTCACTGGCCGCGTTGAACAGTTCCGTCGCCAGCGTTCCCAGAGAACCAGTGCCGGGTTGCAGCAGCGACTCAATGCGGGAGACGATATCCAGTTGGGCCTGCGCAGAGGCTCCCAGCGATGTCTGCTGCGAAAGCGAGATGTTGACACCCTGGTCAATCATTCGCTGCACAGAGGAGACTTCGACGCCGCTGCCGTACCACTGGCCAGCCAACTGCAGCGGCTTGCGTTCAGACAGCACCGTGGTTTCGCGGACATACCCTTCGGAGGTCGCGTTGGCGATGTTGTTGGACGTTGTCTGAATGGCGCGCTGCTGAGCCTGCAGTGCGGAGAGTGCTGTATTCAGATTCAGCATGGCGCACCTCGCGCGGTCTTCCGCCGTGCCCCGGCGATGTGTTCACTCTTGCGGATCGATGTGGTGCCGGGGTGATCACTCAGTGTGTCTGGACAAATCATGATGCCTCTCCACATGTTGTCCCGATGGCTCCTGTGTGGTGGATCGGGAAGTCATGAATGCACCAGTCGTCACCAGGCCACCCGTGGCGTCATATCGACGTGTTCGAGGGTCGACTGTCGACGCAGTTCGCAGCAGCCGCGTCCAGAGGGTCAATTGATCCAGGTACAGGCCATTGGTTTCGATGGCCGCCAGGACCTGCTGGCGCAGCTGACGTCGGTAGTCCGCGAATTCAGGTCTCGCAAGAGCCTCGCGAAGTTCCATACGCGACGCCGGAGTGATGGTCGCCGGGGCACTGATTCCCCGGGCTTGCTCCTGGAGTGACTGGAACTGCTGCAACAACCGGTCTGGCTCGGTTCGTGTTGTGTCGTTGTCGTGCTCTTGTTGTCCACAGTGCGCAGCAAGAGACAGCAGCATTTCCAGCTGCGCCAGAAACGCGTTGTGTGACTCTGTCGGTAGCAAGGCCATGACGCGCGGGTCGGTTGGCTGCATCGGCAGTATGCCTGGTTTCATGTCAGACCCCCGAGGTATCCGTCAATTTCTCAATGTGTCCACGCAGAGAGTCGGCCAGACCAAAGCCACCTTGATCGGTAATGAAGCGACTCATCTGCATGTCGAAAATGCTGCCATAGGAGTCCGACGAGTCGCCGGCAAACATACCGAACTCGCTGTCGGAGGAACGCATTTGCTTCACGATTTGAGCAATCATCAGGGCTTCAAATTCGGATGCAGCGTCTTTGGAGTTCATACGCTGGGCGTTCAGCTGCGGCTGAACTGCGGTCGGCGTCGTTGTTCCGATGTTGTTGATCATGACGGGCTTCCCTTCCAGAGACGCATTACTTGAATTCGAGTGTGGCGTGCAGCGCCCCGGCTTCTTTCAACTGTTGGAAAATCGCGCTCAGGTCTCGGGGCGTAACACCCAACGAGTTGAGCGCTGTCGCCAGGTCTCCCACCGTGACCGTTTCCGGCACTTCGGTGACGGGGCGGTTTTCTTCAAAGACTTCGATCTCCGTTCGGGGCACGGTGGTGGTCTCACCCTTGGCGAACGGGTTCGGCTGGCTGACCTGTGGCGATTCGGTAGTGGAGACCGTCAGGTTGGAGTGCGTGATCAGCACGTTGGACAACCGCACTTGGGAGCCCACGATGACAGTGCCGGTTCGCTCGTTGATGACCACCGTGGCCGGATAGTCCGGGGTAACAAGCAGTTGCCCCACCTGGCCAATGAACTCTGAGATCGACATCTTGATGCTGAGTGTGGAAACCTCCACCGTCCCTTCGTCGAGGGCGCGAGCGGAATTGGGGAGAGCGGTATTGATTGCCATCGCAATTCTGCGGGCGGTCTCGTAGTCGGGCTGATTCAGCAGCAGTCGCATGCGCCCGTTGGGACTTACGTCGGTGCAGGTTTCGAGTTCGACGATGGCTCCGTTGGGAATCCGTCCCGTGGTGGGGTGATTCTTCTGGACCTTGGCCGCTTCGCCGGAAAAGCTGAATCCCCCAATCGAAATGGGGCCACTCGCGACGGCATATACTTCGCCATCGGCACCAAACAGCGGCGTCATAATCAGCTGCCCCCCCTGCAGGTTGGTGGCATCGTCAAACGTAGAAACGAGTACATCGATGTTGGAACCGGGCCTCGCAAATGAAGGCAGGTCGGCGGTCACGGTGACGACGGACAGGTTGTTCGTCTTCTGGCGGGTGTCGTTTTCCAGGTTGGCCTGCACAACGGGATCAATACGCATACCGAACCGCTGCATGAAGTTCAGCGCGAACTTCCGCGTGACGGGGCTCTTGCTGCCGGTTCCCTGAAGTCCTGTCACCAGCCCCAGGCCGACCAGCTGATTGGTTCGAATGCCTTCAATGCGGGTGATGTCCTTGATGCGGACCTCCGCCGACTGGACCCACATCGGCAGCCAGGCCAGCAGCAGTGCGCCAATCAGGCTGCAGCGGACGGCGCAGGTCAGAGTGTGAGAGGTTCGGAAGAATGTCACAGGGATGAACTCCAATGGATCGGTATGTCTGGTGACTCTTGTGGCGGGCAAACGCAGACCAGGGTCAGAACGGCCAGACGGCATTGACGCCTCGACCCAGCCAGCCTTGGCGAGTGAATCGCTGGCTTGCCCCGGCGGTGGCGTAGGTGATTTCCAGTTCCGCGACCTGTCGCGACGAAATGGAGTTGTCCGGGCCAATGTCAACGGCACGAATGACACCGGTTAACAACATGTCCTGCTCCTCTCCGGAAACACGAACGCGGCGACGGCCCGAGACGACGAGGTTGCCATTGGGCAGCACATCAATCACCGTGACGGTCACGCGGTCATTCAACGCCTGTTCGCTGCGGTACGATTCGGCCCCTTCGAACTGGCGATCAGAACTGTTCGTCAGATTCATCGCGGCATCAGCGGCCTGGGCTGCGAATCCGCCGCTGGCACTGGCGCCAAAATCGAACAGGCCATTCGCCTTGGTCGACTTGGACATACCGCGGTCTTCTTTGCGGTCCAGGGCCGTGTCCTGCGATACGAGAATCGTCAGCAGGTCGCCGGGCTTGCGGGCCTTGGCATCGTAAAACAAAAACGCGTGATCTTCTGACCGCTTCTGCCAGAGCGATTCACCAGAGCCCGAGGACACAAGCAGCAACCAGGCGGCCAGCGAACAGGCCGCCAGCGTGGTTGTCATGGACGGTCGGCATTTGGGAAAAGTCATTCGAGACACGTTTGTCACCTGATCGAGCATGGAATTATCGCAGCGTTCCGGAACCGGGACGCGAGGAAATCTGTGTTGGAGTTGGGCGTGTGACCGTCGCCGGTCCCAGGTCAATCTCCACTTCTCCGGGGCCGACAACGATGCCTGAAATGATTCGCTGAGAGTCAATATTCTTCAGCAGGATGCGGTCCCCGAGTTTTCCCGACTGAGTCGCTTCCGCTACCTGCAGAACCACTTTTAAAGAGCCCTTCACGGCCGAGACGCGGACCGTGTCGCGGGATTTCACCAGCATGGAGTCCTGAATTGGTCGCCGTGCAAAGTCGAATTCGCCCAGAACCGCACCACGCCGCACATGCCGCACCAGCTGTCGTGAAACAGCCTCTTCGACATGGTTCACGTCGACCAGCGTGCTCAACATCCGACGTTCAACAGCGATATCCTCGGCAGTCAGGGAGTGCCCCGCTGGCAGATCTGCCTGAGCCACGAGGGCATTCTGCTCCAGTTTGATATCCAGCGTCACCTGCCGTGTGGTCATCAGCTGGCCAGCGGAGAGGCAGCGCACGAGGACAGATCGACGGCCCAGCGGCAGCGCTTCGGGTAGCAGTGCGTCGCAACTGGCGGCAGTGTCGTTCTGGTCTTTCCAGGCATCCTGCAACGATGTCAGCATTGTCACCTGCAGGTCGGCTGGATCGACGGCATACTGGTCGGCAATCTGCAAACGCAGCTGAGCGGCAAAAGCGGCATCACTCACGGCGGGGAGCTGTCGCCTCGCCACGATCACCTTCTCGGCTCCCGTCAGCGTCATGGACCGGATATTCACACCTGCCAGCCTGAGTCGAAGCTGCACCAGCGCAGCATCGATTTCGCAGGTGGCTTCGTCATCGCCGAGTTGTTCGAGGTCGAGTTCACCCAGAGCGCTGACCAACTGTGGATCAGCGCAGCGGATGTCGGCAATGTCGCGGAGAACCACGTTGGATGACTCGATCATCGCCGTGGGCTTCAGTCGCACTTCCACCGCGACCGAGGCGCCTGACTGTTGAGCCATGGCCACACCGCCGCTGGCGGCCAGCAGGGCTGCTGCCAGGCAGATGTTGATCCGCAATGTGCGGGGAATATCCATGGAACAATCCTTGTTCTTAACGCAACACAGGCCCAGGACGATCAGCGAACGACATCGCTGGCAGTGGAGAGCATCTCATCGCCCGCTCGAATGGCTCGAGAGTTGATCTCATAGGCTCGCTGGGCGGCGATCAGGGAAATGAGTTCTGTGACCACTTGCACGTTGGAGCCTTCCAGGAATCCCTGGCGGATGATCCCCAACCCGTTGTTGCCGGCCGTTCCCGCGACTTCCGAACCCGAAGCAGCTGTGGCGGCGTACAGGTTGCCCCCTTCGCTCGACAGCCCTGCCGGATTCAGAAAACGGAAAATCTGCATCTGGCCAATGGTCGAGACAGATTCCGGACTGCCCGAGAGGATCCCTGTAACAGTTCCGTCAGTCCCGATCTTCATTTGTGACAGTGCCACACCATCGGGGACCGTGATGGCCGGTTCCAGCGGGTAACCATCGGCCGTGACAACCTGTCCCGACTGGTCAATCCGCATCGAGCCGGCACGGGTGTAACGGTACTGACCGTTTGGCATCTGCACCTTGAGGAACCCATCCCCTTCAATGGCGATGTCCAGCGAGTTGCCGGTCTGTTCCAGGGTTCCTGGCATGAAGCTCTTGGTCGTCGACACAGCGCGCACGCCGTTACCAATCTGCAACCCCGACGGCGTAGTCTGGGCAGCGGAGACACTCGTCCCCGGCTGTTCCAGCGTGGAGTACAGCAGGTCAGCAAAGTTCAAGGAACTTCGCTTGAAACCCGTCGTGTTCACGTTGGCCAGATTGTTGGCCGTGTTGTCGATCGACATTTCCTGTGCCTTCATTCCTGAGGCACTTGTGTACAAAGCACGCAGCATTCCTAACCTCCAGTCAAATTGGTGTGTTGTTCGATGGCCTTGCTGATGGAATTCATCGCCCGCTGGGCCGCTTCGTGTTGCCGCATGGTGGCGATCATCGTCACCAGTTCGTGTACCGGATGGACGTTCGAACCTTCGTGGGCCTTGTGGATCACATCGCCCGTTGCCGGCTGAACTTCGACGTCTTCTTCGAGCGACATCAAAGTGGTGCCGACCATCTTGAATTTCTGCTCATCCTCGACGGAGATGACCTGCAGTCGACCGATTTCATTCTTGCCGATGCTCAATTGTCCGTCCCGTCCTACCTGCAACGTTCGCAGATCGGCATTCGGAGGAAACTGAATGGGGCCTCCCTCACCCAGCACGGGAAGGCCTTCGGAGGTGACCAGGGTTCCTTCATGGTTCAATTGAAACACGCCATTGCGTGTATACAGTGGACCATCGGGGCCTTCGATCGTGAACAGCCCCTTGCCGTTGATGGCAAAGTCCAGTGGTTCCCCCGTTTGCTGCATCGGTCCTGGAGTGAAGTCAATCGCTTCCTCCGTGTTCTTGGGACCCGAAAATCCGTTGGAAGCACCCCCGGCACCTCCCTCCGGATTGTTGGGCGCATAAGGAATCAAACGACGAAACCCCGGCATCTCGCCATAGGCCAGATTCCGTGAAACGATTTCGTGTTGCCGTTGCGCAGCATCCATGCTGTTCGCGGCGCTGTAGATTCCCGGCAACATGAGATTCCCCCCCTTGTTTCACCGGTTGCGTGGTTGTCACTTGCCGTATGCAATCGCCATACCATCGCTGCGACCCCTGTAACAGAATCGACCGCCAGAATTGTTGTGTTCAGCGTTTTCCGGCGAATCTGCGCAATCGGCAATCTCGGCGGGCGTTTCGCGACTCGTCGCTCGGGTCAGGCAGATTGGGAAAAGTTTTCCGCTGACCCGGAAAGACCTTCCGCCCCTGATTGAAGGTGCGGGAAATGACGCAAGCGGGGAGGAAACAACGCAAGGCAGGGTGGTGACATGCGATAGGCGGGGCTTGCATAGTGCGAGGAGGCCGCAAAGTTGCGCCAATCCGCAAAGTTTACCTAATCGGAAGCCGATATGGACGGTGGTACCTACTTCCAGAGGCTTCGGACCATGTCAACAGCCACCACATCTCCGCCCACAGAGGCTCCCAAGTCATCCCTGGCATCCACTCTCCTGATGGCATTGCTGCCATTGATTGCGGGAGCCGCCGGTGCGGCTGTTCCTTTGTATATGAACATGACCGCTCAAACGGCGGTCGAAGAAGCGCCTGAAGAAGTGCCGGCCTCAAAGGAAACGGTCGTGATCCCGTTTGGGGAGATCGTCTCCAATTTGTCCGAAGGCCGGATGAACCGGTATCTCCGGCTGCGAATCAGCCTGCTGGTCTCCAAGCCGCACAAGACGGAACTGGAGACGAAACTGCTGACGGAAGGGCCGCTGATGAAGAACTGGTTGCTGAGCCTTGTATCTGACAAGTCGGTAGACGACATCCGAGGTCGTTCGGGCCAGAACATGCTGCGTCGGGAGATGCGGGATCACTTCAACGAAGTGTTGTGCCCCGATGGGCGAGACCTCGTTTACGACGTGCTGTTTGAGGAATTCAACGTCCAATAGTCATGGAAAACGCACCACTCGAACCGCTGAACTTTCATCTGCCGCGTCGGCCAGCCGATGCGCTCTGGGAGGCGTTGCAGGAATGGTGCAGTGCCAGTGCCACGCTCGTCCAGGAACAGTGGAATCAGATTCTGACGCAGCCTGTTCAGGTCGCGCTGCTTGATGTGACTCCTGTCAGCTACAAGGAAGTTTCTGCCGCGATGACGCCCGGAGCCATGGGCGTGCATCTGAAACTTGGTCGTGATCGGATCCCCAGCATCGTGGTTCTGACGGCACTGCAGACTCAGGCACTCTTGGCGGCACTGCTGGATTTGCCTGGAAACGACTGGCCTGAACCCCGTGAACTGACGGCCATTGAGTCCTCCATGCTGGAGGTCCTGTTCGACCGTCTGGCGTTTGCCATTGGGGAATCGGTGCCGGGCACCCATTCAATTCCCTGCCGTTATATGGAATGCATGTTGCGTCCTGAACGGACCCGCATTCTGTCTCCCACTGCTGAATACTACCTGGTTCAAATCGACGTGCGATTTCGGTTTGGGAACCAGGTTGCAGTCTGGGTACTTCCACGCAAGGAAATCGATGACCTGCTCGAAGAGACGCCCGGCGAAGATGAGACAGGACACCGCGCCGAGCGACGCGTGCTGGAGTCGCTGTCCCATCGGATTCCGATGGAAGTGCTGTTCGAGTTGGGCAGCATCGAACTCCCCATGTCAAAGGCACTCGCGCTGACATTGGGCGATGTCATCGTTCTGGATCAGTCCATCCACCGTCCACTGGTCGCGAGTCTGGAAGGGGTTCCCAAATGGATCGGCATGCCGGTTCGAGTCGGTCCGCGACAGGCCTTTGAAATCCGAGAGTCCATCGGCTCCTGATCACAGTGGTCGGTCCCGTGAATGAATGAAAGTTCGTGAAAGCCATGCAAACAGATTCCAACGATACCACAGTGGTCAGCCCTGCCGAGTTTCCCCAGGCACAAAACTCGGGCAAGGTCGTCTCCTCGGTTCCGCTCTCTCGTTTCTACGACGTGAAGGTGCGAATCACGGCCGAGTTAGGGCGGCTGCAGATGACTCTGGGCGAGCTGATGGAACTGGGGCAGGGCTCCGTTCTGGAACTCGACCGTACTGTCAGTGATCCGCTCGACATTGTTGCTCAAGGAGTGCGCATTGCCGGTGGCGAAGTCGTGGTCATTCAAGACCGCTACGGAATTCGAATTACCGAAATCGAAGATGTGGCACCCGTTTCCCCAACTGGCGCGCCCGGCAACGGAGCGGCAGCCCGTGTGCAGAAATAACACGATGCAGACTTCCTGCAAACAACTCCTGATCGCCAGCGTCCTCCTCACGGGAGGACTGTTCGCGCATGCGCTGCCGGCCGAGGAGGCACCGTGGTCGCAACAGGCGGATTGGAGCCCTTTGCCCGTCTCTTTCTCTGAACCTCAGGACGCCGCATTCAACGAAGTGTTGCAGGTCGGTCACAGCATCATCCTCTGCGAGGCTCAGTCAGTCGCGGAGGAAGGAACTCTCTCCAAAGCTGCCCCGCCTCAGTTGCTGGTCACTCCTGCTGCTGCAGAATCTCCAGTCGAAGATGGCGAGCCGTCAGCCACCGCCGCGCCCGAAGACACGTTTTCTCTGTTTGGTACTCCGCGACACAAGAGTGAGTCCGCGACCGTTCCCGACGTCCCCGAGGACATCTTTGCTGAATTCGAAACACTCGCTTTCTGGACGGGAATGGTGGTGCTGCTGGCCATTGCCGGATTGTTTATTTTGAAGTACCGACTTCCCGATCTGCAGGGGCTGGCGACGAACGGTCGGCTCAAGAAGCTGGCGCAAATCCAGTTGCGACCTGATGCCCAACTTCTCCTCGTGGAAGCAGATGATCAGCGGTATCTGATTGCACTGGATCGGCAAGGCATCAAGTCGTTGCAGCCTGTCAGTGCCTGGTCGGATCTGGCAGAAGGTCCAGACCGAGACGTCCTCGCGGGCTGATCAGAGAGTCAGCCCGGCAAGAATACAAGTTGAGTTGCAGTTACCAGGTTTCCCAGTTCAATAATTAGGTCGAACAGCGATGCTTATCGAAGCTTCAGCATCACTCGAACTGCTGGAAAGCGGTCCTTTTCAGGACCTCTCTCCGCAGTTGAAGATTGCGCTGTTCCTGGGGTCCATGGCGCTGCTCTCGGCGGCATTCGTCACGATGACGGCGTTCACTCGCATCGTCATTGTGTTCTCGTTTGTCCGTCGCGCCTTGTCGACCAACGAAATTCCACCCAATCAGGTCCTGCTGGGGCTGTCGTTGTTCATGACCCTGTTTGTCATGGCGCCGACGTTCCAGGAGATCGAATCCGAAGCGGTCCGTCCTTACATGCTGGGCCAGATATCCACGATCGAAGCACTGCAGCGGAGCGCGAATGCCGAACGCAAGTTCATGCTCCGACATACTCGGCAGGAAGACCTGCTGCTGTTCCTGAACATTGCCGAACATGAGCTGCTGGAAAGTCCAGAAGCAACGCCCATGCACATTCTGATTCCGGCGTTCATCATCAGCGAGCTGAAGACCGCGTTCATGATGGGGTTCTGCCTGTATCTCCCCTTCATCGTGATCGACCTTGTCGTCTCCATGATCCTGATGGCTCTGGGAATGATGATGATGCCACCCGTGGTCATTTCCACGCCGTGCAAGATTCTGCTGTTCGTAATGATTGACGGCTGGCACTTACTGGCCAAAGCCTTGTGCCTGAGCTTTGACAAGATCCCCGGTTAGCGGCAGCCGCGAAAGACGTCGTGGGCGACCCACTCGGACACATTTTGACGACACACTGACCTGACGAACTCTGAACCGATGAACTCCTTCCCAAACAGACTGTTGCTGAAGCATGGCGATGTCGCCCTGTCGGTCTGCTTTCTTGCAGTGCTGGGGATCATCGTTTTTCCACTGCCGCCGCTGCTGCTTGACCTGTTCATTTCGGTCAACATCAGCATTGCCGTGCTGTTGCTGCTGGTGACGCTGGGCGCCAAGCGGGCGCTGGACCTGTCGGTTTTCCCGTCGCTGCTGCTGATGCTCACGCTGTACCGCATCTCACTGAACGTCGCGACAACACGTGGCATTCTCCTGTCGGCCGAGGCCGGAAAGCTGGTCTCCGCTTTCGGGGAAATGGTGGTCGGCGGAAACCTGCTGGTGGGGTTGGTGATTTTCCTGATCCTCGTGATCATCCAGTTCATCGTGATTACCAAAGGAGCCGGGCGCGTTTCCGAAGTGGCCGCCCGATTCACATTGGATGCGTTGCCCGGTAAGCAGATGGCCATTGATGCGGAACTGAATTCCGGAGCCATCAACGATGAAGCCGCTCGGCAGCGCCGACAGCAGCTGGGACTGGAAACCGAATTCTACGGAGCAATGGACGGGGCAAGTAAGTTCGTCCGCGGTGATGCCATTGCCGGTTTGATTATTACAGCGATCAACCTGCTCGGCGGAATCACCGTTGGGATCATGAATGGACTCTCCGCCGCTGACGCCGCTCGCACCTTCTGCGTGCTGGCTGTTGGCGATGGTCTGGTCTCTCAGATTCCGGCGCTGTTCATCGCCACTGCGTCCGGTATTCTCGTGACCAAGTCCAACTCGGAATCGAGTCTGGGCAGCGAAATTGGAACGCAACTGTTTCGCAATCGCGAACCGTTGTGGCTGGGAGTCATGGTACTGGGGGGGGCGGCATTGGTGCCCGGTATGCCCAGCATTCCATTTGCCTGCCTGAGTGCCGGACTGGGATGGACGTTGTACCAGTCCCGCAGCAAGCCAAAAATTGAAGGCGAAGAGACACAGACGACCAGAGCGACTCCAGCTGACTCTCCGCCGACCAATTCACTGGGCGACTTCCTGCTGGCCGACCGTGCAGCCATCGAAGTTGGAGCCAAACTGATTGGCCTGATCACGTCGCAGCAGGGGAAGACGTTTGCCCATCGCATCACACTGCTCCGCAAGGATCTGTCGCGTCAGCGCGGACTGTGGATTCCGGAAATCCGGGTTCGCAGCAATCTCGACCTGCCATTGGACGCGTACCGCATTCTGATCGCGGGGCGAGAAGTCGCTCGCGGAGAACTGCGTGCAAATCAGCACCTGATGATTCTCAGCGATTCACCGGCCATCAATCTGCCGGGTGAAGACACCCTCGATCCGGCGTTCCAGCTCAAAGCCCGCTGGATTTCCTCCGAGCTGACAGCACAGGCCGAAGCCCATGGACTGACGGTTGTCGATGCGGCCAGCGTGCTGATTACGCACCTGGGCGAGATTCTCAAGGAACACGGACACGAGCTCATCACTCGCGAGACCGTCAAGGAGATGCTCGATCACGTTAAGGAATTTGCACCGTCCATTGTGGACGAAGTGCGATCCGAATCGATTCGCACAGCAGTCCTGCATCAAGTCCTGCGGCAACTGGCGCAAGACGGCATTCCGCTGGCCGATCTGGCTCTGGTCCTGGAAGCGATCAGCAATCAGGCTCAGTTTGCCAAGAATCCTGACGACCTGACTGATGCCGTGCGGCAGGAACTCGGTCGACTGGTCTGCGATGGGTATCAGATTCAAAAAGGAACACTGCGGGTTCTGGCCCTCGATCCACGGTTGGAAGGGAAGCTGCGAGAGGTTGTTCGCGAAGGACATCTGGCTTTGGCACCAGGTCCACTGCAAACGCTGGTGCGTCGCGTGACCGAACACTGGCAATCGGGGTCGCACGATGGAAAGCTGGCCTTGCTGGCTGACCGTTCACTGCGACGGCCGTTGCGTAATCTCCTGTCACGCGATCTTCGTGGCCTGGGCATTATTGCCTATCAGGAAGTTCCCGCCGATTTGTCGATTGACCCTATCGGACTGATCGGCGTTGAAGAAGTGTTTGGGGCTTCATCCGGAGAGGCTTCATCGCAGGAATCAACGGCACGGACAGCCAAGGCAGCAGCATGACATGAGTGACCGGACTCAAGCCAACATTCCACACAGTATCCGTCGCAGCCAGGATGGTTCGCACGACACGTATGAATACCGAAATCAATCCCAGTACCTGGAGCCTGACCTTTGCACTCCTGACCGCATGCATCTGCGTGCTGATGGGTGTGTACGTCGGACAGAGACCGGACGTCATTGTCTACCGCGCGACACTTTCCAGTGTGGTGATAGGCGTGGCGTTTCGAGGTCTGGGGGCCGTCTTGCAACACCAGTTGAAGGAGCTTGATGACGACTGACTAAGGCACGCACGAAGCGCCTTCGCAGGAAGAGTCGAAGGCAGTTGAGAATTCGCTAAGGGAATAGCGTCATGAACGCAGCGGCAGAAAAAATCTATCACCAACGGTCGAGTCAGACCACGCGTGACCAACTGGTCGTCGACCATTTGGATCTCGTGCGTCATGTGCTTGGCCGTTTGCTGGTGGATGCGCCGGGGCATGTGGATCGCGACAATCTGGAAGGTGCCGGTCTGCTGGGCCTCGTCGAAGCGGCGTCGCGATTTGATGGTGCCCGTGGAAGCGACTTCCGCGCCTTTGCGTATCAGCGAATTCGTGGTGCGGTGCTCGACGAAATGCGTCGCAACTGTCCTTTGCCCCAGCAGGTCATGGAGTTGTGGACCCGCATTCGCGAGTACACCAGTCGTTGTGTCGTGTACCCCACCGTCGAGGAACTGGCACACGCGTTGGGAACGTCGATCGAGGCCATCGAAGAATGCCTCGTGTCGACAAAAGTGGTGCGGCCCGACGAATGGCATGATGAGTTCGCCGTTGCAGCCAGCCCGGTCGATCAAATGGACCAGGCCGAGTTCGAAGACAACCGCGAACGATTGGCGGAAGCGATGATGAGGCTGCCGGAACGGCAACGCATCATTGTTTCCATGTACTACACCGACAACCTGAGATTGCGCGAGATTGGCGAGGTCCTTGGCCTCTCAGAGTCTCGAGTCTCCCGTCTGCTCGCCCAGGCGCACTTGCAACTCAAACGCATCATGTCCGCAGCAACAGCGTGAGTACGATGGCAACAACACTTGGTTCACAATTGATGATGCACGGTTTCGCTGAACGAGCAGGATCGGCCACGAAAACTGCTCGATACGGCAGTCGGGTGATTCCCGCTGCGCACGTCGTCATGTCGCGGCAGCCTGTTTTCATTTCTGACGAACAGTGCCCGGCGTCTGCACATGTTGAACTTGAACGAGATGGAGATCGCGTTGCCGGGCTGAAGGTGACGTGTGCCTGTGGACGAGTCATCGTCGCCGAATGCGACTATGCACCTGACGGGGGTCATTGAGCTGCGAAGTTGAAGCAAAGTAATAACGCCATGAGACACCTGCCCACAACTCGACAATCGATTCTGACTTTCACCAGTCACGGGTGGCGTATGCGCAGCTGCCTGGGGGCTTTCGGTCCACGGACAATGGCTTTGTGCAGCCTGTTGGCATTGTGCTTCTCGACGACCGGATGTGTGATCACGCGAGATCGCGATGTCAGTTCGCTCAACTTTCCGGCAGCTCCGCCGGTGGCCGGTTCCGAGGGAGCATCGGCTGCGGCCACAACCGTCGCTTATGAAGCCCCCGCGCCTTCCCAGGCGAAAGGCTCCTCATCTCCCTGGGTGGCTTTGCCATCGGATGACGGATGTCTTCCGTCGTGTCGACCGCATGCTGATTCGCCCGGCGGAAATGCACCTCGTGCGGCAGAACCGAACCTGCTTCCGCCAGCACAGCAAACACGATCGCAGACTGCAGAAGCGAACTGCGCTGAATGCGACCGGCGGCAGCAGTCGCTGTCTCAGCAGGCGGAGGACATCGAGACGCGACTGAATTCGCGAATTGGGCGGCTGGAAAACCAGTTGAAAGAGAGTATGGCGCAAACCGAAGAACTGCGGACTCTGCTGATGAAGTCCTCGCAGGAAACTGTGCGGCTGCAGCACGAGGTCATGGAGTGCAAAGGCACCATCGCTCAAATGCAGGCCGACTTCAAACGTCAGCAACTCGAGGATTTGAAAGCGCTGGAGAGTCTGTCGAATTCACTACGAACCGTCTTGACGGCAGAAGCCGAACAGGATTCGTCGGAGGTGAATCGATGAGTCGTTTCTCCCGACTGTCGCCATGGATTCCGGTCCTGTTGATCGCCGCTGGCACCGGATGTCGAACGGTCGAGTGCGCACCAGAGGCGGGGACCGCCATGGCACCGCCGGTTGTTTACGATCCGCTCAAGGTGGTGGTTCAACCGCATGTTGGCGTAATTCCTACCGGCACAATGTCGGTCAGTACGCAGCTTAACGATTCTCAAGGCTGTGAAGATCTCCTGTGCAGCGACCTGGCTGCAGCATTGATCAATACGGGACGATTCAAGGTTGTCCCGAACGATGGAAGCGCGCTGGTAAACGCTCCGGCGATCATGGAGTCTGCGGTGGCTGCGGGAGCAATGCCTGCCGGCCCCGATGTTGTCGTCAATATCGAGGTCCATGAGTTCTATCCGTACCAGCCGATGCGGTTGCGGGCCACGTTCCATCTGATCAATCCGGCGACCGGTCTTGTCCAGTCGTCGATCTCCGGGGCCTGGGAATCGAGTGGAGACTTCCAGCCGATTGAGCCCAGCCGCGAAGGGAATGCAAAACTTCGACGGCCGGTCATCCCGGCCATTGAAGAAGCTCGCGCATTGACCCGAACCAGTCCGCGCACATTCCTGAATGCGGTGGCTCACGAAGTGGCCGCATCGGTGGTGCAGTCGGTTTATCCCGTCAGCGTTGAGACTACCGCAGCAGCTGAGTCAGCTCCTGCAACATCTCGTCGGCGACGCTGATCGATCGGGCATTGGCGGAAAAACCACGCTGAGCGATTATCAGCCGTGTGAACTCCGCAGCCAGATCGACGTTGGATTGCTCCAGTTGTCCGCTGCGGATTGACCCGCGGCCACCAGATTCGCCCGTACCGATCTCCACGTCACCACTGGCCAGAGTGGCCCGCGCCATGCCGTTACCGACATTTTCGAGACCGGACGGGTTGCGGAACGAGGCAATGGCAATTTGCGCGAGCGGAATTTGACGGCCATTGGTTCCCAGTCCGGTGATGACACCATTGCCGCTGATGTTTACCGAGGCCAAAGTTCCGGAAGCGAAGCCGTCCTGCTCTGCAGATAATGACGGCTCACCCCCTATTGAACGCAGGCCACTAAGTGATCCGGTATCGCCGAAAGCGAGATCAATCAGCTGTGGATCAGTCTGCCCGGCGAAGCGGATGCTCAGGATCGCAGATCCTCCACCGGCGATGCCAGCGTAACTGCCATCGGAATTAAAGCTGATTCCGTTCACATCGCCAATGAGCAGGTCACCTTCGGCACTATCCAGGGAGGCCGTCATGTTCCAGGTCCCGTCGGGCTGCATTTCAAAGGCAAGCCCCACAAGATGGCCGTCTCCACGAGCGTCGAAGACTTCGATTCCTCCGCGAATCAATTCACCCGCTCGGCCCAGCGTGGTGGTGGTCATGGGGTTTCCGGCGAAGTCCGATCCGCCGACGTTGGCGGGGTTGTCACTGAGTGCTACGTTCAGTGACGAAGTCCCCGTCTCGTTTGCGGTCAGCGTCAGTTCTCCGTCGATGTTCAGCGCCGCGGTTGCCCCGGAATACAGGCTGTTCAGCATCGCAATGAGATCGTTCACTGTGGTCGTTCCATCCACAGCCAGGCTTCCCGAGATGACGGTTCCGTCGGCATCCACGCCGGAGATGTCAATCGTGTCCCCCGCGTTGTAGGGCGAGGTATTGAAATCGAGGCTGTTCAACAGTGTTGTCCCAGTTGCACTCACGCCTCCCGCGAGCAGGCGGTTCGACGTGGTTAACGTTTGTTGTGTAGCCGCACGCGTAGTAGAAGGGAGATTGCCCCGGAGAGTGGCGAGGGACGTGCTGTTGCCCGGAATAGCGGCCCCTATTGGAACGGCGATGTTCGATGATCCGGGGACCTGGAACGATGGATTTGCTCCATCGGGTTCTCCGACGGTCCCATAGCGCTGCACGCGAAATCCCGTTGAGGAATCAACAAGGAATCCCTCCTGGTCGACGCTCAACACTCCCGATCGCGTGTACAGTGGGCCCACTTCGGAGTCCACGACGAAGTAGCCTTCGCCATCGATGGCAAAGTCGAATTTTCGACCGGTGGTTTCCAGGTTTCCGTTCGTGGTGTCCACGGAAATTGTGGCGACTTTGGATCCGGTTCCCACCTGTATTGGAGTGCCGGAACTCACCGTTTCATAGTAGATGTCGGAGAAGAACACGCGGCTGGACTTGAAGGCTGTTGAATTCATGTTGGCAATGTTATTGCCGATGACCTCTATCATCTTCTGGTGAGCAGACAGTCCGGATACGCCGGTAATCAGAGGATTGGCCATGGGAGCTTCCTTTCAGTCCAGGGAGGCGCCAGTCCGCCGCTGACATCACTGTCAGCGGAGATTGTGAACGCCCCACACTGCGTCGTGTTGGGGATTAAAGGTCCGTGTAAGAAAGATGATGCTCTTGCGGAGCAATGGTTACTTGAAGTGACCGTTCGCGAGGCTGGAATCAGGCAGCAGAAGGTTGCACGAGTGCAAGTACGTTCTCGATCGGAACCTGTTCCCCGTTGATGGTGAGTTGCAGAGATCCGTTCTTTGTGGCAATTCGCTCGACCGTTCCTGTGAGCGGCAGCAGCGAATCTTCGCTGTTGTACTCCACGGTCGCTCCCAGCATGTTGCTGCTGCTGGTGAGCATCTGCATGTTCAGCATCTGGCTGAAGCTGGCGTTCAACTTCTCGATACCTTCCACGGTCGAGAATTGGGCCAGTTGCGCAATCTGCTCCTGCTGATCCATCGGGTTCAACGGATCCTGGTGTTTCAATTGAGTGACCAGCAGATTCAGGAACTGCTGTTGGTCGATGGTGCTGGCAGAGCTCGTTCCGGTGACATCCATGTCGGGTTCCTTCTGAAATTCTGTGTTCGATGGGGCTGCGTCAGGCGACGAAGTTGAGTTCCTGGCGGGCTGCCGGGACTTCTCCCGAACCTCCCGCATCGGATTCCACTGGGAACGGTACCAGTCGAGGCAATTGCTCTTCGGTCTGCTCCCACCCTTGTTGTTGTCCGTCTGAATAGCTGAGGTCGATTTGTCCCGATTCGGACATTCCGTTGGTGAGACTGTCGACCAGTTGTCCATGTTGTTCGCGGAGCACGGAGAGTGTTCTCGCGGATTCTGATTCAATGTGAACGCTGAGTTTCTCGCTGCTGCGGCGGATACGAATCAGCACGCGGCCCAGTTCCGGTGGATCGAGCCGCATCATGACACGTTGTTCGTCACCTGCTGGGACACTCTGAATCAGTGTGGCCGCCTGAGCGACGAAGTCACTGCGCATCTGAGACGAATCAGGTGTCGAGACCAGACTGGATGTTGGAGCCACGACGGCCGGCATGCCCATACTGGCTGAGGTAGCGGTGGCAGCGCCTGTCTGCGCAACACTTACGCCTTCAATTCCCGTGACGGCAGCGTGAGTTGATCCCGGTGATCCTTTGAGTGGAGCTTCTGGTGGAGGATTCCATTCCACTCCCGCCACCGACAGTGCGGGGGGGGATGTGATTCGTGCTGTTGACGCATCACGGGCAACTTGCCGGTAGACTGCCTCCGACCGTTTCGAATCTGTGGAGCTCAGCCTCGGCATCGCAGCGTCTCGAGCGGGTGTCTCGGGCTGAGGCGATGCAGACTGATCTTCCGGATGTTGTTGTCGTTCCTGCGAACGCGGCGTCGCAACGGGTGCCTGTACTGCCGCAGTTTGCGGCTCGACGCTGCTGACGAGGATGTCCTTGGCAGCTGAGTCACCAGTCACTCGCGGACGGCTGGGTGGTTGTTCCACCGAGGTCACCAATGATGGCCCAGGTACCGCAACGGGTGGTGTCTCCAGAGCGGCATCGGATGCGGATCCGGTTGGTGTTGAAACAGGCGGAGTCTGGTTCTCGATTACAGGCGCGGGCTGCGCTGGCGTTTCAGGCGCCCCTTGAATTGTTCCGGGAGTTCCTGGTTCTGCCTTCGACGACTCGGGAACTGTTGGACTGTTGGCCTCGGTACGATTCACACCCGCATTCTGGATCGGGATTGTGGACTGCGGCGATGGGGCCGCTGAGGTCGTAGTCCTACCGACGGCAACGTCCAGTGTCCCACGCTCGGGGCCCGCGCTGGGTGTTGCCGGGACAACCAGCGTTGACGCCTGTTCCGCAGTAGGTGCCTGCTGTTGGGTGTGCCGGGATTGTATTTCGCTTCGCGCATCCTCCAGGGCAGGTGAAGTCGGAGGAAGTGGTGATTCCACGGTCGTCTCGGCGACTGCAGGGCGTACCAGGCCACTTGCGTTGGACGCGCTCCCGTCGGACGGTTCAACTTCTTGTGTGGAAACCGCAGTGTCGAGCTTTGCTGATGTTGAGGCAGGCTTGTCAGCCAGTTCTGACGGAGAGCTTTCGACGGGTACTGAGGATGGCTCCGGGCTGACCTGCACCGGAGTGGAAATCTGTTCGGGGCGCGACTCGCGATGTGGCTGCGCAGACTGATTCTGCGATGGTTGCTCGGCTTGATTCGCGGGCGTGGCTGCAGACGTGGCCAGCAGGCTTTCCGCCAGCTGCACCTTGGCAGGCTCGCCCGATACGGATGGTGCCGTCGGGTTCACATTCGCGGTCGTTCCGGCAACTGCCGTGGGTACATTGGAGTCGGGCTGCACTGAAGGTGGCGTCGGAAGAACGAGTGCAGATTCCGTCTCGGGCGGCAATGTCAGTGTCCCCTGAATCAGCAGATTCGGGGAGAGTCCGGTGACTTCGGCTGTGTCGGTTTCGTCGGCGTCTGCGGCCTCAACAGCACCTGCATCCGATGATGCTGAAGGGGCTGGCTGTGGTGCGGTTGGGTCTGTTGGTGTGCCCTTGTTCGTTTGAGGGCTCACGAGCATCGCGAGAATCCCGGAGAAGCCACCCGCGATGGATGCCGAAGCTGGGTCATCCCACCCTGCAACGGGAGCGCCATGTCCGTCCTTCTGAGGGACGAACGTACGCAGAATATCAATGGGCGCGGGCGATCCTTGCACGGCTTTCAATCCTTCGGTTACCAACCTCAGGTGCATCATTGTGCAAGTGATGTGCCACTGTGATCTCAGCGACCTTCGGAGCGTACTGCAGGCCGCCAATATCAGCGGATAACCTATTTTGCGTAGTCACGCTACACGCTGCGCAGGTGAGGCGGCGCGGAAATTTCTTCCGACTGGTCCGGAAGATTCTTCCGGTCGAATCAGCCCGTGGCCGACAGTTTTCGATACTCAGCCAGCTTGTTTCGCAATGTTCGCGATGTGATTCCCAATGTCGCCGCCGCGCGTGTCTGGTTGCCGTCGCAATGTTCCAGGCGTTCCATGATTGTCAGACGCTCAATCTCACTCAGTGGCAATGCGGCGAGCTCCCGTGCAACGCGAGGAGCAAATGGCAGGATGCGGGGCGGTTCCGCCGGGAACTGAACGTGCTCAATCGGCTGTTCGCCTGCCAGCACAGCCGCTCGCAGCAGAACGTTGCGCAGTTCGCGAACATTGCCAGGCCAGTGATAATCGAGCAGTCGATTCATGGCCGCAGGCTGGACGGTTTTGGCTGTGGCGATTCCCTGAGATTGAAACTGTGCCAGGAAATGTTCAACCAGTAGCGGGAGATCGTCCATGCGCTGACGCAATGGAGGGGCATGCAGTTCGAGCGGATTGATTCGATACAACAGGTCTTCCCGAAAGCGTCCCGAAGCAACTTCTTCCTGCAGATCCTTGTTGGTCGCCACGATGACGCGAGCTTGCAGCCTCTGGGTGGTGCTTCCACCCACACGTTGAAACTCGCCTTCTTCCAGAACTCGGAGCAGCTTGGCCTGCATGGGCAAGGTGAGTTCGCCAAATTCATCGAGAAAGATTGACCCGCCAGCAGCCTGTTCGAACCGGCCTTTGCGCTGGGCGATGGCTCCCGTAAACGCGCCTGCTTCGTGACCAAACAGTTCGCTTTCCACGACAGTCTCAGAGAATGCGGCCGAGTTGACCGCCAACAGGGCACCCGCCCGCATGGGACTCGCTTTGTGGATGAATCGTGCCAGCAGTTCCTTACCGGTGCCGCTCTCCCCGGTTACCAGAATTGTGGCTCCCGATGCAGCAAACTTCTCGGCCTGATCGAGCAGTTGCCGCATGCAGGGCGAGCGTGTGACGATGTGTGTCTCCATAGTTCCGTTCCACCGAATTCCGCCGGCTCCGTGATGTCCTTTGATGTCGCTGGTCGGGCGTCTGTCACACCCGGAGGCCATGGTTACTGCATGACCCGCAGGTATTCCGATCGTCCACGTGTTTCTTCGCGAAGTCGACCGATGCGCGGCGCGATCGCGTCACGTCGCGATTCAAGTTTCCGTTCCAGCTGCTTGAGTGTTTCCATCAGATGGGTCACCGAATGAATGAGCTGGTCGACCTGGCTTTGAGTTTCTGGGCTGATGTTGGTGGTGGGGTGCTCACTACGTGATTTCGTCCATTCATCCCACCGCCGTTCATGGTTCTTGAGCTGTGATCGCAGTTGATTCAGCGGGGAAAGGAATGCGGGGCTCTCTGTTTCGCAGGCTTGTACAACCTGCAGAGCCAGCTGCTGGCATGCCTCGGTCGACTGCTGCAGCGCACGAATTGGATCTGACAGGGGATCAATTGAGAGGCTGGTCAAGTTGCTTCGTCTCCTTTTTGAATTCCGTCAGGACTGTGCGCAGCAGTTCGGTTTGCTTGATCAGTTCGTCACGCTCGCTGAGGTGATCCAGCCACCACAGCGCGAGGTCATGAGTCCAGGCGGTTTCCGGTCCGCTGGCGATCGTTCGATAAATGCGGACGGCTTCCTGAGTATTGTTGAGGCTGCGATGACAGGAGGCCCTCAGGTACACCTTCCACAACTTGTCATCGGGAGTCAGGCTGGAGTCCAGAACGGCATCAAGCGTTTGCAGGCATTGTTCGAACTGACCAGTCGCATACAAGCTGTTTGCCAGCGCCATACGGTCGACTTGCCCGTTCAATGCACTTTCTGTCGGGATGGTGTTCTCTGGTTCCGGTATTACCGGCCCGCCGACAGTGGTTGGCAGTCGCGGAGGAAACGCAGGCGCAGGGGCCCCGGGACGTAGCGGAATCAAAACCCGATCCGGGGTCGGTGTGGCATCTGGTGTCGACTTCGGTTCAGCGGAAGCGGGGTCGGCCATTCCGGGTGGGGATTGCACGACAGCCGGCTCGCCTTGCTGGACCGTGGGCTTTGGAGCGGGACCGGGAGTCGAAGTCTCAGGAGTCGGAGTCTCTGGCTTGGGGGCAACCTTGACGTCGGCTGGAGCAACCGTGTGGTCCGGGGTTGGCGGCGTGACTCGAACCGGCATCGGATCGGGGACCATCAGATTCCCTGGGGTCACCTCAGTGGTTGGAAGGGAATCGGAATTGGAAGTCGCTTCTCGCGTGACTTTCGTCTCGTCGATCTGACGCTGTGAACGCAGCCGGGAGATCCGGTCTTTCACCTCACGAATCTGCCGTTCCAGCTCTTTGATTCGCGCCTCCTTCAGGATTTGCAGATCGGACGATTCGTCCACCTGCGCTGATGCCGAAGGCAATGGACGAGATGACTCGATCGCGGCCTGCTGGAACAGCGGAACGGGAACGCTGAGATCCGGAGTGTCAGCTCCCCGAGCCAGGTGTGTGAGCAGACTCATGGCGGCGAGGGTGAAAACGCCATGTCGACACTTGCGCCACGTGAATTTTTCACGGCGGGTCGGTTTGTCACGAGAGGATCGTTCGCGGCTCATTGTTGATCCTGTGTGTCGGGATTTGTACCGATGGAAGCGACATCGGAGGGAAGCATCCCCACGAAACAGAGGATGGCATTGTCGTGCTGTCCGAGTTGCTGGTAGCACCGGCCCAGAATGGCGAGCGTCTTTAATCGGTTGTCTTTGGAAGTGGATTCCTCCGCCAGCAACCGCTTGCACTCTGCAATGGCCAAAGCCGTCTGGCCCTGCCGTTCCAGTCGGAGGGCACGTTCAATGCTCAGCAGGGCATCGGCCTCCGTTGCGGTTGTTGCGGCGTTCTTGTCTTTCAGTTCGACGTGTCCCAGCATCAGCCGCAATTGCAGTTGTTGAGCTTCCGGAAGCGGCTTCTGCAACTGACTCATGATGATTCGTTGCCGTTCCTCCGAAATGCCCAGTTCATGACAGGCTTCGGCCTGCAGGAGAAACCAGCTTTCGCCAAACAGCCGTTCGCGATCGAGGTGCGTCATCGCCGTCATCAGGTTACGGGCCATGTATTCCTTGCGAGCGGGTGGGCTGCTGCGATACCGAATGAATGCGGTGAGAAAAGCGGCCTGATCATCGAGCTGTGGCAGGGCAATGTCCTTCTGGTTGTCCCACAAGACCTGATTGGCTGAGGACAGTTCCTCGGTCATCAGGTAGGCTGTTGCCAGCAGCAGCGCTGCGCGCCCACGTGGTTCGCCGGTCAGGAGCGTAGTGCTGCGGAAAAGAAGTGAAATGGCCTTGTCTGGCTTCTGTTCTTCGATCAACAGCCGACCGGCGTACAGATAGCTGGCCCCGGTTGTCAGGGCGCCGTCCATGTGATCTGCGGAATGGAAGAATGCCTGCAGGGCCAGCGGACGTTGTCCTTCCTGCATTCGAATGCGGGCCAGATTGAACCACATCGTGGCGGCAACCGGACTTGAAGGAAACTGGTTGAGCACCTGTTCCATGTAGCCTGCGGCGGCCGCCGCCTTCCCACTGGCCAGTTCCAGCCTTGCCAGGTAGGTGTAGACCTTGGGGGCCAGGGGATGATCCTGTGCCTGGACGAGTCCAAAGCGCAGGTACTTGGCCGCCCGATTCTGATACGACCATTCGACCGGCTGCTTTGGTTGCGGACTTTCCGTGGGGATCGTCTCCGCGATGCTGCTCACCTGCAGGACCTGTCCGTCGAACTGCCACTCTGCACCAAGCGGCAACAAAAGGGCATCCAGGAAGACTTCGGTGGACAGTTCACGAGTGTTCAGGGTGATGGAGCGACCGCTCAGGATGTGACGACCGGCATCGGTGATACGCAATGCCCATTCCCCCTTCTGAGCGAGTGCGGACAGCAGATCCTCAACGGCCATCGTGGGGGACTTCACCTTGATCAGCCACTCGTTGGGCTGCGGCCCCAGTTTTCGAACCGAGTCCAGTTGCAGCTGCGTGATGGCGTCGCTGGGAAGGCTCCAAGCCTGATCCCATTGTTGCAGGATGTCGTCCGGGTTGACCGGACAGGGAGGAACCAGCAGCGTGGCATCATCGATGAGATGTGTCGTGGCCGGAATGTCCGACTGTTTGCCCGTCATATACAACGACAATGAAATGATGGACTCGTTGTAGACATTCAGGGGGGTCGCGGCTCCCTGCCGCAGCATGCTGCTCATCAGCACTCCGACGGCAGTCGCCCACTGGTCGTCCTGTTGAGACATTCCGTGCGCCAGACGCAAGGTGACGCAGGCTTTCTGCCAGGGATGCTGCGCACGTCGGAAAGCTTCTCGGTAAGACCGCAGGCTGCCATCCAGATCGCCCAGGAGTTCCCGGGCAATACCGTACATCAAGTAGGTTCGGCCGGAGTGAGTGGCTTCGTCGGCCGGACTGTCGAGGACGAGACCGAACTCCTCGGCGGCCCGCTGGGGCTCATGACTGCGCAGAAACTCCTCTCCCCGGCGAACACGTTCAGTGATCGAAATTCCACTCCATTCGTACTGCTCATCCAGCAGCGATTCCCCACTCAATGTAAGAGAGAAGGGCGAGATGGAATCGGGACGCTCAATTGCGGCAGGGAGGGGACCGCCTTTATTGGCAGTCTTGGTGGATTGGGGTGATTTGGTGGTTTTGATCAGCAGTTGGCTGCCGTACAGCGACAATGCCATTCCCGTGGCCGCAGCGCACAGGCTCACCAGTCCCACCAGTATCAGCTTTCGATACGGGGACTGTTGCCGCTCAATGATTGGGGAATCTTGAGAGGACAAGGGGTTTCTGCCTGGATTTGCGGCGTAAAGACGTTGTCAATCATTGAAATCGGCAAAATTGCCTCAGCTACCCCATTCTGTTGCCGTGAATTTCGGCGAATTGTGCGGAATAGGGGGCAAGTCCTCGGGAAATGCTTCGATACGTTGCTTGGCCTTGGTGCTGGTTAGAAAGACCTGAGTTATGCAGATCAACCATTTCCACACGACACCGCATCAACTTTCCGCTCCGAAATCCTCTGCGATGCAGGGCAATTCGAGTGGAGTGTTGAGTACTGGGAATTCCCCGGATGCACGCGGAGTTCAGCGAACGGAAGAGGATGTCCTCGCAGGATTGCTCAGGTCGGTCAGGGAAGACAATGCCGTGCGACCCGATGTGGTGGCACTGGCCAAAGCCAAGCTCGACCGGGGAGAGTACTCAACCCGTCTGGCCGCCGATGCAGCAGCTACCAATCTGCTGCAAGAGTTTCTTCCCGACCATGGTGGGTCATCCAGTTCGTCCATGTGACATGCGACTGAACCCCGACCCGATTCCCCACAACTAGAAAGAAGGCTGAGTCATGGCACTGTCCATTGCTAACAACGTTGTTTCGCTGAACGCGCAGAATAACTTGAACCGGGCCAACTCCAAGCTGGCCCAGTCCGTCGAACGCCTGTCATCGGGCTTGAAAGTCAACCGCGGATCGGATGGTCCTGCGGCTCTGGTGATTTCAGAAAAGCAGCGTGCTCAGATCGCTGGTCTGGAACAGGCCATCGACAATACCGACAAAGCCGTTTCGCTGGTTCAAACCGCCGAAGGGGCTCTGACGGAAATCAACTCGCTGCTCGTGAAGGTTCGCAGTCTGGCCATCGATTCAGCCAACGCCGGTGTGAACGATGATGATGCCCTCGCTTCCAACCAGGCAGAAATCGACAACATTCTGGATACGATCAACCGTATCTCACAGAACACGCAGTTCGGTACCAAGAAGCTGCTGGATGGAAGTGCCGGTGTCAGTGGATTGACCAGCGATACCGATGTCACCTTTGTGAAGGCCAACGGGAGCACAACCGCCGGGACTTACGCTGTCAGCGTGAGCACGGTTGGCGAACGTGCCAACGTCGAAGCTGGTGCGGTTCAGGGAAGTGCACTGGCTGCTGACGAAGTCGTGTCGATCAATGGCGTGGCCATCAGCCTGAGCGCCGGCCTGACTCAGAACGAAGTCATCACCAAGATCAACACCTACTCGGCACAGACCGGTGTGGTTGCTGACAACGGCGGAACGGGTGGTGCCACTCGCCTGTACACTTCGGCTTTCGGGTCCAGCTCGTCAATCGAAGTCGTGTCCAATGTGGCAGCTGCGACCACCAGCACCGGGCTTGGAACAACGGCCCTGACCGATACGGGTGTCGATATCCAGGCCACCATCGGTGGAACAACCTTCGTCGGCCAGGGAAATCTTGTCACCGCGACCTCAGGTACGGCCAAGGGGCTGACACTGCAGCTGGCAACCGATGGCTCCGATGTCACTTCAACCGTGACTGGTGCTCAGGGCAACGTGACCGTGACTGACAACTCGCTTGTGTTCCAGATCGGTGCCAACGCCAACCAGACCGCAAAGGTCGCGATCGGCAAGGCAACCTCGGGTGCCCTGGGTGTTGGAGTGGCTGGAAATCAGTTCGCAAGCTTGTCCGAAATCGATGTGACCTCCGCGACCAAAGCTCAGGACGCCCTGGGTGTGATCGATGCGGCCATCAGCGACGTCACCAATCAGCGTGGTACGCTCGGTGCATTCCAGTCGAACACGCTGGCTTCAACAGCCAACAACCTGCGTGCGACTCTGGAAAACACGGTGAACGCCGAATCCGTGATTCGCGATACTGACTTCGCTGCTGAAATTACCAACTTCACCAAGTATCAGGTTCTGGTCCAGGCTGGTACTTCGGTCCTTGGAAACGCCAACCAGCTGCCACAGCAGATCCTCTCTCTGCTGCGGTAGTCGCGTTTCTCATCGAAAGAACCTCCGTCGGAAACGCTTGGTTTCCGGCGGAGGATTTCGACTTTGGGGAGAGTACGTTACGGATAACCAGGCGACGGCAGTATGCTTACCATTGATGGAATTGCGTCTGGACTGGATACGCAGTCTATTGTTGAGGGTCTGACAAAGATCCAGCAGCAGCGCATCGATCGCCTGAAGTTGCAGAAGAGCGAGATTCTCAAGAAGCAGACGGCGTTTCAAACCATCGAAGCGTCGATCGTCGCTTTTCGCGGCACCATCTCTACGCTCGCACGTTCACAAAACAACGTGCTGAAGCAGCTCTCGGTTGCCAGTTCCGATGAGTCAGTGCTGGTGGCCACCGCTGGTTCGGCCGCGGCTCCTGGAATTCATCACGTCTCGGTCGAGTCCATTGCCCGGGCTCATCAGGTTGCGTCCCAGGAATTCTCTTCCTCAGAGGCCAGACTGACCCACGGGACTTTGGAAATCCGTGCTGGAGATGGACCGCTCGCTTCAATTGTGGTCGATGGCTCGAACGACAATCTGCAGGCACTGGCGACAACCATTTCCAATGAGGTCGAGGGCGTCTCTGCGGCAGTGATTCAAACGGGAACCGGGTATCGGCTGCTGCTGTCCTCCGACAAAACGGGCACCAGCCAGGAAATTCAGATCAACAGTACGCTGGCAGCGGACTCCGGAGAGCAGACTCAAGTCGTTTTCGATCTTGGGAACCCAGTCCAGGCAGCCGCAGACTCGGTGGTCAAGCTGGGTAGCGGGGCCGGGGCGATCACCGTGACCTCTTCCAATACGCGCGTAGACAACCTGCTGCCAGGGGTGTCGCTTGATCTGCTTAAAGCGGCACCTGGCCAGGATGTGACGATCAGCATTGCCGGCAAGGTCGATGCCGGAGTGGCAGCTGTCGAAGATTTCGTCTCTGCGTACAATGGCCTGATCAACACGATTGCTGCGCAGACCAAGTATGTTCCCGATTCGGGCGCTGCTGGTCCGCTGCTGGGTGAATACTCCGTGCTGGAGATTCAGAACTCGATTCAGCTGGGACTGCAAGGTTCTGTTGAGGGACTGACCGGACCGATCAATCGACTGACGGCCATTGGTTTGTCGTTCAATGACGATGGCACGTTGTCATTGAACAAAACGCGGTTGACGGACATTCTCAGCGGTCGGGTGGAGAACGCGTCTGCTTCCGATGTGAAAAAACTCTTCGCGTTGGCTGGTGAGTCCACGAACAGCGGCATTTCATTTGTCTTGGGATCGAGTGAGACCAAGGCTTCCTCAACGCCGTATCAGGTCGACATTATTCAGGCGGCCGAACGGGCCACAGTCGCTGGGGGAACCAGCCTCGCCGCGTCGTCAGTCATTGACGATTCCAACAACACCTTGAGTGTGACGCTCGACGGGCAGCAGATCGACATTGTGTTGGCGTCCGGGACGTACACACGCTCAGAACTGGCGGCCAAACTGGCCAGTACGATCAATGCGCATCCCAACGTGTCCGGTCGGCGGGTCTCGACATCGGTGAACCCGGATGGCACTCTCTCGCTGACGTCGCAGACCTACGGCAAGTCGTCGGAACTGATCATTCATTCCGGGACTGCTCTCGCCACGCTCGGGCTGACAGCCGGTCAGAGCGACCTTGGAGTCGATGTCGCCGGGCAGTTCATCGTGAATGGTCAGGTCGAAGCAGCGACGGGCAACGGAAGAGTGCTGTCCGGGCTGTCAACGAACGAAAACACGGCGGGTTTGCAGGTGCGCGTCTCACTGGGGCCGGACGACATTGTTGCTGGCGTTGAAGGCGAGCTGACCGTGACTCAGGGGGTTGGCTCCCGCCTGGACAACCTGTTGAGCAATCTGCTTGATGCCACGTCCGGGCGGCTGGGAGTTGTGAACCGCAGCTTCTCAGATCGCGCGGATGCCATTCAGGAAACGATTGACCGTCAAAACAAACTCTTTGAGGATCAGAAGGCTCAATTGCTCAAGGAAATGCAAGCGCTGGAGTCGGCGATTTCCGAACTTCAAGGAACAAGCACCATGTTGGGAAGTCAGTTGTCATCACTTTCAAGTCTCGGCACCTCCAGCAGTACCTCTTAGTAATCAGGGGCTTTAGGAAATGTCCAGTTATCAGTCTTACCGCCAAAGCAACGCGCGCGAGTGGACTCGAATCAA
The DNA here is from genome assembly GCA_020426515.1 of Planctomycetaceae bacterium. GTDB lineage: Bacteria > Planctomycetota > Planctomycetia > Planctomycetales > Planctomycetaceae > JACKHO01. Next base: position 9,315 of record JAGQPW010000007.1, on the reverse strand, counting down.
AATGTTGATCGAGTTGTACGGTGAACTTGAGCGGACCCTGCAGCGTGGCATTGAGTCTGATCCGGCAGAAACGTCGGCACTTGCGAAGCACCAATTGCGGGCGATGAAGCTGTTTGTCGCTGTTCTTGAGGGCATCAATCCGGAGCACGACGAGGTCGCCGCAAACATTCACCGACTGATGGTGTTTGCGATGGGACAGCTGGGCGAGAATACTCCGGCTGCGTGGAAGTCCGCACACGGAATTGTCTCCGAACTGCTGTCTGCGTTCCGGGGGATTGAGCAGGAAGCGACCGACCTGGAGCGGAGTGGGGCCATCCCCCCCCTCCCGCAACAGACGCAGTATCAGTTGTCAGTCGGCTGAGCTACAAAGCTGCTTCGAAGTGCTGCACTTGGGGCAATCGACGGGCTGACTAACCGACATATTGGGTGCGATGATCGTCAGATCGGATTGCCTGACTGATCGAGCCGCGATTAGCTGGCAAGTTCGCGTCAAATTGTTCGACTTTTCATGAGCGAAGTTCGTGCAGTGGCAGTGTGTTTCACGAGCGAGTCGGCGAACTTCCGGAAAAAGCAGTTGTCGGAACACGAGAAGCTGCGTTTCGTGTCAATTGCCGGGCAAATTTCAGCGGTGAAGTTCAGCGTGTCAGATTTCATGTAGTACAGTTTCGGTGTTGTCTGCTGCCATTGCAGACGCTTCGAATCCGATCAGTCTGCCCGACGTTTGCGGGCCTGTTGGCGAACAACCTGAGTTGTGTTGATCACTCTCAGCGTCGTCAAAAACCGATTCAGCAGCAGTTACGGGAGATTGGTTCTTATGCAAGCCTGCAATGTCGGCGGTGATGGGAAAGTCAGTCGAGCGGTACCTCAGATAGCGGATCTCGGGATCACTTTGCCTACTGCTCCCGAAGCAGTGCTCCGGTTCTCTGATCTGTCGCAATCGCCCGACGTCACTGTCGTGGCGGCGGCTGCTCCTCTGGAAAAAGACCCCGTGCTGACAGCGGAACTGTTGCGGTACGCCAATGGTGTCGCCTTTGGTGCCCGTCGGCGCGTAACAAGTGTCCAGCAGGCCATCTCCATGATGGGGCTTGCCAAAGCCCGCACCCTTGTGCTGACAGCAGCTCTGCAACGCACGGTTTCTACCACCCTTGATCCGCATGTTCTGCGGCGGCATCAACAAGAGGCAGTGGAACGCGCTGTCTATGCGTTGTTGCTGGCCAAAGAACTCGACGCCGATGCCGAAGGGGCCTATATCGCAACATTGCTTCAGGATCTGCTCGGCCCCGTACTCCGGGATCATTTCCGCGATGAATACATGTCGTTCGATGGTCGAGAAAGCTCACTGTCGGAATTTGAACTGGCAACATTCGGCTGGACACACGCAGACCTGATGGCCGAACTGTTGACCACCTGGCAGTTCTCGACATCGATTGTGGAGGCGGTTCGGTCACATCACCAGTTTGAGCGGCTGGCGACGGAACCCGCGTCGGTCAACGTCGACGAGAAGGTGTGTGTCCTCGCATCGCTGCTGTCCTCTGAACTTGACCCGATGCCCATGGGGCTCAACAGCCAGTGGACCATTCAGTCGATTGCTCCCGAAATCAACCTGCTCAAACTGTTCGGCCTGACAGACGAACAATTGACGGCACAAGGTCAGGACTGGCCGGGACGCGTGCCGCTGGTCGATCGACTCGGGAACCAGCTGGCCGAGCAACTCAACCGCCAGCGTCTGGCACAGATTGCACCGAACAACCAAATTGGCAGCCACACGCTCGAACGGGAGCTGGGCACCGGCGGAATGGGAACCGTCTATCTGGCGCGTCACGTCCGTTTGCGACGTCCCGTGGCCGTGAAGATGATCAATGCAGAACACTGCACATCAGAGCTGATGGACCGATTTGAATCGGAGGTTCAGTTGATGAGCGGACTGCAAAGCCCGCACTTTGTTCAGGTATTCGACTACGGGGTTACTCCAGCCGGCCTGTTGTATTACGTGATGGAGTATGTCACGGGAAAGACCATTGAACAGCTGGTCAATGAGCAGGGACAACTGCAGCAGTCGGCAGTGGTCCGAATTCTCAAGCAGAGTGCGCATGCCCTGGCCGAAGCTCATGCCCGTGGGATTCTTCACGGTGACATCAGTCTTCGCAATCTCATGGTTAATGAAGCCTGGGATGGCTCAACACATGTGAAGATCGTGGACTTTGGACTGGCCAGCCTGTCGGGCACCGAAGAAGACGGAACGATCGTCAGTGGAACACCGCCGTTCATCGCTCCGGAAATCATTCGCAATCCCCGCGAAAAGGATGGCCGCAGCGAAGTCTACTCACTGGGAATTGTGGCCTACATCATGTTGACTGGCCAGCTGCCGTTTAAGAGCGACACCTTGCGGGCACTGCTGACGGAAACACAAACGACCAAGCCCGCCCGCCCCTCATGTTTCCGTACTCAGGATCTCGCGCCGCAGCTCGAAGATCTCGTGATGCGATGTATTGCATACGTTCCCGAAATGCGTCCGCAGTCAATGCAGGAATTCTGGTCGGAACTCGCACAGCTGAACCTGTCCGCGCCGAGTACCTCGTTTGTTCCGAGCAAGGCGGGCGATGTGAAAGGACCCTCCACGATGGTGATGGATTCTCGAACTGCAAAGCGGTAGTGCCGTGTAACGGCAATGGCTCAGATCTCCTGACGTGCCCTGCGGAACTGAAAACAGCCTGGTGGGGTCCGACAGAACATGATGCCTGCCGATTGGCTCGACGCATCGGCAACTGATTGTCACGATGGCCTCTGTGTGCCACTTGACTCCCAGGAATGCCTCTTATGTCGTCGCTCTTTGATGCTACCCGTTCTGATCTATTTGAAATTCGGACGTCCGGCGCAGGTCCTCAGGGGACGCTGCCGCTCACGCCGGAGATGCTGCTGGAAAGTCCCAGCGGTGACCTGTTCGGCATGACACAGGCTGCCGGTATGGGCTGGGACCCGGCCCAGCTGTTACGAGATCAGTTTCTGATCCTCAGCACCATGGGAGGTCTTCGCGCCGAGGATGGTCATCCGATTGCGCTTGGCTACCACACGGGGCACTGGGAAGTTGGTCTGCTGGTCAAGGAGGCAGCGGAAGAACTCGATCGACTGCAACGGCTTCCTTTCGCGGGGCACGTCTCCGATCCTTGCGACGGTCGTTCACAGGGGACCACGGCGATGATGGACAGTCTCGCCTATCGCAATGATGCCTCTGTCGTCATGAAGCGACTGATTCGTTCGCTCCCTTTGCGGAAGGGAGTGATCGGCGTGGCGACCTGTGATAAGGGGCTGCCTGCGATGATGATGGCAGTGGCGGCCCAGCACCAGCTGCCGGGTGTCATCGTTCCCGGAGGTGTGACGCTGCCACCGACACAGGGAGAAGATGCTGGCAAAGTGCAGGCGATTGGAGCCCGTTTTGCACATGGTGAAATTGATGTTCGCTATGCCGCCGACATGGGCTGCAGGGCATGTGGCTCCCCGGGTGGGGGATGTCAGTTCCTTGGTACAGCGGCGACTTCGCAGGTAATTGCCGAAGCGCTGGGACTGGCCGTGCCTCACTCGGCTTTGGCACCATCGGGCCAACCGGTCTGGCTGGATGTCGCAACCCGATCGGCCCGTGCTGTTGTGTCGCAAACTGAAGGCAAGTTGACCACGCGAAACATTCTCACTCCCGCAGCACTGCACAACGCGATGGTGCTGCATGCCGCGTTTGGTGGATCAACGAATCTACTGCTGCACATTCCGGCCATTGCGTTCGAAGCGGGGCTGCAGCGTCCGACCGTGGCGGACTGGAATGAAGTGAACCGCAAGACGCCTCGCATCGTCGATGTTCTGCCAAACGGGCCGATGGGACATCCCACGGTACGGGTCTTCCTCGCCGGAGGTGTTCCGGAAGTGATGCTGCACCTGCGCGAACTGGGGCTGCTCAAGCTGGAAGCGTTGACGGCAACAGGCGGCTCCCTTGGCGAGTCACTGGATGAGTGGGCCACATCCGAACGTCGCACGCGCTTCCGCACTCTGCTGCAGGAACTGGACGGCATCAATCCGGATGATGTCATCCTGCCACCGGAGAAGGCGCATGCACGCGGCCTGACCAGCACTGTGACGTTCCCTACCGGAAACATTGCTCCCGAAGGTTCCGTCATCAAGAGCACGGCCATCGATCCCAGTGTTGTTGATGCCGATGGTGTGTATCGTAAGAGGGGACCGGCCAAAGTCTTCACCAGTGAACGCGATGCGATCGCCGCCATCAAGGGGCGTGGCAGTAAGCAGGTGCAGGCGGGCGATGTCCTCGTACTGATGTGCCGCGGACCGCTCGGCTCCGGCATGGAGGAGACGTACCAGATTACTTCGGCGCTGAAGTATCTCCCTTGGGGAAAACAGGTAGCCGTCATTACGGATGCCCGCTTCAGCGGTGTTTCCACCGGAGCCTGTATTGGCCATGTGGGTCCCGAGGCACTGGCGGGCGGACCAGTCGGCAAACTGCGGGATCATGATCTGATTGAGATCACGATCGACACCGTCAACCTGACGGGGACGCTACACTTCGTGGGGACCGAAGAGGAACCCTTGACGCCGCAGCAGGGAGCCGAAGTTCTGGCACAGCGCGCGCCTTCGGTCCCTTTGGTTCCGGACCCAGACCTGCCACCCGATACCCGCATGTGGGCGCTGCTCCAGCAACTGGGTGGCGGCACATGGGGCGGCTGTGTGTACGATCCCGCGGCCGTCGAACAGGCGCTGCTGCAACGGCTCACCAGAGAGTAGCCGTCTCGATCGGCGATCCAGCACTGCGCGACCCCGGCTCGTTCGACACCCGGGACCGGATCACTCTACACTGCCGCATCAACCGGTTTCGATTTGATGCCCCTTGAGTTTGGAACGATGATGCTTCGACACAGTTTGGCCCTCGCTGCTGTTTTGTGGACCTGCGCCGATCTTTCGGCCGCGGAACCTGTCGCGTTTGAAACGTGGGTGAGTAAGTTGCCCCAGGGCGAGCAGGCCCAACACCTGTTCAACGGAAAAGATCTCAGTGGCTGGCAGGGACAGGAAGGGCGCTGGTCGGTGGTCGATGGCGCCATTCGTGGGGCGAACGACGATGCTGTTCCTTCCAGCACGTATCTGATGACCGAGAAGAGCTATCGCAATTTCCGGCTGTTGCTGGAAGTGAAGCAGACGATGTCACCACAGCACAGCACCATGCACTCGGCTGTGTGCATGCTCGGTGAACGCTTTACCGATGCGGGCGACAATGCGCATGGCTTCAAGGGACCCTTGGTCATGTTCTGTCATGACTGGGGCATCTGGGATGCCTATCGTCGGAATCGCGTTGTCGATCGAGGGCCCGGTCCCAAGGTGGAACGTAAGGGAGACTGGAACCTGATCGAAATTCTGGTCATCGGCAACCGCATTCGCTGCGTCGCCAATGGCACACTGGTGTTCGACTTCACCGACAAGCCGGAAATGCTTCAGGCTTCCCCGCTTGGTTTGCAATTGCACAAGGAGACGAAGCCGCAGGAGTATCACTTCCGCGGTCTGGTGCTGGCAGAAAATCCCAAGGACGAACTGGTCACGCTTCAGAACCAGTCTCAGGAAGCGGAAGTGGCCCCTTCGGTTGTCATCGATGCCCCGAAGGAAGCTGCGGCTCAACCCAAGAAGGATCCGTTCACAGAAGGTCCCAAACCGGTCTGGATCTGGGGACCGGACAACGATGGGCATTATACGGTCAGCAAGTCGTTCACTGTTGGAGCTGTGAAACAGGCCCGACTGAAGGCAACGTGCGACAACGTGATGACGCTGAAGGTGAATGGCAAGACCGTTGGCAGCAGCAGTGAGTGGCAGTCTCCACTCGACCTGGACATCACAAAGCAGTTGAAGAATGGGGAGAATATCCTTTCAGCGGATGTCGACAATGCGGGCGGCGTCGCCGCGTTCCTCGCCAAACTGGTCATTGAATTGAACGATGGCCAAGTGCAGTACGTTGTGAGTTCAACGGACTGGAACGGTTTGAATCGCGACAACGGGGAGACTGTCGAGCTGACCAAGAAAGGCGACTTCGGGCATGGGCCCTGGGGAGATGTATTCAGCAAGACTGCCAGCGAAAGTGGTATTCCCCGCGACACCTTTGTGCTGTTGCCCGGATTTCAGGTGGAGAAACTGTACACCGTTCCGAAGGAAGAGTTCGGCTCGTGGGTCTGCATCACGACCGATCCCAAAGGCCGCATCATCGCAAGTGACCAGGGGAACAAGGGGCTCTACCGTATTACGCCAGCTCCATTG